>NZ_OY776217.1:2950003-3270004 GCF_963675455.1 Emcibacter sp. | reverse complement strand
TCCCGTCATCGGGTTTGATCCGGAGAATGAAGGTTTTTTCTGGTGTGTCGGGCAGGGCGGGTTTGGAATTCAGACCTCGCCTGCCATCGGACAGCTGATTAGTGACCTGATTATGAAGGAAGAACCTGACCGGACATTACCGATCAGGGAAATTTCACCGCAGAGATTCAGAGGATAATTATTTTCCGATCCGGGGACTGTCGCCGCTTGAAGGGCCAAAGGCTTTTTCAAGCGTCAGAGTGCTATCTTTGGCCAGATCGATGGCGTCTGTAATCAAACCCAGGATTTCGACATTATTGTTCAGGACATGCTGGGCTTCCGGACGTTCGTCATCCATGATCAGCGTTGCCCGTTTGAAAATGTCTTTGCGTATAATATTCAGAATATCTTCCAGCTTGAAGCCGTTTGGATTATCGTCCGTCACCAGAAAATGTGTCATTTGCGAAACCTTTTTGTCCATTTGTCATCCGTATTCTAGTGAAAAGCCCTTAAGTTTAGGTAAACAGGGCTTATTTTCTTCCGGGTGTCAGCAGCCGCTGTCTGGCGTGTCTGATTATTTCACGACGTTCTTTTTCAGGTCTGTCCGTCCAGTTAAAGAGTTCGCTGGCCAATCTTCCACATCCGATGCACCAGTCACCCTCATCGCGCAGACGACATATTCCTGTGCAGGGGCTGTCAGATTTTCCGGATTTTGTCATGTTGTGTTTCAGCAGATTTGTTCCCGGAGGAGGAGTTAAACGTAAAAAGCCGGGAGATCCCGGCTTTTTATATGATTTCTAAATGTTAAATCTTTAGCTTGCCTTGGCTGTGCGCAGCGCCCTTTTACGGTCGTTCGGGTCCAGATATCTTTTCCGCAGACGAACATTTTCCGGCGTGACTTCGACAAGTTCGTCATCGTTGATGTAAGCGATGGCTTCTTCCAGTCCCATCTTCTTCGGCGGGGTCAGCTTGACGGCGTCGTCTTTACCAGAGGCGCGGACGTTGGTCAGCTGTTTACCCTTGATCGGGTTCACATCCAGGTCGTTGTCCCGGGAATGTTCACCGATGATCATGCCTTCGTAAAGGTCTTCCTGCGGGTTGACCATGATGATGCCGCGTTCTTCCAGATTCCACAGGGCATAGGCAACGGCTTTGCCGTTGCTGTTTGAAATCAGGACGCCCTGACGACGACCTGTGATGGCGCCCTTGTAGGGACCATAGCTGTGAAAGACCCGGTTCATGACACCGGTGCCCCGGGTATCCGTCAGAAACTCGCCGTGGTAACCGATCAGGCCGCGAGACGGGGCCAGGAAAGTAATGCGGGTTTTGCCTGCGCCACTGGACCTCATGTCGGTCATTTCTGCCTTGCGCAGGCTCATTTTCTCGACAACGCCACCGGAATATTCTTCGTCAACGTCGACGACGACTTCCTCGTAAGGCTCCAGCTGTCCGCCTGTTTCCGGATCCCTTTTAAGCAGGACCTGCGGGCGGGAAATGGACAATTCAAAGCCTTCCCGGCGCATGGTTTCGATCAGGACACCGAGCTGCAGTTCGCCGCGCCCGGCAACCTCGAAGCTGTCCTTGTCTTCGCTTTCGGTGATTTTGATGGCCACGTTGCCTTCGGATTCCCTTTCCAGGCGATCCCGGATCAGGCGGCTGGTGACTTTCTTGCCTTCACGTCCGGCAAGGGGGCTGTCGTTAACGCTGAATTTCATGCTCAGGGTCGGTGGATCAATGGGCTGTGCCTGCAGGGCTTCCGTTACTTCGGGAGCGCAGAATGTGTCTGCAACCGTGCCGACGGACAGGCCGGCGATGGCAATGATATCGCCCGCCTGAGCTTCGTTTACGGGGACCCGTTCCAGGCCATGGAAGGACATCAGCTTGCTGGCGCGGCCCTGTTCCACAACTTCGCCTCTGGCGTTCAGAACTTTGATCGGGTCATTGACCTTGATTTTTCCGCTCTGCACACGACCGGTGAGTACGCGGCCCATGAAGTTGTCGCGGTCCAGAAGTGTCGCCAGCATGGTAAAGGGCTTGGCGATGTTTTCCTCGGTGGCGACTTCCGGGGCCTTGAAATGACTGATGATGGTTTCAAACAGGGGGGCAAGATCCTTGCGTTCTCCCTCCAGCTCCCTGTCGGCCCAGCCGTCCCGGCCGGAGGCGAACAGGGTCGGGAAATCAAGCTGCTCGTCATTGGCGTCCAGGGCAACAAACAGGTCAAATACCTCGTCATGCACCTCGTCCGGACGACGGTCCGGTTTATCGACCTTGTTGACCACCACAATGGGTTTGAGGCCAAGCGCCAGTGCCTTGGAAAGCACAAATTTGGTCTGCGGCATGGGACCCTCGGCAGCATCCACCAGAAGGATCACGCCGTCGACCATGCTCAGGATACGTTCGACTTCACCACCGAAATCGGCGTGGCCGGGGGTGTCCACAATATTGATGCGGGTGCCGTGCCATTCCACAGCGGTACATTTCGCCAGAATGGTAATGCCGCGCTCTTTTTCGAGGTCATTGCTGTCCATGGCCCGCTCTTCAACGCGCTGATTATCGCGGAAAAGGCCGCTTTGGCGGAACATAGTGTCCACAAGAGTCGTTTTGCCATGGTCCACGTGGGCGATGATGGCGATATTACGTAACGTCATGTATTTAAACTCGTATCATTTAAAACTGTTGATCTGCCACCCGCGAACGCCTATCACTGTTGCGGTGCAATAAAGGGCAAAAATTCGGCGCAGTATAGCCATCCTGCGGCCTTTGTCCATGTGAATTTATCATGACGGGAGGAATCGATGAAAGCCATGATCGTGCGGGAAAACGGACCCTTGAGCAATTTGCGTTTAGCGGAGGTGGCTGACCCTGTGGCAGAAATGGGGAGAGTTGTTGTTGATGTCAAGGCCTGTAGCGTCAATTTTGCCGACAGTTTGATGGTAGAAGGAACCTACCAGGTCAAGCCGCCGAAACCCTTCAGCCCGGGGCTCGAGATTTCAGGAATTATAGCTGAACTGGGTGAGGGTGTTACCGGTTATAAAGTCGGTGATCATGTGCAGGCCCTGACAAACTGGGGCGGATTTGCTGAAAAAATTGCCGTGCCCGTTGACGCCTTGCTCAAGGTGCCGGCAGGCATGCCGCACGAGGATGTGGCCAGTTTTGTTGTCGCCTATGGAACAAGCCATGTGGCGCTTGACTACCGGGCGAAATTACAGCCCGGGGAATGGCTGGTGGTGACCGGCGCTGGTGGAGGGGTCGGCCTGACGGCTGTGGAAATCGGCCATCTGATGGGGGCCCGGGTGATAGCGCTTGCCGGAAATGATGACAAGCTGGAAATAGCACGCAGCAAGGGGGCGGAATATACCATCAACTACAAGGACGAGGATGTGCGTGAGCGCCTCAAGGAAATTACCGGAGGCAAGGGGGTAAATGTGGTTTATGATGCCGTAGGCGGTGACGTGTTCCGGGCCTGTTTCCGGGCCATGGCGTCGGAAGGCCGGATCCTGGTGATCGGTTTTGCCAGCGGCGATATCCCCCAGGTCCCGGCCAACCATCTGCTGGTGAAGAATATCGAACTGATCGGATTTTACTGGGGAGCTTACAAGGAATTCAAAAATGAGGTTCTTGTGGACAGTGCCAAACAGCTTCTGAAGTGGTATGAGGAGGGAAAAATCAAACCTCATATCAGCAAGATATACCCCCTGGAACAAACAGCGGAGGCGATCCGGTCGCTCCGGGATCGTAAATCCTCGGGCAAGGTTGTTGTGGTGATGGAGCCGGATGCTTAGGGAGTTTTTCCAGCACCTGGTGACTTCTGCCGATGCCACGGCAAAAGCTATGGGGTACGTGCGGGAAGCCATTGCGATTGAAAGCCGTTACAGGCGTTGTCAGGGAGCCTGGCAGAGTCATCTGGAGGCCTGCCGGAGGGAAATACTCTCGGCGGCTGATAGTCTGGCGCCGGGCAGTCATGTTGTCATTATTGGATCCGGCAGTCTTCATGATGTACCGTTGGAGGAATTACGCACCCGTGATTTTCAGGTCAGCCTTGTTGATATCGTGCATCTGCCGGCCGTACGCAAGCCTTACCAGCAGGATGAAAAGATCAGCTTTATCGAGGTGGATGTGACCGGTCGGGCGGCCGAGGTCTATTCTCATCAGAATCAGAATAAGGGAGCCCCGCCGGACCTGGCGCTTGCTCCTCCGCCAGGGCTGGTGGTTTCGCTGAATATATTGTCTCAACTGGCGCTTCTGCCGGTTAAATGTCTTGAGAAAGGCGGGAGCAAGCCGGAGGATGATTTCACAGATACGATCCTGATTCAGCATATCGACTGGCTGGAACAATTTGAATGTCCGGTATTGCTCCTGTCTGACCTGAAGCGGGAGTATATTGACAGAGGCATGCTGCTTGAACAGGAAGAGGCCTTGTCAGAAAAGGTCGCGGCAAGGCTTGGTTCTCCTGCTCTTGAGTGGGACTGGCACATTGCCCCGCCTGGTGAAGTCGACCGGACCCTGGAAATCCGTCACCGGGTTGGCTGCTGGAAATTCCAAACCTGTATCAAACAGCTTTCCTGATTTTCCCATTTCATTAGCCAACTATTAATTTCTGCTTCGTATATTCACCCTGATTTTAATTCTTACACGACTATATAGGGTAGACATGAGTATTCTCTCCGAAACTGAACTGGAAAATCTTTACGAATCTGAAGCGCTGGATGAGGCTCGTGATGTGGCTGGAAGCCTGGAAGTGCGTCTACAGCAGGTTCTTAGCGGCGAGGTAAAGGGGGAAAAAGCCAAAGCAATGCTGGCCCAGGACGCATCCAACCTTCGCCTTAAGGTAAAGGCGGTCAAGCTGCCGGGGCTGTCCTCCATTTGTCAGCGTCTTGACGACTATCTCTGGCATATGGACGAGATCGGGGACAAGAACATCCGCGATCTTCAGCAGTTCAGTGACAAGATTATGGGGCTTCTGGACGGCTCCTCCACCCCGGCTGAGGATGTGGCGGCTGATATCCAGGCTTTGCCGCACCATTCCACTTTCGATGTCGGGGACGTGAAAAAAACTGACAAGGATGTGACACTGGTTTTGCCGCAAAAAACAGCGGCGAGGGTTGTGGAACGCGAACTGGTAGAATGTGGATATCGTGTCTCGACCGTTCTTGATTCCCTGGACGCCTTTGAGATTATTCTGGAGACACGCCCGGATCTGGTAATTACCACGGCAGTGATGCCCCGTCTTTCCGGTATTGACCTTGCCTGTGCATTGAAGTCAATGCCGACAACAAAAAATGGTGCTGTTGCAATCTTGACGAGTATGGAACTCGACCATCCTGACCTGAAAGCCCTGCCCATGAGTGTGGGGATCATCCGGCGCGGGGAACATTTCGGCAATGATCTGGCTGAAGTTCTGCAGAGGTTTGGAATTACCTGAATATGCGGCTTTTTCAATATTATTAATTCTGCATTAATCTGGCTCTGCTACTGTTAACCAAATAAGTTATACTTAAATAATTAAGGTTAAAAGTTAACAGAGTTGTTGAATTGACCAAATTCTTGCCTTAATTGTTAACTATAACTAGATTTTAGGGTTTGGTGCTATAACGTGAGTTTAAGTGGGGTGGGACATGAAATTATATTCTTTGATCATTGCGGGTGTTTTCTGGTTTTTTGCAACTGTATCAGTGCAGGCCCAGAGCGAGACTGCCTATCTGGAGAATATCCAGGCTGCTGATCAGCAACTATTACTAGAAAATTTTTCCAGCGCACAGAAATTGTACAATCAGGCAAAATCCTATGCCCACAATGCCAACGAGAAAAGTTATGTCCATTACAAGCTTGGTACAGTTTATCTCAGATTGAATGAAAAGCTGAAAGCCCGACAGGAATGGAAAAATGCTCTCGACATTCTAGACCGCGAAGGCGATAACTCCGGTATACGGTTTCATCTGAAGCAGGCTCTCGCCAATAGCGGCATGTAATGCCATCATCCCATATATGCAAAGATCAGCGATAAAACCATCAGGCTGACCATGACCCCTGCTTTCTTGCCTTTGTGTGGCAGCGATAGCGGCAGACGATGACTGATGCCGTCGGCAAGAAAAATACCCGACAGAAGAATAATGGCCGGTGACAGGGATGGCGTATCCATAATCAATGACAGCAGACTGGTCAGTATGATCATGAAGGACGGATACAGTCCGGCTGCACCCAGTGGGAAGCGTCTTTTATGCATATTGAGCAGCATATATCCGCCAAGAGCTGAAGAATAAGCCAGTAATATGTCGCGGGTGATGTCGTATCCACCAGTCCATGCTATGGCCATTCCGCCGAGACCGACTAATAGCAGGGGGAGTGTCAGGTCCAGACCATCCTGCCAATCCTGTTCCAGTTTCAGAAAATATCCCATAGCCACAACTGCAATGAGAGCCAAGCCCCTGTATTCGGCTTCGCTGAAAGCGAGGGGATCACTACCGGGGGCCAGAACCCAGAATGTGCCGCTCAGAGGTATGATGGATTTGAAAAATATATTGGCCGAATCCAGTCCGGGAAATCTGTCCAGCAGCAGCCCGTACAGCAGGGTAAACAGACACAGATACAGAATGACCTCCCGATGATGCTCTGCCGGCCACGTCGGCCAGCCAAAGTAGATCAGCAGCACAAGAAGGAAAGAGCCGACCAGCGAAGCGCTGGCCATGGTGTTGCCCAGCCCTTCGCCGACATAAAAGCGGGTGAGCGCCATGGCAAGCATGGTTAGTACAAACGGTAACAGGCCAAGAAGTACATAGGGATTGTTAAAATCAATCATACAGTCCTGTGTCCACCCTTTTGAATTTCTTATGTAGATATTTTGAATCTTTGTCCCGGCTGCCCAAACAATGTCTTAAAACGAATCACCCTGCAAGAAAAATATAATTCGAAAAGTGACCTGGGTTTCCCCGGGATGCAGGCTTGATAAGAGGCAGAAAGAGGACTGTGATATTTTCGTCCAATGATGATGTTGAAGGGGAGTATCCATTTGAAAAGTAAAGCTTTTCCAGATAAAATGAACCTGTTGCATAATTGACACAGTGTGACATTTATGTTAAGGGTAAGTCATTGTAAAATAATAACTTTTTTCCTCTTGATTTTGGCTGTGGAGTTACTAAATATATTAATGAGCGTTGTTCTTGGTGTAGGAATACACGCTTGAGCCCTACGTGGGCGTTTCCTCCCTAAACTTGGGCCGTATCTCCGGATATGGCCCTTTTTTATTTGTTTTCAGGTCTCGCTGTCAGAGGAGATTCCTGATTTCGCAGTCCAGTTTTCGGGATAAGCTGGTCATGGAGTCCTTCAGTTCCTCAAATCCCTGATGCAGGGTCAGGTCTTCTTCGTTCAGGTAAAGGCTGCGGTTCAATTCGATCTGAATTGCGTGTTTATGGTAGTTTGGCTGCCCGTAATGAACCGTGTTATAGCCGCCGGCGTAGGGGGCATTGAATCTGACTGCCAGGCCTTCGGCCTCAAAATGATCGGCCACAAACCGGGATATGTTGGGGTAACAGCTTTTGTCAAAGTTATTGCCGATGACCACGTCTGCCTGGTTAGATGCCTGCAGGCGGGAATTGATGAACTTGTATGACGGCATGGAATGGCAATCCACCAAAAGATAGTAGCCGTGGTCACTCCGGGCCTTGTCCAGGAGTTCACCGAGTGCTGCGTGTACCGGCTGATAAACCTGATCCAGCCGGGCCCGGGCAGTCTCGTAACTCAGGCTTTTCTCCGGATAGATATCCTGTCCGTCAAAGGTTCTCATCGGGATGACGCCAAACCCGCGAACTACTTTCTCGCTCTTGATGAATTTGATGCTTCGGGGGGAATCCTTCAGACAATGGGGATCCAGTTCACGCACGTCGCGATTTGTGTCCACATAAATTCTGCCATACAGATTCTTGAATAGATGGGATCCCGCCGATGTTGTGCCGCTAATGACTTCATCCATACGACTGTCGCCGGACTGGTGCAGCTTTATCGGCTGTCCGTCAAACCTGTTTACAAACTCTTCGGGCAGATAACGGCCGCTGTGGGGGCTGTTGTATATGATGCCGTTTGAGGAGGTGTCCGGTGGAGTAATAGAATAAGTTTTCATAAGGGTGTCTGCAGGTCCCGACCCTGAAAATATTTTATGCAGGATGGCTAAAGATAAACAAAAGGAAGACAATGGTCCAAATAATTTGTGGAAAAATTAAGATTTCGAAGATAGTTTATGAATATATTTGTGTTCCCGGGGTCTGAAATTCCCGGCAGGGATAATCACTGGACAAAATTAAGGGTATATTTAGTGGCGCGAATTCTGTTAGCCGAAGACGATGAGACGATGCGTGTTTTTCTGGCGCGCTCCCTCGAAAAAGCCGGATATAAGGTGATTTCCGTAGGACAGGGAACTGACGCGTTACCGCTACTTGCCGGTGGCGGGTTTGATCTTTTGCTGACGGATATTGTGATGCCGGGCATGGATGGTATCGAACTGGCCCGTCGGGCGACAAAAATGCAGCCGGACCTCCAGGTTATGTTTATCACCGGGTTTGCTGCCGTGGCCATGGATAAAACCCGGGACCGGCCGACCAACTCAAAGGTTTTGCAGAAACCATTCCATCTGAAGGACCTGGTCGACGAAGTGGACCGGCTATTTGTCGCTTGATCTCTTCCCGGCGGACAAGTATTTTAGAGTAATATTTAGGTACTAAAGTGATCTGAAACGGGTCGCTACAGCATAACAGGGTGAACTTTGGTTACTCCGACCATATTGCTTGTTGAAGATACGCTTCCACTCGCTTCAATTTACAAGGAATACCTGAGCGACGAAAATGTCCAGGTCACGCATGTTGCGACCGGGGGGGAAGCTTTCCAATATCTTGAGAACGGGCGCCCTGAAGTGGTCCTTCTCGATATGCAGCTGCCTGATATGGACGGGATGCAGATCCTGGAGCATATCGCCGAGAAAAAAATCGAAACAAGCGTGGTTGTTATTACCGCACACGGGTCAATTTCCAGGGCGGTGGACGCCATGCGGCTCGGAGCCTTTGAATTTCTGCTGAAACCCTTTGATAAAAGCCGGCTGGTTTTTACCGTGCGCAATGCGCTGGAACGGGTGCGGCTGAAAAAGGTTGTTCATACCTACCAGAGCCAGTTCGAGGATCGTCGGGAATTTTGCAATATGCTGGGCAGTTCCCTGCCCATGCAGTCTGTCTACAAGATTATTGAAAATGTGGCCGGCAGCAGGGCCACCGTTTTTATCACCGGTGAAAGCGGAACCGGAAAGGAACTGGCGGCCCACGCCATTCACGAGCTCAGTCCGCGCCGGGACAAGGAATTTATCGTCCTGAACTGCGGGGCGATTCCCAAGGATCTGATGGAAAGCGAGATTTTCGGCCATGTCAAAGGCGCCTTCACCGGCGCCATTGAAAACCGGGAAGGGGCCGCGTTGCGGGCTGACGGGGGTACATTGTTTCTTGATGAGATCGGCGAAATGGATATCGACCTGCAGGCCAAGCTGTTGCGGTTTATCCAGTCCGGCACGTTCCAGAAGGTGGGCAGCACGGATATGATGAAAGTGGATGTCCGCTTTGTCTGCGCCACCAATCGTGATCCCTTGAAGATGGTCGAACAGGGGCTGTTCAGGGAAGATCTCTATTACCGCCTGAATGTGGTGCCGGTTCACATGCCGCCGCTCAGGGACCGGGGCCGGGACAAGCTCGAGATTGCCTATGCCCTGCTGGACAATTTCAATCGCGAGGAAGGCAAGAATTTTGTTCGTTTCTCTCCGGAGGTTGAGAAAGTGTTTCTGCACCATCCCTGGCCCGGAAATGTGCGGCAGATGCAGAATATCATCCGGAATGTCGTGGTGCTGAATAACGGCGAAGAGGTGGAAATGAACATGCTGCCGGCGCCGTTCAACAGATATAAGGTGGAAATGCCTTCGATCTCCGCCGTGGAGCAGGTAGCCCGGGCAGGAGACAATGTTGTTGTTCTGCCGAAAATGTCGCCAAAGTCGATCCGGCCGCTTCTGGAACAGGAGCGGGAAATTATCGAAGAGGCGATCCGCCTTTGTGATGGTAATATATCCAGGGCGGCTGGCTACCTCGAGATCAACCCCTCGACAATTTACCGCAAAATGAAAAGCTGGAAGGGGCCTCTGCTCAGCTGACGGCTCGCGCTATTGTGATCAATATTTATTCCCCGACCTGTGGGGGTATGTCATGATTCGCTCGATTATTCCGAATGACGATCTGAATTAATAATGGAGAATATCAAGTGGATTTGCATGTGAATAAAAAAGTGCAGCAGCGGTATGCCGAAGGGGCAAAAGAGCGGCAGGCTGACCTCTGTTGCCCGGTGGACTATGATCCACACTATCTGAAGGTTATTCCCGATGAAGTGATCGAAAAGGATTATGGCTGTGGCGATCCGTCCCGGTATATCGGGCCGGGAGATGTGGTGCTGGATCTTGGCTCAGGCGGCGGAAAAATATGTTTTATCGCGTCCCAGGTGGTTGGTCCCGAGGGGCGTGTAATCGGCGTGGATATGACAGATGACATGCTGGAACTCGCCCGGCGCAACGCTCCGGTCATTGCGGAAAAAATAGGCTATGCCAATGTTGAATTCCGCAAAGGGCAAATCCAGGACATGAAAACGGATATGTCTCTGGTGGAAGAATATCTTCAGGCCAACCCGGTAAGTGATGCTGACGGATACGCCAGACTTCAGCAGGAAATTGACAGGCTGCGTCTGGAAAACCCCCTTGTGGCGGATGGGAGCGTGGATATAATAGTCAGCAACTGTGTGCTTAACCTTGTTTCCGACCACGAAAAGCGAAAACTTTTCAGGGAAATGTTCCGGGTTCTGAAACCAGGTGGCCGTATAGCCATATCGGACATCGTCTCTGACAAATTCTCGCCGGCGCATTTGAAGGAGGATGAAACCCTGTGGAGCGGGTGTATTTCCGGCGCCTTCCAGGAACAGGAATTTATCAGCTTGCTGGAAGAAACAGGCTTCGAGGCTATCGTGATCGATAAATATGAGGATGATCCCTGGCAGGTTATTGAAGGCATTGAATATCGTTCTATGACAGTTCTGGCCTCGAAAAATATTGAAAGTACCGCAGGTGACAAAAAATATACCGTGATGTACAAAGGGCCCTGGAAACGGGTGGAAGCGGAAAACGGCGAAGTTTTTGAACGTGGACAGCGTCAGGTCGTGCGTGAAAAAACCTATGTGAAAATAAGCGGTAACCCCTACCAAGATCAGATGATCACAATTTCTCCGGGTTCGGGGAGCAAGGAAAAAACCAGCCGGGGTGCGGCGGTATCGCCTCCGTCCCGATGTTGCTAATCAAGAAAGGTCTATATGGTGGACGTATCCCAGGCTGTGGCCCCTCCGCAAACTAAATATCTCAAGGATTACAAAGAACCTGACTATACAATAGACAAGGTTGATCTTTTGTTTCAGCTTGAGGAAGGGGTGACACATGTGACATCCCGTCTGCAGATACGTCGCCAGTCCGGTGGTCTTGATACCCCGCTGGTGCTGAACGGAAGTCATATGAAGCTGGTATCCGTCGAACTGGACGGTAAAAAGCTGACGCCTGACAGCTACGAGGTTGACGAAGAGACTCTGACCATCTCCGACCTGCCGGAGGAATTTGAGCTCGTCATTTGCAACGATATTGACCCTTCCGCCAATACGGCGCTGGAAGGGCTTTATATTTCCAAAGATATGTATTGTACCCAGTGCGAGGCAGAAGGTTTCCGCCGTATTACCTATTTCCTCGACCGGTCCGATGTGATGGCGACTTACCGGGTGCGTATCGAAGCGGATCGTCACAAATATCCGGTGCTTCTGTCCAATGGTAACGAAGTGGATAACGGCCTTCTGGGGGAAGGGCGTCATTTTGTGGTCTGGGATGATCCGTTCCCGAAACCCTGTTATCTGTTTGCGTTGGTGGCCGGTGACCTTCAATATCTGGAAGACCATTTCACCACCATGTCCGGGGAGAAAGTGACACTCAGGATATTTGTCGCGCCGCAGGACCTGGACAAATGTCGTCACGCTATGGACAGCCTGAAAAAATCCATGAAATGGGATGAAGAGGTTTACGGTCTGGAATATGACCTGGACATCTTCAACATCGTCGCGGTTAGTCATTTCAACATGGGGGCCATGGAAAACAAGAGCCTCAACATCTTCAATACAAAATGTGTTCTGGCCAATCCGAAAACCGCGACCGATGCGGATTTTGCGGCCGTGGAGGCTATCGTTGCCCACGAATATTTCCACAACTGGACCGGCAACCGTGTGACCTGCCGGGACTGGTTCCAGCTCAGCCTCAAGGAAGGGCTGACCGTGTTCCGGGACCAGCAATTCTCTGCCGATATGGGCTCCCCGGCGGTGAAAAGGATCGAGGACGTGCGGATGCTTCGGCAATATCAGTTTGCCGAGGACAGCGGCCCCATGGCCCATCCGGTCCGGCCTGATAACTATATCGAGATCAATAACTTCTACACGGTAACGGTCTATGAAAAAGGGGCCGAGCTTATCCGCATGTATCATACCCTGCTGGGGCCGGAAAACTTCCGTAAGGGCATGGATCTCTATTTTGACCGCCATGACGGCGAAGCGGTGACCTGTGACGATTTTCTGTCCGCCATGCAGGATGCGTCCGGTGCCGACCTCAGCCAGTTCAGCCTGTGGTACAGTCAGGCGGGCACCCCGGAACTAACGGTGGAAAGCCGTTATGACGATACCGCAAATGTCTTTGAACTGACCCTGTGCCAGTCCATACCCGATACACCCGGCCAGACCGGCAAGAAACCCATGCATATTCCGGTGGCAGTGGGTCTTGTGGGCCCGGATGGTTCGGATATGCCGCTGCAGCTGGACGGGGAAAATGCCCCGCAGGATGTTGACGGCACCCGGGTGCTTGACCTGAAGGAAGCCAGCCAGACCTTCCGTTTTGTCAATGTGTCTGAAAAACCGGTACCTTCCGTATTGAGAGGCTTTTCCGCCCCGGTGAAACTAAACACCGGTCTGGATGAGGACCAGTTCCTGTTTCTTCTGGCCCATGACAGCGACAGTTTCAACCGCTGGGAAGCAGCCCAGACCCTGTCCGCCAACATCATCCTGGGGCTGGTGGATGATTTTGCCGCCCACAGGCCTGTGGAGCTGAATCCCAAATTCATCAATGCCATCGGCAAGGTGCTGGATGATGAGGCGCTGGACAATGCCTTCAAGGCAGAAATCCTGTCCCTGCCGTCGGAAGCCGTGCTCGGCCAGATGCGCACCCCGGTGGATGTGGACGGCATTCATGCGGCGCGGGAATTTGTCCGTGGTCAGCTGGCCCATGCGCTGGAGAATGACTTCAGGGCGATCTACACCCTGTGTGAAGATGATGGGCCCTTTGAATTTTCTTCGGACGCCGTGGGAAAACGCCGCCTCAGGAATATGGCGCTGGGCTATCTGATGGAACTGGGCGAGGACGATATCGGCAAGCTGGCCATCAAGCAGTTTATGAATGCGGACAATATGACCAACGAGATTGCCGCCCTGTCAGTGCTGGCCAATAGCGACAGCCCGGCCCGGGAAGGGGCCCTGGGTACTTTCTATGACAAATGGAAACATGAAGCCCTTGTGCTGGATAAATGGTTCTCCGTCCAGGCAACGAGCCGCCGTGCGGATACCCTGGAGGCGGTGAAAAAACTGCGTCGCCATCCGGATTTCGATATCCGCACGCCGAACCGGGTGCGCTCGCTGATCAGCGCGTTTTGCGCGCTCAATCCGGTTAACTTCCATGACAAATCAGGCAAAGGATATAAATTTCTGGGTGATATCCTGGAGGAACTGGACCCCATCAATCCACAGATTTCAGCCGGGCTGGTACGGCCGCTGACAAGGTGGAAAATGTATGATGCGGACCGTCAGCAGCTGATGAAAAAGACCCTGATGCGGATCCTGTCCTTCAAGGACCTGTCGCCGGATGTTTACGAGATCGTGTCGAAAAGCCTGGGATAGGTCAGGTTTATTTTTCGAAGACGATTGTCCCGGCTACAATAGTCATGACGGTGCTTGAACTCATCAGGTTTTCCTCCGGCTCTGTCATCAGGTCTTTTGTCAGGACTGTCAGGTCGGCGAGCTTGCCAACCTCGATGCTGCCGCGGACATCCTCCTGAAAGGCGGCAATGGCGGGCCAGATTGTCAGCATCTTGAGCGCTTCCACCCGGCTCAGCGCCTGTTCCGGGTGCCAGCCTTCGGCCTGATAGCCGTTCAGGTCCTTGCGGATGACAGCGGCATAAAATTCAATCCTCGGGTCGCCGATCTCCACCGGGGCGTCGGAGCCGCCGGGGATGATGGCGCCTTTTTTGATCATGTCCTTCCAGGGATAGGCATATTTCAGCCGCTCAGGGCCGAGCCGGTCCGGGGCAAAATGCAGGTCCCCGATGGCGTGGCTCGCCTGCATGGAGGGGATGACGCCCAGGTCGACAAAGCGCTGCTGGTCGTCGGGATGAATATTCTGGGCATGCTCGATGCGCCAGCGCGGCTCCTTGATTTTCCGCTGTTCCGGCGGCACCTTGGAAAAGGCTTCTTCATACCAGTCGAGCACCAGCCGGTTGGCGCGGTCGCCGATGGCGTGGGTTTCAATCTGGATACCCTTCTTCAGGGCTTGGATGAGGATTGGCATGATCCTGTCATGATCAGTTAGCAACAGACCCTTGCTGTGATGGTCCGAATAGTCCGCAAGCAGGGCTGCCCCGCGCGATCCCAGCGCACCATCTGAATAAAGTTTGATGGCATGGGCGACAATCATGTGGCCTGGGTCTATGACCGGTCCTTCGGCCAGCAGTCTTTTTGCGGGCTCGCCTTCCGACAGGGCATAATAGACCCGGGTCTTGAGCTTGCCTTCCTGGCGGAGTTCATCAAGGAGTTCCAGGTCCTGCCAGATACCGCCGGCATTCTGGATCTGGGTCCAGCCGAGGCTGGCATTTCGGTTTGTAGCGAGGACAAAGGCGTCCTTGTCGTCCGCCCGGCTGGGTTCGGGAATGAGGCGGGTGACCATTACCATGGCGTTATCCACTAGCATGCCGCTGGGTTTGCCATCAGGGTCCTTTAAAATGGCGCCGCCGTCAGGGGCCTGTGTTTCGGCGTCAATTCCGGCCAGTTCCAGAGCACGGCTATTGGCAATACCCGCATGGCCGTCCGCCCGGACCAGAAAGGCGGGACGGTCGGGGACGATGGCATCAATTTCCCGCAAGGTGGGAAAACGTTTTTCCGGCCAGGTTTTTTCGATCCAGCCGCGACCGACCAGCCAGTCGCGTGCCGGAGCCGGGTGAGCTTGCTGATAAGCGGACACCTGTTGCAGCATGGCTTTGAGGCTTTCCGAGCCCTGCAGGTTCAGTTCCTTCTCCCGGTAGCCGACGCCTTTCAGGTGATAATGGGAGTCGGTAAAACCGGGATACACGGCCATGCCGTGAAGATCGCGGATCTGGTTGTCGCCGCAGAGATAGGGCTTTATCCCATCTTCATTACCGACATAAATGAATTTCCCATCCTTGATGGCGACGGCCTCGGCCTTGGGTGCCTTGTCATGGACGGTATAAATAGTGGCGTTATGCAGGACCAGGTCAGCCTTTTCACAGGCGAGGGCCGGCAGGGTGAGGGCGGACAGGCACAGGCCGGAAAGCAGGACAGCAACAGATTTCATTTTAATCCCCTTATGTTTTTCCATATGGTATGGGAAATTCCGGGAATTAAAAGCGAAATAGGAGTCTGACTGGCCGACGGTCCAAACTGATCAGCTGGGATTGTCTTCATTCAGGGCATCAAAACGGGACTGCAGTTTCTGCTGGATATTGGAAAAAGTGCCCGGCAGCACCGACTGCATGAATTTCTGGGTTTTGACCATCATTTCCGGCATCAGCGCCATGCTTTTCTTGCCTGTTGGCGACTTGTAAAACTCCAGCATCACCTTGAGGTCATCGATCGTGTAATTCTCGACCATGAAACCCGCACTGAAAGCTGCTGTCTGGTTGGTCATTTTGGACATTTCCTCGGAAAAAACCTCCTGGAAAACGGCGGCTTTTTCCTCTGACATCTGCCCCTGAAGCTTCTGCAGATTGGCTTTGAGCTGTTCGCCGACCATCATCAGGCTTTTGTTCATGGTTTCCGTCATCCGGGATTCTTTCATGATTTCCACAACAAGCTGTTGTTTTTCTGTTGTTTCATCAGCGAAGGCAGGAAGGGCGGACAGGATGAAAAGCAGGATGGTCAGAATGCGCATGTGGGGCTCCCGGAATATCAGGGTTTCAAGTGTTCTTCATCCGTCATTGTAGCGAAGTCTCCGGCTTTTAAAAGTGAAATTGCAGGCTGATGACCGGGCCGCTTTTGCCCAGGCTGTTGCCGGCCAGCCGGAAACGGTAATCGGCGGAAACTTCAAGGTAACTGCGCCAGGCTTCGAGCCGGGTTTGGTTGAAATAATACTTTGCCGTTATTCCCGGCCCACCCTCGACAAGATGTGCTTCCCGGAATCTATCTTTCTGCCAGCTGGCAAGAACCAGACCCCTCGGTTTGATAATCAGCTTTTCGGAGAGCCTGACGGCATAACCCCCCTGTCCCTGGAAGGTGAGGAAAATATCCGGATCCTGGGGCCGGATCAGGGCGGCATCCAGATACAGACTCCAGCTCCACCAGTTTTTCATCGGTTTCCAGTCTGTGTTGTGGTCGAGGGAATATCCGGCCCGGACCATCCAGTCGTTGCGGGCGAATGTTCCCACTTCAAGCAGTCTTTCGGCGGACAGGACAAAATTGTGAGCGGAAAGGGGTTTCAGGCGAATGCCCAGCCCGCCCTGGTAGCTTGTATCGCTGAAGCGCAGACTTTCCTTTTCCAGCGCCCACAATAGGCGACCGTAAAGCTGCAATCTGCGGCCATTGTTGTATCCGATATGGGGCGGTTGCCAGGCGACTTCCATACCGGCCTGTGACTGGACCAGATTTGGACCGGTGAGGGGGCCGGCCTTGTCATTCTGGTCGCGATAGATCAGGTAGCCATCCAGGGACCAGCGGTTGTTCACTTCCTCCAACTGGCGCCGGAGGGCAAAGGGAGCATCGGGATCCTGATCCTGTATTGCGGCGGAAAACCATTTGGCGGCCCGGTCGTTTTCATGAAGCTTCAGGTAACTGTAGGCCAGTTGCAGTTTCAGGTCTGTGTGATCCGGATTGAGTTTTAACGCCTGTTCGAACTTTTCGGCCGCTCCCCTGTGATCCCCGTCGGCAAGAAGCCGGTACCCCTGTGCAGCCGCGGGATACCAGTTACTGTCGGATTTCCTGACCTCGTCTATCGTTTGCGGGAGATCGAAGCGTACCGTCAGGACGGGAGGGATGGGTGTCGGGGGGACTGAAACCGGGATGGCAGATTGTTGGTTGGGTATTGGTGTAGGCCCCACTTCAGGATCAAGGTCAGTTTTCATCGCTAAAGAAGAGGGCGCGGTTATCATCGCAGCAGGCGGTGTGACAATTGCAGTCCGGACGGTTGTGACGGCCCCTCCAGCATGGTTATCCAGCCCCCGATAGGGGTAGGCCTGATACCAGGCCCGTTCCTGCTGGAAAAGGTCCGAGGTCCAGAGCAGATGGAAAACAAGGATACATATACCCGCAGAGGTCAAGAGAAGCAGGAAATATTTAGACCTCGTTGACATGAGGACGTTCTCCGGATTGTTCGTCCAGAAGCTGATCCAGAACGTCTTGATCTATATGTTGCCGACTGACCAGGATCTGTCCCAGCAGCAGTGGTGTGACTTCCTGCGCGAGGAGCGCTTCTGTCAGGTCATTTTCGGAAATAAGCTGCTTTTCGAGCAGCATTTCGCCCAGCCGGGCCCGGAAAGGTTCGAGCTCCTGTGGGGCGGGGAATTCATGGACGGTCTTGTCCCAGGTCAGCGGTTGGCCGGTAATCAGGTGGAGGCTGTAAAGACGGAAAGCCCTGAAACCGGCGAGGAAGTTCAGGATATTGCCCCAGACCTGCCGCGGCAGGGAAAAGAGCGCACACAAGGGGCCGTAGATACGGGCGCAGAAATACATCCTGTGCAACGCCCGGTTCAACAGAAGACCGAGGTTAATCCACAGGAGGTATTCCAGAGGTTCGCCGTCCATGACCAGTGGCGGCATGTCGTGACCTGCCAGCAGGGTCTTGCCGAGACCCCAGTAGATCAACATCCCGAACAACAGAAAATAGGCAACCATGGCCAGCCATGCAGTGAAGAACCCCTTGCGGTCCCGCACCAGTCCGTAGCGAAATGTTAAGGAGCCGGTCCATTTCTGTTGCCGCCAGGACTGGAACACAATGCCGATCAGCCAGCGGGACTTCTGCCGGATGACATCTTTCATCCTGTTGGGGAAATATTCCCGGGTGGCGATAATGTGTTTCTGACCGCGGCTTCCGACAAAGGGGAAGCGGACGAATATTTCCCGGCATCCCAGGGATTTGAGCCTGAGTGACAGGTCATAATCTTCTGTCAGGCTGCCCGGTCTGAAAACGTCCCCCTGCCGGAGAAGTTTCAGGAAGGCCCGGCGGCTGAAGGCACAACCGACGCCGGCACAGGGCACCAGTCCCGTCAGGGCCTCTCGCACCACAAGTTCCTTGCTGTGGTTTTCGGCGAATTCGTCCTGGTAGTGAGCGCCGGTAAGGTCCCACCAGGGGCGCTCCAGCGGAATGACCGGCAACTGGATCATATCCTTGCGGTCAATCAGGTGATTGAACAGTTTCAGTTCCAGCGGATGTACGATGTCTTCCGCATCATGCAAAACAAAGCCGGCAAATTGCCGGCCGGTATCTTTCTCATAATTCCAGACCTGTTTCAGAACGGCGTTCAGGCAATCAGCCTTGTTGGTGGGACCGTCATGGGTCAGAAGGCAGGCATAAACCTTTTTATCATTTTTGGTGACCCGCTCAACTTCCCTTTGGCTTGCCGGATCATTGGGATAAAGCCCGACAAAAAGATGGTATTTTTCATAGTCATAACTTTTGCGGGTATTTTCCAGCATGGCGCCGATAACCTCGGCTTCCTGCCAGCAGGGAATGAGTACAGCAAACGTGTTTTCTTTCTGACGGTCGAGAGCGGGATGAGCCATCGGCGGATGGCGCTGATAGGTATAGACCCTGCGCCACAGAACCCGCAGGGCATAGAAAAGGTCAATGAACAGATCATCAAGGCCGCTCAGCAGGATCAGCCCGGCGACAAGATAGAACATCAGCTTGAGGACAAGCAGAAAGCTGATCGTGATATATATGAGTTCCCCAGTGTTCATGGGGGTAATATACTACTTATAGTTGTATATTACAACTCAGGGTAAAGGCGCGCAAAAAAACAGGCCGTATGCTGGACGGAATCCACGCGCACCCACTGACGGGTCAGCTTGAAGCGGAAGGACCCGATCAGTTGTTCAGGGTAGGGGGCAAAATAAACGGATTCCGGGCTGTTGTAGGTCTGCATCAAGGCCCTGGCGGCCTTTTTGTTATAGTGCAGGAAATAAGCAGTATCGTCAGCGCGCCCCTGCATTTTGGCCAGGAAATAGGCTGACAGCATGCCCTCGGCCCGGGCGCCGTCGGGGTAGGCGTGGTCGCCGTGTTTATAGAAAAAATGACCCACATAGTCCTTATACAGGGCGTTTTTCTCCAGATACATATGATCGATCATCTTGCGGGCATCGGCATAGACATAGTCCGCATAATCCTGGTTCCGCATGTCCGGCCGAGCCCACCATTCCTCAATCGCCTGCATCAGCCAGCCGTCAGCCGGCAGGGGCAGGAACTGGTCCGGATATTTTTTCGGCCGCTCGTAAATCAGGAAATCCAGCGCCTTGCGGGACTGTTGCCGGATTTCTGCCCGCCGGACATCGGACAGGGGGGCGTGCTTTTCATAAAGTGCCAGCCCCATCAGGGCTTCACCAGGGTAATAGAAAGAGAAAAGTTCCTTCCGGTCCTTTTCCGGGATGGTGAGCAGGGGATTGCCGTCATTGAACCTGAGATGGATGAAATAGGTCATGAACTCGCCGGAGGGTTCAATCCGGGAAAGAATATGCCGCGCCATCTGGTGAGCGGCGGTCAGGAATCTTCCATCACCGCTGAGTTCGTAATAGTGCATCAGGGCAGTGAGGCCGATGCCTTCGCCCCCCAGTTTGCTCTTTTTATTGAAAAAGACATAACGACCTGTTTCATCACCGATAGCCCGGGTACGGGTCTGGGTCAGGAGAAATTCCAGGGAGCGCCGGGCAGCCGTCAGATATTTTTCATCGCCAGTGCGTTTATAGGCCCAGAGCAGGGTAATGGTGCCGCCGCTGTGGCGCAGGATATTGTAATATCCGGGGTTTCTCGGATGCTGAAAATCGTCATAGCTGTCGGCATACCCATCATAAAAATAGAGAAACTGGCCGTTGGGTTTCATGTTATCCAGCATCCAGTCTACACCGGACAGGAAGGCAGCCTTGATATCTTGCGTATCCCGGGGGTAGGGATCGGGATAACCACGATAAAGAGCCAGAACATTGTCATTATAGCTTATAAAGGACCGGCTTTCGATCAGTTCCACGTCCCTGATGCTGTCTTTGACGCGGTCAATTCTTTTGCGCCGCGACCTGTCGGTAAAGCCGAGGCGTTTGCTCAGGTAATCATAGACCTGGTTCAGGGTCATGTGGCTTTTGGAGTAAGCCTCGCTCGGCATATAATAATAGTCCCGGCCCTTGTAGCTGAAATGCAGGCCGGTGATGCCCGGTTCAAACCTGTACTGATCCTGTCGGAATGTGCCGGGCAGGGAGACGTTTTCCAAGGGCAGCCTTTTGGTCAGATACTCAATCTGAATGCGGGTTTGCGATGGATCGGCAACGTCAAAATCGGAAAATCTCTTGCTCTGTCTGATCCTGGATATGACGCGGAGAAGGCTTTGGCGAAGATCTTCCCGCCGCGTCCCCCATCTGAGCGGCTTTTGTCCGGGCTGATACAGGGTCAGGTAAAGGTGGGAAATCTCCGGATTAAACTGTTCCAGGGACGGGAGGTCCTGAAAAAAGTCCTCCTTCTCATGAATTAATGCGAGCCTGATTTCGGCGAATAAGTCTTCTGCGCCGGGGAAGGGCTCATCACTGGCGAGTTTTTTTCCCGGCAGCACCAGCAATGCGATTGCAGCTGATACAAGGATCGCGGCGGCCAAAACGGCTCTTATCAGGACTCCCCAGTGCAATGATTTGCCTCTGTCTATTTAATCTGACGCCTGCGACGAACAATCAGCAGGAATCCGATGATAGCCATTGAAAGCACCGGTGGCAAAGAAATCCCGATGATGTGGAGGATCATTTCGTCTGACGCCGTCAGAATTTCATCATAGATAATATTCAGGACGATTTCATAAGTGCCGATCCCGAGGAATAATCCGGGGTTGTCCTCGATGACGTCGGACAGGACAAGCGGATTGCTGCTGTCGCCGATACTTAGGTCTTCACCATTCAGAATCCAGCGGATATCAAACATTCCCTGATCTTCCAGGGTGCTGAGCAAAGTCAGGCCGTCAAGACCTGTGAGCAGATCGCACAGTGAAATCTCATTCAGGGTTGACCCGCAACCGTCCAGATTGAAGTCTTCGCCAAGAGATATGGTCTGATCCGGTCCGGCATCAGCCACCAATTGATCATCATCGGTATCGGTATCGGTATCGGTGTCCGTATCCGTATCGGTATCGGTATCTGTGTCCGTATCGGTATCAGTATCAGTATCAGTATCAGTATCAGTATCGGTATCGGTATCGGTATCTGTGTCTGTGTCTGTGTCTGTGTCGGTATCAGTATCAGTATCGGTATCGGTATCAGTGTCCGTGTCCGTGTCCGTGTCCGTATCGGTATCGGTGTCTGTATCCGTGTCTGTATCCGTATCCGTATCGGTATCTGTGTCGGTGTCCGTATCGGTGTCCGTATCCGTATCAGTATCAGTGTCCGTGTCCGTGTCCGTGTCAGTATCTGTATCCGTATCCGTGTCCGTGTCAGTATCGGTATCTGTATCCGTATCGGTATCTGTATCCGTATCGGTGTCCGTATCCGTATCCGTATCGGTGTCCGTATCCGTATCCGTATCCGTATCGGTATCGGTATCGGTATCTGTGTCGGTATCAGTGTCCGTGTCCGTGTCCGTGTCCGTATCCGTATCGGTATCGGTATCGGTATCGGTATCGGTATCTGTGTCCGTATCGGTGTCTGTATCAGTATCAGTATCCGTATCAGTGTCCGTATCCGTATCAGTGTCCGTGTCGGTATCCGTATCCGTATCGGTATCTGTGTCCGTGTCCGTGTCAGTGTCAGTGTCAGTGTCAGTGTCCGTATCCGTATCCGTGTCGGTATCAGTATCGGTATCTGTGTCGGTGTCCGTATCAGTATCAGTATCGGTATCGGTATCGGTATCGGTATCAGTGTCCGTGTCCGTATCCGTGTCGGTATCAGTATCGGTATCTGTGTCGGTGTCCGTATCGGTATCTGTATCTGTATCCGTATCGGTGTCCGTATCAGTGTCCGTATCCGTATCCGTATCGGTGTCGGTATCCGTATCGGTGTCCGTATCCGTATCCGTATCGGTGTCCGTATCAGTGTCCGTATCCGTATCCGTATCCGTATCGGTGTCGGTATCCGTGTCGGTGTCCGTATCCGTATCCGTATCGGTGTCGGTATCCGTATCGGTGTCCGTATCCGTATCGGTATCAGTATCGGTATCTGTGTCCGTATCGGTGTCTGTATCAGTGTCCGTATCCGTATCCGTATCGGTGTCCGTGTCCGTATCCGTATCGGTATCGGTATCTGTGTCCGTATCGGTGTCTGTATCAGTATCAGTATCAGTATCGGTATCGGTATCTGTGTCAGTATCAGTATCGGTATCGGTATCTGTGTCAGTGTCCGTATCCGTGTCGGTATCAGTATCGGTATCGCCTACGATAACGCCACCGCCGCCTCCATTACCACCAAAGGCGTCTACCGGGCCAGCATTCGGTCCCAGGCCTGAACGGGTGTTGGGATTGGTGAAGAACTGACTGATGGTTCTGGCGGTAAAATCATTGCCGAAGGGGCCGGTATATCCCGGTCCGCCGGCGGCAGGGGCGATATCATTCAGGAAAGCAAGAAGCTGCTCATTGAGCTGTTTTTCCAGGTCTTCAAGGCTGGTCGGGCTGATGATGATGCCGACAATATAGGTTTCCTCGTTGCCGAGCTTCTCGAAAGCAAGCCGTACGGGCTCCCCGCCGGTGCGAATCAGGGACGTCATCAGCCAGCCTTCAGGCTCTTTATTCTCTCCCGAGGTGACAGGGACTATCGGGGTGTCGCCGGGCGTATCATCCGACCGGGCTTCCAGAGCGATTCCACCGGATGTCAATTGCGCCTGACGCTTTGCACCGCCTGCGCCTGCATCGACAACCCGGAGCTCATTACCGTTAAAACCGAATTTGCGGCCAAAGGGATAAGCTAGTCTGCCGCCTGATGGCAGGGTTGTTGTGACCACATACAGGCGATAGGTGCCGGCTTCCACATCGGTGGTGCCGAACTCGTTCACATTGAGGATGCCGTCCTTGATGAAATCATTTTCACTGCTGGCTTCCAGGGCGACGAGGCCCTTGCCGCCGACCAGGTCGCTTTTGGGGCCGACACGCAGAAAACCGCGATGTGGTGTTTTACCGTCCGGGCCAAGGTCCCAACCAAAGTCGCCGTCGGCGAGACCAAAGTCGGATACCGATTTGAACGGCATGGTAAAGGCTGAGGAAGCAGATCGGGCTGCTGCATCAACAATTCGTTTGGCGGCTTCCTCTAGAACCTGGGCATCGAGAGGCATTTTGCCAAGGGCCTGCAGCAGGTCCGAGGTGCGCTTGCTGATTTCCTCTGGAATGCCGGCGGTTTCGTCAAAATAATCCTGGAGAATTTTAAGCGATTCTTCCGAACCGTCGAGGGCGGCGGCAAGGGCATCTTCCAGTGTGATGGCGCTTAGCTTGTCATCCGGCGTTTCCAGAATGACAGGAGAGGGCGTTGGATTTTCATAGATCGGTCCCTGCGGTGTCAGGGATGACTCCCTGATCGCCTTGACGTTACCCTCTTCATCAATTTGGGCGATCGGGTCGCTGTCTTTTTCTCCCGGTTTTTTGAGCAGGTTGTCGACGGTCTTTTCAAACGTACCGTCTTCCACGATCACGAATGGTTCGATCTGTTTCTCTATGGCGTCTCGGGTGGAATCTTTTTCGACAAAATCGGCGTAGATCCAGGTGCCCAAGGCAACTGTCCCGACTGCGGCCAAGATTTTTAGTTTAAATTCCATTATTCCAACCCAAAAAATCAAACTCAATAACAAACAAATTTTCGTAAAATTACGATCTTTTGTACTACAGACATCGTTAACGGCTTGATAAAAAACAGGGTAAATAAACGCTTAAAGCCCATTTTGCCAGCAAAATAGGCCGGAAACGATTCATATTTATGGCCAGTAATAGTGCCAAGAGATGGTTTATTTATGGCGCATTACAGGGGGCTTTAATGATAACAACGGGTTATCTGTAAACAGGCTGTTGTCAGTCCCTGCCGTAGGTATCTTCGAATCTGACGATATCGTCCTCGCCCAAATAGGAACCTGACTGTACCTCGACAATATGCAAAGGAATTTTGCCCGGATTCGCCAGGCGATGCAGGGATCCGATCGGAATATAACACGATTCGTTTTCGTTTAACATCCGCACCTCGTCATCAATAGTGACTTCGGCGCGACCCTGAACAACAACCCAGTGTTCGGCCCGGTGATGGTGTTTCTGCAGGGACAATGTCTGACCCGGACTAACCATTAGTCTTTTCACCTGGAAGCGGTCGCCAAAATCGGAGGTCTGGTAAGATCCCCAGGGACGATAGACAATTGTGTGTGATATATGCTCGTTACGGCCTTCCCGGGCAAGATGAGTGACAACCTCCTTGACATCCTGGGTATGGTCCTTATGGCTGATCAGCACTGCATCGTCGGTGGCAACGGCGACAATATTTTCCAATCCTATGGCGGCAATGGCCGGGCCGTCTGATTTCAGCAGGCAGTTGCGGCTGTTGTGGGAAATAATATCTCCCTGACAGACATTGCCATCCTCGTCTTTGTCCTGCACGTCCCAGAGCGCCGCCCAGGACCCGATATCGTTCCAGTCCATATCGACAGGAATGACAGTCGCATTCTCGGTTCGTTCCATGACAGCATAATCAATGGAATTGGAAGGGCAGGTCAGGAAACTTTCCTTTTCCGGGCGCAGGAAACACAAATCTTTCTGCGCCCCTGCCATGGCGTTGCGGCAAGCTTCCAGCATTTCAGGTTCGAATTTGCCGAGGATTTCCAGAAACGCCCGGACCGGAAACAGGAATATACCGCTGTTCCACAGGTAGGCACCGCTCTTCATATAAGCCCGCGCGGTTGTAAGGTCGGGCTTCTCGCGGAATTCGGCGACCTGGCGGCAGCCGGCGCAGGCTTCCAGTTCGTCACCCTGTTTGATGTATCCGTAACCGGTTTCCGGAGAGGTCGGAATGATGCCGAAGGTGGCCAGGGCCTGACTGTCTGCTACAGCAGGCAGGGCAATATTGATGGCAGCCAGAAAAGCATCCTGGTTGCCGATGATATGGTCTGACGGCATAATGAGCATCAGCGCGTTGGGATCGTCCTTTTCGAGGTGCAGGGCAGCGAGGGCGGCTGCCGGCGCCGTGTTGCGACCTTCTGGCTCAAGGATTATGTCGGGGTTCTCGATGCCAATCTGTCTCAGTTGTTCAGCGACGATAAACCGGTGTTCTTCGTTGGCGATAATGAGGGGGTGGGTGAACATGTCCTGGTTTGAAACACGTTTTACCGTTTCCTGAATCATTGTATTTTCACCAACAAGCGGTAAAAGCTGCTTTGGGTAAAGCGCTCTGGACATCGGCCAAAGACGTGTTCCTGACCCGCCGGAAAGAATAACCGGGCTGATTTTACGAGACGACATGGTGTCCTCCGGATTGTTTTTATATGCCTCAATATTTTGAATTGTGCGTTTATACTAGCAAATCAGTGAAAATATAATGAACAAATCGGTACTTTTCTTTTACGACCTTAATTTGTATTACAGTCCTACGTACAGCGAGTAGAGATAGATATGGACATCAATGAGATATTGGACGGGTTGCCGAATATGATTGCGGGCCAGGTCTGGCTGGCGGGCGCCGGTCCGGGCGATCCCGGTCTGTTGTCGCTTTTGACGCTCAAGGGGCTGCGCCAGGCGGATGTCGTGGTTTATGATGCGCTGGTCACTCCGGAAATCCTCAATATGGCGGGTGAGGGGGCTCGACTGGACTTCGCCGGAAAAAGAGGCGGACTGCCGTCTCACAGGCAGCAGGATATTTCGGAGCATCTGGTCCGGCTTGCCAGGGAAGGTAAGAAAATACTCCGTCTGAAAGGGGGAGACCCTCTTGTTTTTGGCCGGGGAGGTGAAGAAGCCAGGCACCTTGTGGAGAATGAAATTCCTTTCAGGATCATTCCCGGTATTACGGCCGGTGTCGGCGGGCTTGCCTATGCAGGCATTCCCTTGACGGACAGGCACACCAATTCAGCGGTCACCTTCCTGACCGGTCATGGCGCTGATGGTGGCCTGGCCAAGGATATTGACTGGGAAGCTCTGGCAAAATCATCTCCCGTTGTCGTGATTTACATGGCTCTGAGCAGAATTGAATTGATTGCAGAAAAATTTCTTTCCTCCGGTCGGCCGGCTGATGAGCCGGTTGCTATTATCAGTAAGGCCACCACGCCGGAGCAGAAAGTTGTCGTGACGACACTGGCCAAATGCGCAGAGGATGTGAAACGGGAGCATATCCAGGCGCCGGCCATGATCGTGGTCGGCGAAGTTGTCAGGTTGCGTGAAGGGCTTGACTGGCTTGGGGCTCTTGCCGGACGGAAACTTTCGGCAGATGTTTCGGGCATCAGGCCGCAGGGAAGCCGCCTCTTGAAACGTCGCGACGCTTAGACGTATTTGTTGAGTACATACCTGAAGGCAAGATAGATCAGTGCAAAAAACAGGATGATAATAGCGCCGAGGGATTGCAGGCTATCCATAATCTGGTCGAGCAGGGGCATGCCGTGAGAATATCGAGCGGATTGTGAGGAGATGCCATTCCCGCCGAGGCTGTCGGAATTATCCTGGAAGAGACGGTGATCCAATGACAGGTCGTCGCCGACAAGATCGCCAATTTCATTGGCTAGTTTGCTCTGGAAATTGAATTGAAGCTGCCTGGAATTGAAGTAGATTGTCTTCAGGGTAGGCGAGTCGTTCATATTTTCGAGAAATGAACCTATATTCTGTTCAAAAAGACTGCTGTCAGAAAGCGACGCGTCCCTCCGGGAAGGCATATTTCCAGCCGACTGGCCGGAATTCATGTCATCGGCCAGATCAAAACGTTGTGTGCTTCTGATGCTGTTGTTACTATCAAAGGAAAGCTGGAAGAAATTGCCGTTTTCAAGACTTTCCTGCGGCCTTTGGTAGGGGGTGGTAAGGGACGAATCAATATCGGCGTCCATTGTATGCCTGCCAGTCTGGTCGAGAACAACGGCAAAAAGTTCGCCTGGCCAAAGATTCAGCATCATCAGCGCGACAGAGAAATAAAAAATATTTTTTCCGGGCAGTTTGTACATTTTTTTTATCACAACATAAAATTGCGGTTATTTTATAGCATCTTGATCTGTTTCATAGACCTCAATAAATCTATTTCATTAAAATTTTCGTAAAAATATGTGAAACAGTTGTTCTTTAACGCCCTCTAAACCATTTCGGGGCAGAATAAATCAAAAGTATGAGTGCCCCCTCGTTTAAATTGCTACAATAGGTTGATTGACATAATGCAGTCACAAAATTTAGTTGCCGCGAATGTTCCGTCTGAAACCCAGAAGGACGATGCACGTCTGGTGAAAGTTTATAAGGAACTTTTCGACGTGGTTTCTGCTGATTGTCGGGAACTGCTTGAGGAGACATATCGTCTCCGATACCAGGTCTATTGCCTGGAGACGGGTTTTGAAAACAAGGACGACTTTGAGAATGAGATGGAAATGGATATTTATGACAGCCAGTCTGTATCCAGTCTCCTGATCCACAAGAATTCGAAAAGCGTTGCGGGAACCGTCCGTATCATTCTGCCAAAAGATGGAGACAACGTGCGGGAAATTCCGGCGCTGTCAATCTCGGAAGAATTGCGCGATCTTGATGAAGCTACATTGCCGCGTGATAAAACTGCGGAAATTTCACGTTTTTCTGTTTCCAAGAAATTTCGTCAACGTCACTATGACACGCATATTCCGGGTATTGAGGAAAAGGCGGGACATGAAGAGTCCCAGCGCGTCATTCCGCATATTACGCTCGGTCTCATGACAGCCATCGTCAGAATGAGTATTGAGAATAACATTACACACTGGGCTGTGGTTATGGAGCCGGCGTTGCAGCGCCTCCTGCGCAAGCTGGGTATTCGCTTTACGGCAATCGGTCCCATCATTGAATATCATGGTCGTCGCCGGACACACTATAGTGATGTGGATAGCCTGTTGAACGGTATTTACGAGGAGCGCCCGGAAATCTGGAATGTTATCACTGACTGTGGTGCTCTTTATCCGTATACCGGCGACAAATAAGTTATATCTGCGGCAGATAAATTAACGCCTTTGCAAGACCTCTCTGGCATATTACACTCAAACTGACCAATCACAAATTTTGAAATGTGTGAACTGTTGACACACATTCGGGGAAACTACGCGATCAGGAGGCGGGGAAAATGTCCAGTCCACTCCCATTTATTTCAAGAAAACAGAGAACTCCAGGCCGAATTACCTGTGCCGTGATGCTCGCGGCATGTCTGGTGTTGACGGCGTGCGATTCAACTGATGACCTGACGCTGGAACAAAGAATGCAGCGGGCTGTGGAACAGCAGTATAGCGGGAACATGAACGCGGCTGTTATTGAACTGAAAAACGCCCTTCAGGATCATCCGGACAGTCCCGACGCCAGACTTCTCCTCGGGCAGGTTCTTTTGGAACTGGAAAATGGTCCGGCGGCAGAAATCGAACTGAAAAAAGCCATAGAAGTTGGTAAACCCGAAGAACTGGTTCTGCCCCATCTCGCCAGGTCCTGGCTGTTGCAGAGGAAATATGACGAGGTTCTTGAGAAGATCAAGCTTGCGCCGGAAGACGGCCTGCTGGCGGAAATTACAAAAAGAAACCTGATCGGTCAGGCCTTGTTCGGCAAGTTCCGGCTGACAGAGGCCGGAGTGCAGTATGATAAAGTTCTGGAACTGGCACCGGAAAATATGCTGGCCCTTGTCAAGCGGGCGGAAATCTATTCCATCCTGAAGAATTATGACAAGGTTGAGGAATATATCGCGAGGGCGGAAGCCATTGTACCCAATGACCGTTATCTGCTGCAGCTCAAGGGAAATCATCTGTGGGTGACTGACCATGTGGAAGACGCTGAGAAAATTTACCAGCAATTGTCCGAGGAATATCCCTATATTGTCGTCAACCAGTTTTATCTTGCCTGGATACAGGTGTTGCTGGGTAAAGTCGAAGAAGCCGATAAAAGACTGCAAAGCTTTCGCAAAAGATATCCCAACCACCCGCTGGTAAATTATGTGTCTGCTTTGTGGGCAATGACAACAGAGAACTATGAAGCAGCACGGCTTTACGCAGGCAAGGTTTTGGAAGTAAACCCGCGCGAGCCACGGGCGTTGTTCATTAGTGCCCTGTCCAGTTATGCTCTGCAAGATTATGAACAGACCTATACTCATATCGTAAAATATACGGACCGGGTCCCGAATGACCTGCAGGCGAGGAAACTACTCGCGCAGGTTCTGATCAAGCTCAATAAAACAGAAGAGGCAAGTGAAGCATTGAAGAGTGCCCTTGCCGAGAATATTGACGACACGCAGCTGCTTAACCTGCTTGCCAATATCGAACTGAAAAGGGGGCGGATCGAAGAGGCCAGGCTTTATCTTGAAAAGTCTCTCGAAAAAGACAAGGACCAACCGGCCAGCCAGAACCAACTGGGCATGCTCAAGGTTCTGTCCGGTGATGTGGAAAGCGGTATTGAGGATATGCAGTCGTCACTTGAGGGAATATCTGATGCCTATGTAGCCCAGATGCGACTGGCTCGAAATATGTTGTCACTGGAAAGATATGACGAGGCGCTGGAAATCTGCGAGAAACTGCACGCTCAGGTTCCCGATGATGTTAACGCCGCCACTTGTCTCGGTTATGTCAAACTGAATACAGGTAAGGCCGAGGAATCTTATAATATTTTTGGTGAAATTCTGGAAAAGAATCCCGGCCATACGGCCGCCGCTATTGTCATGGCCAATAAATATTTTCTGGACGGCAATGCTGAGGAAGCCGCCAAGATTTTGGAAGAATTTGTCAAACTCAATCCCGGCAACGAATATGGATTGCTTTCCCTTTATGATCTGGAAAAGAATATCGGGGATATGACCAAGGCTGAGGACTATCTGTTCCAGGCATACGAGAATAATCCCAATTCGGTAAATGTGGCCATTGAAATGGCCCGTTATCATATGCTGCGGAACGAGGCGGACAAGGCACTCGAGGTTGTCAAAAAAGTAATTTCTTTGTATCCCTCGCATGCGCTGCTTCTGGAGGTCAAGGGGCTTGCGGAACTGTCTCTGAACCAGACAGTCGCGGCAATCATGACCTTCGAACGTCTGAAGGAAGAGGTGCCGGACAATCTTGCGCCCCTGGCCTTCCTGGCGGATGCCTATAATCAGGCCCAGAACTGGGAAGCGCTTGACAAAACGGCTGACGAGATGCTGGCAATGCTGCCAACCAATCGCAAGGCTCTGATCTACAAGGCCAAGGTCATGGCGTCGACCGGTGACTGGGTTGGGGCAGATGCAATCCTCGCCGAATTTGTCGATGAGACCTCTGGCGACTATGAAATCCTTGAACTTAGGGGGCGTATCAATATGGCCCGTCAGGATTATGACAAGGCGATCCTTTATTTTGAAGCCGCCTACCAGGAAAACCAGAACGCCAATCTGGTTCGGGACCTGTCCCATGCCTACATGTCGGCACGGCAGTATGGAAAAGCCGTCAGCCTGATGACAGACTGGCTGGAAACACATGGCGAAGATGCTCTGGTTCAATGGCTGCTGGCAGATGTTTACCTTCTGGATGAGAATTACGAAAAGGCAGCACAGAATTACAATGAACTGCTTGAGAGAAACCCGGATAATATAGCGCTTCTGAATAACCTGTCCTGGTCCCAGATGAAACTGGGACAGATAGACGAAGCACGACAGACCATATCCCGGGCGAGGGAGCGGGCGCCTCTGGACCCGAATATCCTGGATACGGAAGGCCAGATCCTGACCGAGGCGAACGAGTTTGATGACGCCATAAGACAGTTGTTGAAGGCGTCGGATATCGCGCCGCAAAATCTCGCGATTAAATACCACCTGGCCCAGGTCTATCATGAGGCAGGCGAGCGGGATAAAGCCGTTGAACTGCTTAGGGAAATAAAGGCGGACGGAAGAATTTTTGACGGACAGGTCCAGGCAATGGAACTGCTCGAGAATATCCAGAAATAATCTGATACTGTATTGTGGAGCTGAAAATGCACCCGACGTTCAATCACCAGGAAGCTTTTTCCCGTAATCTCGGTTGGATTACCGGTCGGGAGATGGAAATTCTGCGACATAAGAAGGTGGCCATTGCCGGTATGGGGGGCGTTGGCGGCGCCCATGCCCTGCTTCTGGCCCGCTTTGGGGTGACCAGGTTTCATATTTCGGATATGGATATTTTTGAACTGGCCAATTTTAATCGCCAGGTCGGGGCCATGATGTCAACCATCGGCAAATCCAAAGTCGACGTCATGGCGGACATGATCAGGGATATAAACCCGCACGCGGAAATCACCGTTTTTCCGGATGGGATTCATGATGATCTTGACGGTAAACTGGGAAATATTGATGCTTTTCTGAACGGGGTGGATCTGTTCATCGACGGCTTTGATTTTTTCGTACTCGACACCCGCATGGCGGTCTTTAAACGATGCCACGAGCTGTCGATTCCGGCAATCACCGCTGCGCCGGTCGGAATGGGGGTAGCCCTGCTGACCTTTATGCCGGATGGCATGAGCGCCGAAGACTATTTCCGTTTGGACGAAGAACCGGTGCGGGAAGACCGCTATGTAAAATTTCTGATCGGTTTGACGCCGCGTCCCCTTCATCCCGGCTATCTGGTTGATCCGTCACGGGTTAACATGAAGGAACAGAAGGTGCCGTCAACACCTACCGGCGTACAGCTTTCCGCCGGGTTCCTGGTGACCGAGGCGGTGAAAATCATGCTCGGTCGCGGTGTAGTCCGGGCGGCCCCCCGCTATCAACTTTTTGATGCATACCGCTGCAAGATGATAAAGGGTTATATGCCGATGGGGAATGCTAACCCATTGCAAAAGCTCAAGTTTGCCATTGGGCGTCGCATGTATGCGAAAATGGCACAGCAGTCGCCGGCGAGAAGTGTGCCTGCAGAAAACGGCCGGCCAGAAAATATGATGGGCAGGATTCTGGATATGGCCCGTTGGGCGCCAAGCGGCGACAATACCCAGCCCTGGCGTTTCGAAGTGGTCAGCGACAAGAAACTGATCGTTCATATCCCCCCCATCGATAGCCGCAATCCCTATGAATATAACAACGGCCAGCCGACCTATCTGTCGGTGGGGATGTTGCTTGAAACAATAAGACTGGCAGCAGACGCCGAGCAACATTCGATCAGCTGGAAACTGGAGGAGGGGGCGCAATGGGACGGTTCCGGCCTGAAAATATCCGTCCAGTTCCGCAGCAAAAAAAGTTCCTCCGATGATCTTTCACCCTTCATTCCGCTCAGGTCGGTTGACAGGCGTCGCTATCGCAACCGGCGGCTGACACCGCAACAGAAGGCGGAGCTTGAAAAGGAACTGGCCGGTCTGTTTGATGTCACCTGGCTTGAAAGTGACCGTGAGCGCAGGATTTTTTCAAAACTGAATGCCATTGCAACTGACATCCGCCTGCGTATGAAGGAATGTTTCCAGGTACATGAAAAAATCATTGACTGGAGCGATGGCGACAGCAAGCAAGGTATTCCGGCGACAGCGCTTGGCATTGACAGCATGTCGCTTAAATTCATGAAGTGGGCAATGGAAAAATGGTCCCGCATGGACTTCATGAATAAATATCTTGGCGGGACGCTTCTGGCCCGGGTGCAGATGGATCTGGTGCCGGGATATTTCTGCGGCGCCCATTTTATCCTGAACTGGTCGGAGGAAGCCGAACGGGGTATTGAGGATTACCTGAAGGCGGGTGAGAAACTGCAGCGTTTCTGGCTGCGGGCGACTGAAATGGGACTTGCTCTGCAACCCTCACTCGCGCCACTCTGTTTTGCTAACAGCCTGTTGCACGGGCAGGAACTTCCGACAGGTCAGCAGCCGTACCGGCAGAGAACGGAACAACTGGTGCAGGCGTTGAAGCATATTGCGGGTGAAAAGGCAGAACGCGTGGTTTTTGCAGGCAGAATCGGTCAGTCCACACAATCCGCCATAAGTTCAAGGTCGATCCGTCGGGATCTGGCCACATTACTGGTCGGGAAGGACCAGGCGGACCGCACCACTGCGGGTAGCGGAAAAGATTCCTGAACAGAAAATACAGGAAAATCAGCTAATTCCTTCATCCGTAAAGGTTTAGATAAGGATTTGGCAATCTTTTTTTCATATATGCCTATTATGGTTTGTGAAATTGACACTGCTGACGGATAAACAGAAAACCGGTCTAACAGATATAAAACCGCCGGTAACAAAAGTCAGACTGGAAAGAAAAAGTACAGGCTTATGATAAGGATTTTCAGGCACTATATTCCAAAACCGCTGCTGTTTCTGGGGATACTGGAGTGGTTGCTTCTTTTGGCTGCGATCTGGGCAGGAATGACAATACGATTTTCCCAGATTGGTATGCAGGATGTGGCATTTACCGACTATATTCCCGAGGTCAGCGCATTTGTCATAACGGTTTATGTGGTGATGCTGGCAACGGGCATGTATCAGCTGGAAGCCTGTCGGGATTTCAGGGTTTCCCTGCTCAGACTTGTGGTCAGCATGTTTATTGCCCTGTTGACCATATCTGTCATCCTTTATCTGTTCCCCGATATTGGCCTGTGGCGGAGTGTGGTTCTTTATGCACTGTCTTTTTCAGGTCTTGGCCTGATGGTCGTTCGTTTTATTTTCCTGCATGTGGTTGATCTTCGGCAGTTCAAGAAAAATGTCCTGGTCCTTGGTGCCGGTGAGCGCGCCAGCAGGGTGCGAAACAGCGGCAGCGGTCAGGGGTCCCATGTCCGGTTTTCGGGTTTCTTCAGCATGACAGATCAGGAACGGGATGTGGAAGGGGCCGTACCCTATGAGTCTGTCGGTTCCCTGAAGGACTTTGTTGAGAAAAATCATATCCAGGAGATTGTCGTCGCCATTCAGGAACGGCGGGGTATGTTACCGATGGACGATCTGCTGGACTGCAGAATGAACGGCTGTGCGGTTACGGATTCCACGTCCTTTATCGAGCAACAGTCCGGTACAGTTAATCTTGAGAGTGTCAATCCAAGCTGGATGATTTTCTCGGACGGTTTTGGCGGCGCTAAAAGTCTGGATCTGTTGATCAAGAGATTGTTTGATATTTCCGCCAGCCTGCTGCTGCTTACGCTGAGTTTGCCGGTCCTTATCATGACAGCCATTCTGGTCAAAACGACCAGCCACGGGCCGGTTTTCTATCGACAGGAGCGGGTCGGGCTTGGCGGCAAGACCTTTGAGGTGATGAAATTTCGCAGCATGGCCGTGAATGCGGAAGCGGATGGTGTTCCGCAGTGGGCGAAGAAAAACGACGCCCGGGTGACCACTATCGGCAAGATTATCCGGACCACCCGTATCGATGAAATACCGCAGATTTTCAATGTGCTCAAAGGTGATATGAGTTTTGTCGGCCCCCGCCCGGAACGTCCCTTCTTCGTGGAAAAGCTCGGGGAGACAATCCCCTATTACCACGAACGGCATCGGGTTAAACCGGGAATAACCGGCTGGGCGCAGCTGAACTATCCCTATGGCGCGTCGGAGGAAGATTCCCGCAAGAAACTGGAATATGACCTCTATTATATAAAAAATTATTCCGTTTTTCTTGATTTCCTTATTCTGATTCAGACCGTACGTGTTGTATTGTGGCCGGACGGGGTAAGGTGATATAGAAATGGAAGGCGTCCTTGGTGACATAGGGTTTTATACTTATGCCTTGGCAACAGGTGCATTTCTGTTGCTTGCGGCAGTGCTGCTGACGACAAGTCGCAGCAAACTCTCTTCCACGCAGAAGTGGCTTGTCCTGGTTCTTTTGATCAATGTTGTCTGGGCATTTGTTCATACACTGGCGTATCTGCCGGGTAACAATGCAGGCCTGTTTCTGACGCTGGTTGAATTCCTGCGCAACAGTTCCTGGATATTTCTTCTTGTCCATCTGATGTTTAATATCTGGTGTGCCCAGGGCAACGAGCAACTGGCCCGGAAAATCGGCCGCTTCTACGGCATCGGCTTTGGACTGCTGTTAACGCTTGAACTGTTGATCGTGGGCGGGAATGCCGGATGGAGCGCCTTTGTCATTCCGCCGAAAGTAAGCCTCTATGAAAATCTGTTTATCTCAATCCTGGTTCTGTTGCTGGTAGAAAATGTCTATCGCAGTACGGCAGAGGAAAACCGCTGGGGTATCCGTTATTTGTGTCTGGCTCTGGGAACCTTGTATATCTTTGATTTTCTGCTGTATGCGGACAATATCCTTTTCACCTCTATCGGCCCGAAACTTTATGATGCCCGTGGACTGATAAACTTTCTTGTCGTCCCCCTGATAGGCATTTCCGCCTCGCGCAATCCTGACTGGTCGCTCAAGGTGCAGATTTCCCGCAAGGCAGCCTTTCACACCATTACCCTGATCGGCAGCGGCGCCTATCTGATCGGCATGTCCGCTGCAGGTTATTACCTGCAGAATCATGGTGGTAAATGGGGCAATCTGCTGCAGGCGACCTTTATCGTTGTGGCCTCCCTGGCGCTGGTGGCGGCCCTGTCATCCGGCCGTTTCAGATCCCAGGTCAAGGTTCTGCTCAGCAAGCATTTGTTCCGCTATAAATATGACTATCGTGATGAATGGTTGCGGTTTATCGGCACGATTTCCGATACAAAACATCATTACGGCCTGCGCGAACGGACAATTCAGGCGGTGGCAGACATCATGGACAGTCCTGGCGGCGGTCTGTGGTTGCGGGAAAAACCGGATGCCTATGTCATGGCGGCAAAGTGGAATTACCATCCTAAAATGGAAGGTGAACTGGATACCCATGATGAATTTATCCGTTTTATCGAACAGCAGGAATGGGTGGTGAATCTGGATGAGGTGGAGGACGGCAATATCAAAGGCGCGAACTGCCCGATCCCCAACTGGCTTCTGGAATCACCGGAACTGTGGTTGGTAGTGCCTCTTCTGCACCACGACCGTACTGTCGGGTTTATCATCCTGATGCGCCCAAGGGGAAGCAAGGACCTGAACTGGGAAAGCCTCGACCTGCTGAAAATAGTTGGTCGCCAGGTGGGCAGTTATCTGGCCGAGCAGATTGCTGAACAGGCGCTTGCCGAAGCACGGGAATTCGAAGCCTTTAATCGTAAATTTGCTTTTGTCGTCCATGATATCAAAAACCTGGCCAGTCAGTTGTCGCTGATTGTCCGGAACGCCGAGAAGCATGCGAATAATCCGGAATTTCAACAGGACATGCTGTTGACTGTGCGGGATTCGGCTGAAAAAATGAACAACCTTTTGTCCAGGATAAATGTGGTTCAGGAACCTTCCCGGGAAAAGGACGGGGGCACAAGTGATCTTGTGGTGTTTCTGGAAACCGTCACGGTCGGTTATGCCAAGAGAGGCACTGAAATTGACTTCCGGAAGGATGCGGATTGCCTGATGGTGAACGCCGACCTGGAAAGTCTGGACACAGTCTTCATGCATCTGGTCCAGAATGCAATTGATGCCTGTGATCCCGGAGACCTTAACATCCGCATCAAGTTGTCTTCCGAGGACGACTATGCCATTGTCAAACTGTCTGACAATGGGTGCGGGATGAGTGAGCAGTTTATCCGCGATGAACTGTTCAGGCCTTTCCGGTCCACAAAGGAAAAAGGATATGGCATCGGCGCTTATGAAAGTCGCGAAATTATAAAACGTATGGGGGGGCGCCTGAGCGTGAAAAGCGCGACTGATGAAGGCACCACCATGACCGTTTATCTGAAACTGGCCAGCCAGAATGAAGATTTACTCGATGAAGCAGTTAGTTAAAGGCAAAGCTATATGTCAGATACGATAAAAAGAAAATTACTGGTTGTCGAAGACGACCCTGGCTTGCAAAGGCAGTATAAATGGAATTTTGAAGACTATGACGTCGAGATTGCCGGCAACCGCAAGGAAGCTCTTGATATTGTCGACAGGGATAAGCCGGCTGTTGTCACGCTTGACCTGGGATTGCCGCCGGACGAAGACGGCACCTCGGAAGGTCTGGCCTGTCTCGAACAGATACTGGCAAAAGCACCGCATACCAAGGTGATCATTGCATCGGGTCACGGCGCGCGGGAAAGCGCCTTGCAGAGTGTTTCCCTGGGGGCCTATGATTTTTATCAGAAACCTGTTGATCCGGATCAGCTCGGGCTTATCGTTCAGCGTGCTTTCCGTCTGTATGACCTGGAAGAGGAAAATCGCAAGCTGGCGGCCGGCCAGCAGCCTTCCCGCCTGAACAATGTTATTACTGCCAGCGACAGCATGAACAAGGTATGTAATATTGTGGAACGCGTGGCACCGACAAATGTGACCGTTATGCTTCTGGGGGCAAGCGGAACCGGTAAGGAACTTCTGGCCCGTGCACTCCACGATCTCAGTGATCGCAAGGACAAGGCATTTGTGGCCATCAACTGTGCTGCGATCCCGGAAAACCTGCTTGAAAGCGAACTTTTCGGTTATGAAAAGGGTGCTTTTACCGGCGCTGTCAAACAAACGATCGGCAAGATAGAAGTGGCCCACGGCGGGACATTGTTCCTGGATGAAATCGGCGATTTGCCGTTTCCGCTTCAGGTCAAACTCCTCAGGTTCCTGCAGGAAAGGGTGATCGAGAGGATCGGCGGGCGCAAGGAAATCCCGGTGGATGTACGCGTTGTCTGCGCCACCCATCAGGATCTGGAAAGCCATATTACCGAAAACCTGTTCAGGGAAGACCTGTTTTACCGGCTTAGCGAGATTGTTATCAATATTCCGTGCTTGGCGGAGCGCGACGGGGATGCTGCCCTTCTGGCCCATAATTTCCTGAACAAGTTCAACAAGGAACTCAAGCGGTCGATCAAGGGCTATACAAAGGAAGCTATTTCCGTCATTTCCAGCTATCACTGGCCGGGAAATGTCAGGGAACTCGAAAACCGCATAAAACGTGCAGTGATCATGAGTGAAGGCAGTAAAATCGATGCAGCTGACCTGGAACTTGCCGTTGACGAGATGGAAGAGGAACTGCTGAATCTTAAGCAGATTCGCGAAATGGCCGATATGAAAGCCATTCGGAAAGCGCTGGCAAATGCCAATGGCAATGTAAGCCATGCTGCCAAATTGCTGGGTGTAAGCAGACCGACATTTTATGGACTTATAAAACAGTACAATATCAATCTGTAAGAGAGGAACGCCGGACCGGCGACCTGAGTTTACAATCAAATTGATCCAAGGGGATACTATAATGAAAAGCTTTTTGATACCTAGCCTGGCGTTGACCATGGGAATTGCCGCGCCGGCGATGGCGGCACTGGATAACAGCGAAAGCGCCGAATATGTCCAGGAAGCCGGGGAATATCTGAAAAAAGGTAATCTGGAAGCTGCAATCATCCAGTATAAAAACGCTGCCCGGGTAGATCCGAAAAACCCGGATATCCGGGTCCAACTGGGCAAATCCTATGTAAAAAAAGGAGACGGTCTTTCCGCTGAGAAGGAACTTCTCCGGGCGATTGAACTTGGAATACCGGCTGACGAGGTATCCCTTGACCTCAGCCAGGCCTATCTGATCCTGAGGAAGTTTGACGAGGTCCTGGCGACAGTGAACCTCGAGAATGTCGCCGATGATGACAAGGCGCAGGCTTACCTTATTCTGGGAATGGCTCATCAGGGTCTCCGGGACCAGGACAAGGCACTTGAGTATCTGCAGAAAGGTGCGGAACTGAAAAAAGATGATGATCACATCATTGTTGGGATCGCACAGATATACAGCTTCAAGGAAGAATTTGAAAAATCCGAAGAGGCCGTGGACAGGGCGCTGGCGCTTAATCCCAAAAATTCCGGTGCATTGATTCTCAAGGGGGAGCTTGTTCACCGTCGTGCGGGAGCCGAGCAGTCACTGGATTATTTTTCCAATGCACTACAATATGCGCCCAAAAATATCGATGCGATGATTAAAAAGGCAGGGGTTCTGTTTGACTTGAAGCGGGATGATGAAGCACTTGAAGTTCTTGAAGGAGTCTTCAAGCTTATTCCACGCCATCCGATGGCAAACTATCTTGCTGCTGTTGTCTATGCCCGTCAAAATGAAAGTGAAAAGGCGACTGAATATCTGGACCGGGGCGGCGTTCCCCTTGACAGGTTTGAGCCTGCCCTAATGTTGCGTGGCGTAATTAATTATGCCCAGAATAATTATGCCCAGGCCATCTATTATCTGAACCGGCTGGTGGACCTTAACCCGGATCATGTTGTCGGACGTCGGTTGCTCGGGGCTTCTTTGATCCGCCAGGGAGACCCGGAACAGGCTATTGAAGTCCTTACGCCGCTGGTGGAGTCAGGAAAAGCCGGTTCCGTGATTTACGCCTTGCTGGGAAGTGCCCATTTGAAACTGGGTGATTATGAAAAAGGCACGGCCTTTTTTGAGAAGGCAGTGGAATCCCGTCCGGATGAAAGCCGTCTGAAAACCCAGTTGGCGCTGAGCAAGCTTGCCGCCGGTGATTCACATTCTGCAGAAGAACAATTGACAGAAATTCTGGAAAATGACCCGGATGCCTCCCAGGCTGCTGTGTTCCTGACATTGATTTCCCTGCGGCAGGGTGAATATGGCAAGGGCCTGATTGATGCCGAGCGTACAATCAAGCAAATGCCGGATAATCCAGTCGGCTATAACCTGAAGGGAACGGCTCTCGTCGGCCTTAACCGGATTGAAGAGGCGCGTGAATTTTTCAAGAAGGCGCTGGAGATCCAGCCCGGCTACAATACGGCAAAAATCAACCTTGCCAAACTCCATGTTAACGATGGTGATACGGACAAGGCCGTGGAAATCTACGAGGATATTCTGGAGGAAGATAAAGGCTATCTGGCGGCGTGGCTGGGATTAAGCGACATCGCTGCCCGGAATAAGGATACCAAAAGCCAGGAAAAATATCTGCTTGAAGCGGTATCGGCCGCGCCGGAAAATATTTCCGTGCGTATCCAGTTGTCCGAGCTGTATCTCAGGGAACGCCGCCTGGACAAAGCCAAGGCGGTAGCCAGCCAGATGATCCAGGACTTCCCGGAAAACGGGGCAGGTTATGAAGCCGCGGGCAAACTTGATCGTCTCATGGGCAATCGCAATTCAGCGGTGGCTAATTTCCAGAAGCTTCTGAGCATTATTGGCAAGAACGAGGGCGGTTATCTTCTGCTGGCCCGCGCCCAGATGGAAAATGAAGATTTTTCAGGCGCCCGTAACACCTATAAGGAAGCGCTCGAATTTGCTCAAAACAAGAAAGCCGTTCTGACCGAACTGGTCCGTCTTGAAATGAACGAGGAGAATTTTTCATCGGCCCATGACCATGCTTCTGCGATCCGGGAGATGGATGCAAATGATCCGACCGCCAGCGTTCTGGACGGGCGGGTTTACCTTGCGGAAGGAAAACCTCGGGAGGCCCTGGAATCCTATCTTGAGGCGAAGGAAAAAGGGGCAGAGGGCAGCGGTATCATTGTCAGCATCGCCCAGGCCTACAAGGAGATGGGGGACAATGACAGTTCCCATGCCACAATGGTCGACTATCTTGCTAAACATCCAGATGACCTGGTGGTACGCCGGAACCTGGCCAACAGCTACCTGATGATGTCTGCCCATGATGAAGCAACCGAACAGTATGAAATCTTGCTCACCCAGAAAGATGAGAATGTCGTCAATCTGAACAACCTGGCCTGGCTTTATTCCCAGACGGGGGACCTGGAACGGGCCAGTGAACTGGGAAAACGGGCTTATGAAGGGGCGCCGGAAAATGCGTCTATCATAGACACCTATGCCTGGATACTGGTCTCTGCCGGGAAAAGTGAAGAAGGCCTGGAGCTGCTGCGGAAAGCCATCAGCAAAACGCCCAACAATATGGAAATCCGGTACCATCTGGCAGTTGCCTTGCACAAAGTCGGCCGCAGTGGCGCCGCCCGTCAGGAGCTTGAACAGGTCGTGACATCTGGTGTTTCCTTCACCGGGCTGGAGGAGGCCAAGGCGCTTCTGCAGCAACTGCGGAAGTGAGGCGGTACGGGGGCGCTGCGGCGTAGCGGTCCCCGGTCGGTTAACAGGTTTTAACAGTCAAGTATGAGAAACTGAGTGAACATATTATTTGTCAGTCACCGTTTTCCCTTTCCGCCCACACGCGGGGATAAGATCCGGTCCTTTAATATGGTCAGGCACCTGCACGAGAGCGGGCACCGGGTCACAGTGGCCTCGATCGTCAGATCGGACGAGGAGGAACAGGAAATTCAGGGCATAAAGGATCATTGCCATGAATTTCTGTACAGCCGGACCAATGAAACCTGGCAGAAACTGCGTATGGTTGGTTGTCTTCTGACACGCACACCGTCCTCCATGGGCTACTTTTATTCACGGGACCTGCAGGCCAGGATTAATCGCAAGCTTGCCGAAGAAAAGTTTGATCTGATCGTGGTTTTCAGTTCCTCTGCTGCACAGTACGTGGAGCATGTTGATGATATCCCGAAAATTCTCGATTATTGCGATATGGACAGCCAGAAATGGCTGGCCTATGCAGGCTTTAAAAAATGGCCTTTCAGTTGGGGTTACTGGCTGGAAGGGACAAAACTGGAAGCCGAGGAAAAAAGGCTGGCCCGCAAATTTGATGTGGGCGTCTGCGCCACCGATTTTGAAGTGGAAACCCTGGATCATTTCAACACCGGCATTGAAAGCGCCTTCTTTCCCAACGGGGTGGACAGCGAATTTTTCAAGCCGACAGACGGAAGCTTTAAGAAACATAATATCGGCTTTGTCGGACGTATGGATTATTATCCCAATGAAGCCTGCGTGATTTCTTTCTGTCAGAAGGTTCTGCCGATCCTGAGGGACAAATATCCGGATATTACGTTCACTGTTGTAGGCGCCGAGCCGCCGGCGTCAGTACTTGCCATGGGCGATTTGCCTGGTGTGACGGTGACCGGGACAGTGGATGATGTGCGGACCTATGTACGCGGCAGCGAGGTTGTGGTGGCCCCGCTGGAAATCGCGCGCGGTACCCAGAACAAGATTCTCGAGGGCATGGCTCTCGGGGTGCCGGTAATCAGCAGCAGGCTTGCCGCCCGCGGGGTGGATGCGGTGGTCGGAGAACATATTCTGGCGGCGTCGACACCGGAGGAATATGCGGAATGTGTCTCCCGCATTTTTGACAGTGCCGATGAAAGAGAGAAATTTTCGAAAGCGGGGCGGGAGAGGGTGCTCAGCCATCACAACTGGACCCGGGCCATGAGCCTGTTTGATGAAATTATTGATGGATGCATGAAACGGCATTCTGCCGACAGGGCAGATCAGGGAAAGAACTAGAATGCGTATTTTACACGTACTTGATCATTCAATACCGCTGCACAGCGGCTACACCTTCCGCAGCTACCAGTTGATCAAGGGACAGCAGGCGCTGGGTCATGAGACCCTGCATGTGACCGGTATAAAGCAGGGCGACTGCGAAAATGAATTCGAGCAGGTGGAAGACCTCGGTTTTTACCGCACTACCAAATACAACAAACTCCTGAGCCGGCTGCCGATCCTCAATCAGTATGAAGTGGTCCGCAGTTTGAAGGCGCGTATGTTTGAGATTCTTAAGGATAACCCGGTCGATATTATCCATGCTCACTCCCCGGCGCTAAATGGCCTTGCTGCGGTGGATGTGGGGGAAAAGCTCGGCATTCCAGTGCTTTATGAAATTCGCGCCTTCTGGGAAGATGCCGCCGTCAGTCACGGCACCTGCAGGGAAGGTGACCTGCGCTATACCCTGACTAAAAAGCTGGAAAGCCATGTGGTGCACCGGGCCGATGCAGTCACCACTATCTGTAACGGATTGAAGAAGGACCTGATTTCCCGCGGTGTGGCTGAAGACAAGATTACCATCATTCCCAATGCTGTGGACATCAGCAAATTCTCCGGCCCCAGTGACCCGGATCCTGCATTGCAGGAGAAGCTGGGACTGAAAGACAAGATTATCCTCGGTTTTATCGGGTCCTTTTATGATTATGAGGGGCTTGATATTCTGGTGGAAAGCTTCCCGCAGATCCTCAAGGAAAAACCGGAAGCAAGGCTTCTGCTTGTCGGGGGCGGGCAGGAGGATGCCAATCTGAAGCAGCAGGTGGCGCGTCTGGGACTTGAAGAAAGTGTGATCTTCACTGGCCGGGTGCCCCATAACCAGGTGCAGGATTATTATAATCTGGTGGATATTTTCATCTATCCGCGCAAGAAAATGCGCCTGACCGATCTGGTGACTCCGCTCAAACCGCTGGAGGCCATGGCCCAGCATAAACTCGTGGCCGCATCTGATATTGGCGGTCACAACGAATTGATCCGCGACGGGGAGACGGGTACCCTGTTCCGGCCGGACGATCCTGATGACCTGGCCCGCACCATTCTGGATATGCTGGAGAACCGGGACAAATGGCCGGACATGATTGCCGCCGGACGGCGGTATGTGGAGGAAGAGCGCAACTGGAAAAATTCCGTTGCCAACTACCCTGCGGTTTTCGAACGTCTGGCCAAGCTCAAAAAGAAATAGACTTGTTTAGTCCGAAATACCCCATACTTTGGCATATTCACGATACATGACCGCCTTGTCATAGGTATTTTTGACATGTTCCTTGTTGATGCCGCCGATCTGCTTCACCAGATCCGGGTTTCGCACCAGCGCCTCCATGGCGAGGGCAAAGCCGGCTTCATCCCCGGCCCGGGCGATAAAATCCCTGTTTTCCGGGGATACCATGGGCAGCACATCACCGACAGCCAGCCCGACGATTGGCAGGGAGGCCGCCATGGCCTGATTGACCGAATTTGGCATCTGTTCGGTGTCTGAAGAAATGGCATAAAGATCGAGCCAGCCAAGGGCCAGAGCCGGTTCCTCAATGTGGCCAACCAGCAGGATTTTTCCCGTCATATCCAGGTCGGAAATCATTTTCTCCAGACCTGGACGTTCGTTGCCTTCGCCCATGATCACAAGGCGCAGCGGGATTCCAGGATTTCCGGTTGCAACCTGATGAAACGCCCGGATCAACCGGGGCAGGTTTTTTTCCGGCCGCAGGGGAGTCATGGTTCCAATGACAATTTCGCCAGCCTGTTTTTCGAATCCGGGCAGAATACCGGGGCGGGGGGCTGCGCCATATTTTTCACAGTCGACACCATTGGGGATATGGAGGATTTTCCGCTCCGGCAGCTTCCAGCTTGTTTTGCAGATGTCGACAAGGGTATAGGAGGGTACAACAATAGCCTCGATATTCCGAAGCGCCAGCCGGCGATATAAATCCCTTTTAAACAGGGTTTTTTCCGCTTCTTCGGGGCCAAATCCGCTTTCCAGATGTATGTGCCGGCAGACCGGGGAGAAACTGTTGGCAAGGGCCCAGTCCATGGATCCCCAGTTATAGGTCAACAGCAGGTCCGGTTTGATCTCTTTCAGTGCCGTGCGATAGGTACAGATCTTTTCCCGCAGCCCATTTGCCGGGGGTACGGAAGGGACGGAAAAATCGATTTCCGGCGCCAGACGTGACCGGCAGTCATATTCGCCGTTGGTGGCGATCAGGCTGTGTCGTACCCTGTTTCCGAAATGATTGATCAGATAGGAAATACGTATCGGAACGCCCCCGTGCGCAAAGCTGGGAATGACGTGGAAAAGATGTGGTATCCTGTTGTCTGTTTGTGCCTTGGGCATGTGCTTTTCTATAAAAAATACAATTTGAATTAATAATTTAAGTTTCTGCCAAAATAGGGTAAAAATACTGACTTGTTAATGATTATAATAACCTGCGTCCAAAATGCACAGGAAAGTTCCGGGTGTTTGAGCCTTAAGGGTGATCCGGGCCGCAAGAGGGGATTGGTTCATCGTGCCTAGAATATTGTTTTTTTTGCTAACACTCCTGGTTTCGGCTGTTGTGGCCTATTTTGCGACGACAATTGTCACAAGCCTGACGATAATATTGTCAACCGAGAGACTGCCGCGTGATTTTCTCCGTCTGCTGATGAGCAGTGAACTGGTGACCATCGCCAGTTATATTTGCGTATTTTTCATGTCTATGGTGATCTTTGCCCATCTGCTGCCGTCCTTTCATATCTGGTTTCATCTGACACGGGCGAAAAAGCGCCTGGGCCAATTGCCGCTGGCCTGCGACAGGATTAGACAGACTACCGTCAAAAAATTCCTGACCGCGCTGGAAGGGCTTGATTTCGTCCATGAGTTTGCTGTGATCTACAGTGAACATCTTGATCAACTGCCGGAGAGAGAGGTTCCTGAGGAACTGCTGAAAAAGGCAAAGATTAACCGGGCGATTACCAAGAGGGGGCAGGATGAAAAAGTAACCATCGCACCGGTGCTTGCGTCCGTCGGAGCAGCATCTGTATTCAGCCCGGAGCAGCTTGTCGATCAGCGGCTCTTTCTCTGGTTTGTGGAGGCTCTTCCCAAAGTCCTGTTGACAGTGGGGGGGCTCCTCCTGTTGGTTAATATTCTGAATCTGCCCGTTTTCGACCCGGCCCTGAATGTAAATATGACAACACTCGGTGATTTCATCAGTCAGTTGCAGCCGGGATTGACAGCACTTGTCATTTCAATATTTACGGCCCTGCTTATTTACACGCTTGTCACTTTCAGCACTGGTGTTTTGCGCCAGAATGCCCGGGAACTGCCATCACTGATTGATCATCTTTTCCATCACAACGGATGGCATACGGTCCTGAAGGAGATGGCAGAGATGATGCGGGAAAACAGCCTTTCCAAGGATGTGGAAAAGGCAATCCAGCGCCCGCTGGCTGCCATTGGCAAGGCAACCAAGGCGCTTTCAGATGATCAGGGGAGCAAGCTGGAAGAGTTTCTTTCCACTGCAATCGCTGCCTTTGAAAAGGAAATGGAAAAAAATGCCGGAAAACAATTGTCGGCCCTGACCACTTCCCTGGAAAAGGCACAGAAGACTGCAGAGAAAATGGAAATGAGTTTTTCCGCCACAGCAACCGGTTTCGCGGGTCAGCTCGAGCAGATGAGAGAGGCTGTTGCCAAAGAGGAAAAACAGTCTGAACAGCATATTGTCGCGCAGACTGAAAAAATGCTGGAAACCCTGAAGGCTGAAATCGGTCAGAATTACGAGAAGTATGGAGAATTCATCGGCGAGCATATGTCCCGGATCGAAGAAACTCAGGACGTGCTGAACAATGCCCTGGCCAATAAGGATTCACTTGTTCAGGGATTGAAAAAAACAAGCCAGGATCTTGGCACGATTTCCGAGGCGTCGGGCAAACTGGTGGATCGTTTTGCCAAATTGTCCAAGGAGCTGGACAGTCTGATCCGGGAGGCGAAAAACAGTCCCCCGGGAAGTGTCAGCAGTGCACAGAAAAACGAACTTCTCGAGGCGCTGGAGAAACTGAAAAAACAACGCCTGACGCAGATAGAAGAACTGCCGGAACTTTAGGGGGCTTATTCTTTGCCGGTCGGGTATTCCACGATGAAGAAGTCATATTCCTTTTCAGGGCCGGAGGCCTGCCACATGGCGGGCATTTCCTTACCCAGCGGAATATAGGAGACACCCATGTGGGATTTCATATTCAGACCTGGGGTGAATTTATCACTCATAAAGCCACAGCGAATGTCGTCGCGTCGGGCCCAATTATAGTGCCAGGCACTGAATTCACCCTTTTCCAGCGATGAATTATCTGCCCAGTTCAGTCTTCTTTCGTCGCAATAATATTGCAGTCCGATCCAGGTCGCTGCAGAAATGTTGAAATGTGTCTGGATGAAGTTATGTGTTTCAAGATCCTTGACCAGAGCAAGACGACCAGACGTATCCTTAAAATTCAGACTCTGCGCTTCCAGAAAGGCCTGGCGCCATTTACGCCCCTTCTTCTGCCATCTCAGCTCAAAATAGCTTTTGGTATGAGGGTCGTAGAAAGGGCCCTTGGCAGAACCCGTGATCATATAGTCTTCCTTATAAGACTTGTGTTTCTTTTCAATTCCAACCTGGGCACTGGCCATCATCGGCAGTGTCAGTGTCAGGACACACATCATTACGAACTGAATTCTTTTGGTCATTTTCCAACCTTTTCACGCTTTTAACGTTTCTATCTTAGTAAGGAACAAGAATATGGTCAAAATATGTAACATCTGAATATGAAGAAAGCATAAAAAAGGTTTCGAAAATAGTGCGTTAGTGACGAATAAATTTTGACCGAAAGCCTATTGCTCAATGCCGGGAAGTGAATAGAGGGCAAACACATCAGCAGGTTGGTGACCTTTATCCCGCAGATGTTTAAGGGTGACACTCTGGTCCCGTTTTGAAAAACGCTTGCCGCTTTGGTCAACAACCAGCGGATGATGAAAATATTCCGGTACCGGCAGGTTAAGGAGGTGTTGCAGCAGGCGGTGCAGATGGGTGGCATAAAAAAGGTCTTCGCCGCGAATGACATGACTGATTTTCTGGTCAGCATCGTCCAGAACGACAGACAGGTGGTAGCTGGCGGGTGTTTCCTTGCGGGCAAGAACAACATCTCCCAGGATTTCCGGCGTCGCCGTCTGTGTGCCCTTCTTGCGGTCATGCCAGGTCAGGGGGCCGTGCAAGCCAGTCAGGGCGCTGGCCATGTCCAGTCGCAGGGCAAAAGACTCGCCATCGGCGATTTTCCTGGCCCGTTCCGAGCCGGAAAGTGCCCTGCAGGTGCCCGGGTAGAGATGTCCCTCTGGCCCGTGCGGCGCATGGGCGCTCCTGCTGATTTCCTCTTTTATTTCTTTCCTGCTGCAGAAACAGGGATAGAGCAGGTTCTTTTCCTCAAGCCGGGCAAGGGCTTCTCTATAGTCATCAAAATGGTCGGATTGTCGGCGAACCTCGCCGTCCCAGGTCAGGCCCAGCCACTGCAGATCGTCAATGATCTGATCGATATATTCAGCCTTGCATCTGGTCTGGTCGATATCTTCCATGCGGAGCAGGAAGCTGCCGCCCTGTTGCCGTGCAAAATCATGGGCAAGCTTTGCCGAATAGGCATGTCCCAGGTGCAAAAGCCCGGTTGGGCTTGGTGCGAACCGGGTGACTATTTCTGTGTTCTTCTGGTTGGAAGATTGATCCATGAATAAATTTGATTATATGTAGAGTTGAATTTAGCAAATCATAGGTACTGGAGCTTCCATGTCAACGCTTACAACATTATCAGGTCCCCGGGTCGAACCGCCAGTTGGCGAAAAAATTGAAAAAATGCTCATTTTGTCGCATGGCTATGGCTCTAACGGCTATGACCTGATCGGTCTGGTCCCTCATTTTCAGAGAGTAATGCCAAACACGGTATTTATCTCTCCCAATGCACCAGAGGCCTGTCCCGGTGCGCCTATGGGTTACCAGTGGTTTGGCTTGACCAGCCTGAGCCGCGAGGAAAGGCTGCGGGGAACTCTTGAAGCGGCCCCTGTCCTGGATAGCTTTATTGATCAGGAACTTGACCGTTATGGTCTGGAAGACAAGGACCTTGTCCTCAGTGGTTTTTCCCAGGGCACCATGATGTCTCTGCATGTGGGGCTGAGACGGAAAAATCCATTGGCCGGTATTCTCGGTTTTTCCGGCGCCATGACGTTGCCGGACAACTGGCAGCAGGACATCGCCAGCAAACCGCCGGTCATGCTGATTCACGGGGATAGTGACGATGTTCTGCCAATCCAGATGATGTATGACGCGAAAGAGGCGCTGCAGTCCGTCGATATCGATGTGACCACCCATATCTCTCGGGGGATTACTCACAGTATCGGGCCCGATGGTTTGCAAAAAGCCCTCGAGTTTCTACAGAAGGTTTCTGCCTGATAGCTGGGACGTCAAACTTCCCTTGGGTCCTGACTGAAAAAGCGGTATAATGTTAACCATAGTCACATGGCTGTCACAGAAGGGCAGTTATTATGTCACGGCGGAAACATTGACCGCATAACAGGAGCTAGGCTCAAAAAGGAGATTGACTGTGCCCGTAACAGGCCATGGCCCGTCACCCATCAAGCCGGAACATTGTCCGGCCCTTGTTCTTAATGCTGATTTCCAGCCGTTAAGTTATTTTCCCCTTTCTATCTGGCCGTGGCAGACGGCCATCAAGGCCGTGTTCCTGGACCGCGTCCAGGTGGTGGAGGAATATGACCGGGTGATTCACAGCCCGTCCTGTGAAATCAGGATGCCCAGCGTCATCAGCCTGAAGGAATACGTGAATCCGGGCCAGCATCCGGCCTTTACCCGGTTCAACGTGTTTTTGCGGGACAGGTTTACCTGCCAGTATTGCGGCCGCAAGGCCTGCAACGGCAAGGAACTGACATTTGATCATGTGATACCGCGCCGTGCGGGGGGGAAAACGACCTGGGACAATATCACGACGTCTTGTCCGGGCTGTAACATGCGAAAGGGCGGACGAACGCCACAAGAGGCCCGTATGAGGCTGTTGACCAAACCCATGAGGCCAACGGTCCATAAACTGCAGAATCACGGACGTTCCTTCCCGCCAAATTATCTCCATGAGAGTTGGCGGGATTTCTTATACTGGGATACCGAACTGGAAAGCTGATCCGACCTAGATGCGCTCTGCTATTTTGATGGCGGTGCGGCAGCCAAGTTTGATCATGCCGGATAACAGAGTGTAGCCGGGGGTTTCCCGGGCGCCGTTTTCGACGGCAAGGTCATGGTGCTCCGCTTCTTCCTGACGGAATTTTTCAAGCTCTTCAGCCAGATCTTTTTCTTCATCGCCCAGTTGTTCAATCTGGGCCGAATAATGCTGGTCGATGACTTCTTCCACCGCTTCGGTGCAGGCCATGGCGGCCTTTTCACCAAGCAGGGCGGTCCCGGCACCGAGAGCGAAACCGGCTATATGCCATAGCGGGGTGATGGCGGTCGGGCGGACGTTTCGTTCGTTCAGGAGATTGTTGAACCTGTCAAGATGCACATCTTCCTGTTCTTTCATATGGCGGATCATGGCGCTTTTTGGGTGTTTGTCGCCAAGTACGGCAAGCTGGCCCTGATAGATGCGCACGGCACCATATTCACCGGCGTGGTCAACCCGCAGGAACCGGGCCAGAAGCTGTTCCCGGTTCAGGTCGCCGGGCAGGCGACAGTCGGCAGTGGTTTTGGTCTTGCGTTTTTCAGGCATGTTCTTTCCCATTATCTTTCCGGGTCAGCGCAAACAATATTAACAGGCCCATACCAAGAGTTAAAAGGAAATTATAGCCGGCCATGGAAATGCCGAACAGCTCCCAGACCACTTCATCACAGCTGACGATAGGGGCGTTCTGCAGGGCCTGCATGAACTGGTCCGGGTCAAAGGAGCCGCCGATACTCTGTGCGGTACAATCTGTCGGGCCCTGCCACCATTTATATTCCACGCCGGCATGATAGGCACCGATGCCTGCAGTCGTAAACAGGGCGGGCACCAGAAGGAAGTCGAGAATCCTGGCCGGTATGGTGGTCATTTGGTGCAGAATAATCAGGAACAGGGCAAGGGCGATGATACCCATATGGGCGTAGCGCTGGGTCCAGCACAGATCACAGGGGGGGTATCCGCCGAACACTTCGAAGCTCCAGGCGCCGGCCAGCATGGCGGCGGAAAACAATATAGCTGTCCTGGAAGGACAGGTGCGGATGGTCATGATAATGGCGCAGCCGGTGCGGGTCAGTATTGACATATTATATCCCTCTTGCTCTTTAGACGTCAGAATATAAGCCGCGACAGAAAGTGCAACTGAATATTCCGTGATTAGGGGGGCACCTAGAGATATTTAAGGGCCATAAAACCGCCAAACAGAATGATAAAAAACAGGGTTGTCAGCAGGCCGAGGCGCTTTTCGATAAAAGCCTTGATCGGTTCGCCGTATTTCCGCAGCAGTGCCGCTACCAGGAAGAATCTTACCGCCCGGGAAATTACACTCGCCAGAATAAAGGTCGGCAGGCTCAGTTGTGTCACGCCGCTGGCGATGGTAATCACCTTGTAGGGAAAGGGTGTCAGGCCGAAAAAGGCCACGATCCAGGCGCCCCATTCATTATACTTGGCGGTGAAGGCTGAGAATTTCTCCTCATAGCCGTAAAACTCAAGAAGCGGTTGTCCGACCACATCGAACAGCGCGTAGCCGATGTAATAGCCGAACAGGCCGCCGAGAACGGAGCTTAAGGTGCAGACGAAGGCGATTTTCCAGGCCCTGGTCGGGGCCGCCAGCACCATGGGGATCAAAAGAATATCCGGAGGGATGGGAAAGAAGGAACTCTCGATGAAGGAAATGATGGCCAGCGTGGTCAGTGCATGCGGCCGATCAGCCAATTGGAGGGTTTTATTGTAGAGTTTATTAAACATCCGCGACCTGCCTGATTTTTTTGTCGGCATATTGATACCCCATTGGGGCTAAACAATCAGTATTTTTTTATCCTCAAATGTATTTCCATGTTGACCCGGCTCTGGCCTTGAGTATTATTCAGCCCACGCTGCACATTTTCGCATTAGTCGAAGGCCCCTGTGGTGGAATTGGTAGACACGCTGGATTCAAAATCCAGTGGCTTCACGGCCGTGTCGGTTCGAGTCCGACTGGGGGCACCATTATAGATTTCCCAAAATTTCCCAAACCTTACTAATCTGCAGAAAGGTAATGTATTCTCGATCGTTCTTGTTCTGCTGTTGTCCCCGCAGCCATTTCCTTTTCGGGACAGCGAGCAGCAAATGCTTATGAAACCGGCAGGGATTTAACCCTTGGCGGGCATCTGGTCAGTTATCTGGTTGAAACGGCTTCATGTTCGGCGCAATGTCAGGTCCATGGTTTCTGTCTGCAGCTGCGGCCGGGCCGCGCCACTCCAAATAGGTGTCAAATTCTTCTGATGCTTAGGCGGTTGGCGTTTCTTGTTGCGCTAACTGCAAAATATTGATCGCACCTCATCAGCATTTGCCGCTGTCCTGTTCGAAAGGGGCAGGCTGTCAACAAGTTGACGGATGAGGGCGGCATTGTTGGGGGCAGGGGAACCGTCTTCAAGTTCAAGGTTATTTTCAAATCCGATCCGTGTGTGGCCGCCGCGGCAGGCAGCTTCCAGCATGGCTTGGGCTTCTGTCCGGCCAAAACAACAACAGGTCCAGGGGACGGACGCCTCTTCCACAACATTCAGGAATGATAGAATCTGTTGTACATCCCCGGTCAGGTCTGCGCTGTAACGTCCGAGAACAAACAGGGCAGAGGGATGTTCCTGGCCGAACAGGCCTTTCCGGCGTAGCCGTTCAAAGCGGGCTGCCTCTTCCGGGGAATAGAGAATATACTGGGGCCAGATTTGTTCCCGGACGCACCAGTCGAAAAAATCGCCGGCCTCCTGTTCCTCCGCGTCAGTGGGGCATAGCTCCCGCAGCGCCAGGGAAACAGCCTCCGGTCGAAGGTCGCGGACCATGGCCATCTGCTGGTCCCTGTTGTATATGCCGACGGCTTCCGTGGTCGCCTGTAACACAAGTCCGTCACCAACCCGGTCCCGGATGGCGCCGATCGCCGCACGGTAACGGTCCGCATCAAGGCTGTGCGACCCGTCATCATTGCGCACGTGAAGGTGCAGGACGGACGCTCCGGCCGCCATGACCTGTTCGGCGCATTCGGCCAGCTCGCCCGGTGTCATGGGAAGGGCTGGATGATCCGCATGGGTCCGGCGCGCGCCGTTGGGCGCCGCCATAATCATGATTTTATCCCGGGCAAAGGCCCTGAAGTCACTTGTCATTGTTTCAGATATACTTTTGACTGCGGATGACATCATCCAGTTTATCGATCAGTTCCTCCACATGCCGGTCTTCATAGATGAAGGGGGGCGCCAGCAGGATATGCGCGCCTTTCCAGCCGTCGGCGGTGCCGCCGCCGGGATAGCAGATCAAACCCCTGTCCATGGCCGTATTTTTCAGTTTTTCCGGCAGTTTCAGGGACGGCGCCGGTGGTTCTTTCGTCTCCGGATCCTGTACCAGTTCAATACCGATAAACATACCCCGGCCGCGCACATCACCCACATGGGGGAAATCTGCGAAACGTTCGCGCAGGCCGGCCCGGATTTTTTCCCCGGTCGCTGTCGCCCGGTCAAGCAGACCCTGTGTCTCGATCACTTCCATCACGGCGACACCGGCAGCACAGGCTGTCGGGTGTCCCACATAGGTATGGCCATGGGCGAAAGAGCCCGTATTCTCAACAATGGCGTCATGGATAAAGGCCCGGCAGATGGTCGCGCCAAGGGGCTGGTATCCCGCGCCAAGGCCCTTGGCAATGGAAATAATATCCGGCTGAATGCCTTCCTGCTCAAAGGCGAAATAGCTGCCGGTTCGTCCGCAGCCGCTCATCACCTCGTCGAGGATCAGCAGAATATTATATTTGTCACATATTTCCCGGATCCGGCGGAAATAACCCTCCGCCGCGGGCACCACGCCCAATGTCGCGCCGACAACAGGTTCGGCGATAAAGGCCGCGACCTTCTCCGGGCCTGTTTCCAGGATGGCTGTCTCCAGGACGTTCGCGCATCTTTGCCCGTAAGCCTGTTCCGTTTCATCGGCTCCCTGATGACGATAAGCGTAACAGGGATCAATCCGCGGCCAGTCATGCAGCATCGGGCCGTAGGTGATACGGCGTCCGGGGTTGCCGCTGAGCGACAGGGCGCCAAGTGTGTTGCCGTGATAGCTCTGCTCCCGGCTGATGACGACACTGCGTTCGGTCTGGCCAAGGGCAAACCAGTATTGCCGGGCCAGCTTGACGGCTGTTTCATTGGCCTCGGACCCGCCGGACAGGAAGTATACCCGGGCGTCTTTCTCGCCGAACCGGGCCGCGAGTTTTGCCGCGAGCTGCTCCTGGGGTTCGTTGGTGAAAAAGGCTGTATGGGCAAATGCCACCTTGCCGACCTGCTCTCGGACGGCCTCTATAACCTCGGCATTACCATGTCCCAGACAGGAAACGGCAGCCCCGCCGCTGCCATCAAGATAGGCCTTGCCCGCGGTATCATAAAGATAGACTCCTTGACCGCGTGCTACGCAGGGATAGGTGTGTTTCGGGGACCTGTAAAAGACCTGACCCATAAAATAATCTCCAACAATCAACTTCGGCACATTTTTCAGGTATTTTTTTGTATTAGTCAAATTCAAAATATTGCGTAATGCATAGTCTCAAGTTATACTTATTTCAGAAGTAATTTAAGGAACCAGACGTATGCGTTTTCGCCAGATAGAAGTTTTTCATGCCGTCATGACATCCGGGACGGTGACAAAGGCGGCCAAGAACCTGAGGGTTTCCCAGCCTTCCGTGACCTCCTCCCTGCAACAGACAGAGCAGGAAATCGGCTTCCCCCTGTTTGACCGGACCGGCGGCAGGCTGACACCGACAGCCGAGGCCAGGATCCTGTTCGAGGAAGTCAACCGGGCCCATGATTCGCTTGTCGCCATCGAACGCCTGTGCGGCCGGCTCAAGGAAGGCGCTGCCGGGCATATCCGCGTTGCCGCCACGCCGGCAATTTCCCAGCGCCTCCTGCCCATTGCCATCACCCGCTTCCAGAAGCAGCACAAACGCTTCACCTTTGACATCTCCTCTGAGCACTCGCCGGTAATCCTGTCCAATCTGGATGAGCGGCCCATGTCCTACCATATGGGCTTCACCTTCGGGCAGGATGATCTAGATGGAATCGGGTCGATCAAGATTGCCGACCTTCCTGTTTATTGCGCCGTCCCGGCGAAATGGGTAAGTCGCATGCCGGTAAAGCCGAAGGACAATGAGCCGATCGATCTTGAGCTGCTCCGGGACTTCCCCTGTGTTGAGCTCTATGAGAATGAGCCTCTCGGCCAACGCGCCAGATCCCTTTTCCTGTCCGCGGGCGTATCCCCCCAGAATGTGGTCCGGGTTCATGATCACCATATGGCGGCATCGCTGGTCCATAACGAAATCGGCTTTGCCATTCTCGATGCGCTGGCTATCCATAACCTGGTCAGGTCGGAGCAAAACCCCGGCATCGTTACCTTCCCCTTGCGTGGCAAGCCGGTACTGCCGGTGACGTCCGTTTTCTCCCAAAAACGCAGTCTGTCCTACCCCATGCGCTATTTCGTCGACTGTGTGGTTTCCGCCATCAAGGAAGTGGCCTGACAGCTAGGTGAGCCAGATGATTCTTGTGGCACATTTGTTTCTTCAATGGATGTATAACCTGGACCTATAGAAATAGAATTATCATTGATCCGTTGTCAAAATTGGGTTTAGCTTGCTTCGACTCATATCCTGAGCGATGTGAGTAGAGTTCGTTGAGGGACATAACAAAAACCCACATATTACATCCCGGTCAAGGGATGGGAGGAACACATGCATACCATCTTGAATAATCCCCTGAAGTCATTACTGCTGGCGTCCACTTCCATGATGCTGGCTGCCACCACCGCCCAGGCACAGGAAGCTGCCGCCGATGAGGCGCTGGAGTTTGAAGAAGTCGTTGTTGTCGGCACCCGCATCAAGGGCCTGTCCGAAGCCGCCCTGCCGGTTACCGTCATGGGTAACGAACAGATGGAGGCGGTCGGCGCCACTAACATGCAGGACATCCTGTCCTATATCCCGGCCATCGGTGATTTTGAGTTCCAGGACGCCAATACCGGCACCAACGGCGCCCGCGGCGATGTCGCCGGCGTGAACATGCGCAGCCTCGGCTCCGGCAACACCCTGACCCTGATCAACGGCCGTCGTATGGTGGTTCATCCGACCTTCCAGAACATCAACGATGTGCCGACCACTTTCTATAACGTCAACAGCATTCCGTCTTCCGCCATCCAGCGGGTCGAGGTGCTGCGTGACGGCGCCTCCGCCCTGTACGGCGCGGATGCCACCGGCGGTGTGGTCAATATGGTCCCCTTTACAAGCTATGACGGCATCATGGTGTCCGGCAAATACGGTTTTGCCGAAAATACCGGCTATGACGAACTGACCCTGACGGCCCGCGGCGGCTGGTCGCTTAATGACGACAAGACAAAAATCGGCGTCTTCGGCACCTATTACAAACGCTCCGGCGTGCCGATCACCGAGCTCGACGATCTGTACGGCACCCTGGACCGCCGCGAGAATGAAAATATTCCCGAGGAATGGCAGGGCGACAGCCAGCTCAACAACCTGTCTTCCACGACGCCCTATTCTGTTTTTACAACAGGTAGCCTGAACGATCAGGGAACCTGGGAGTCAACCGGCACCTATCATGTGAACCCGGATGGTTCCACCTCCTCCGGCAGTGGAAGTGAACGCTATGACTTCAACGAAGATGTCTGGATTACGCCGGAAGTAGACCGTTTCAATGCCATGATCAATCTGAAACATGAATTTGATAACGGTATTGAACTGTTTGCGGACGCTTTATATTACAACTCCAAATCCACAACCCAGCGCGCCGCCAGCCCGCTGGACAGTGGGCTGGCCTACATCATTATCCCTGAAGAGAACTATTATCTTCAGCAGGCTGCGGCCGCCAATCCGGATCTTGCCGGAAGCGACGTTTTGCTGACCCGTTATCGTCCGGTTGAGCTGGGCGCCCGTATTATCGAGGTCAACCAGGATGCGTTCCGGGTCATGACCGGCCTGAGCGGCGACGCCTATGGCTGGGACTGGGAAACAGCCCTGGTCTACTCCGAAGCGACAGCAGACGATGAAGAATTCAACCGTCAGTCAAAAAATCTTTTGTCTGCCTCACTGGCTTTGACAACACCAGATGCCTTTAATGTGTTCGGCGGACCTGACGCTAACTCTGAAGCTGTGCTGGAAAGCATTCGCATTTCCTCCGTCCAGAAATCCAAGACAACCCTGGCCACCTGGGATTTCAAGCTGACCAAGGATGACCTGTTCAGCCTGCCCGGTGGCGATGTAGGGACAGCAGTTGGTGTGGAATGGCGCCGGGAATCCTATCTGGATGACCGCGATCCGCGCCAGGACGGCAGCATGCCCTACAGCTATGGTGAGCTGTATGATGAAAGTGACGTGGTCGGTGTTTCCGCCACCACGGATTCATCCGCAAGCCGCCATGTCTTCTCGAGCTTCGCAGAGATGGTTTTGCCCTTTGTCGGTGAAGCCAACGCCATGCCGGGAATCCATGCCCTTGAATTCCAGCTTGCTGCCCGCTACGAGAATTTCTCCGATGCCGGCGACACTCTGAAACCGAAAGTCGGCTTCCGCTATGCGCCGGTGGAAAGCTTCAGCTTCCGCGGTTCCTTCGCCAAGGGCTTCCGGGCTCCGAACCTGCCGCAGATGAACCAGGGTGATATTATCCGTCGTTCACTGGGTGTCGAGGACCCGCTGCGCTCTGATGTCACCGGTCTGGATATTGACACCGGCGCCCTGTATCGCATCACCACCCGTCTCGGCAATGACCAGCTTGAGCCGGAGCACACAGACACCCTGACCTTAGGCGCTGTATTCGAGCCGACTGGCGCGCTTGACGGTCTGCGCGTGACCTTTGACTGGTGGAAAATCGAGCAGGAAAATGTGGTGGTTATCCTGGATGCGGACTATCAGCTGGAACTGGAAGCCCTGACCGGCTCCAACCCCAACGTGATCCGTGCTGCCGTGACAGCCGAAGACCAGGCCGCCTTTGACGCCTGGAACCTGGCCAACCCGGGTGACCAGCGCACCGCCGTCGGCGTCGCTACCAACATCATCAGCCAGTATATCAATGCCGACAAACGTGAAGTTGAAGGCTGGGATGCCTCCATCGAATATCGTACAGGTGAAACAGGCGCCGGTAGTTTCCGTTTCCGCGCTGACCTCAGCCGTCTGAGCAAGTTTGTCCAGACCGCCGGTGATGTCGAAACTGATTACCTGCGACGCAACGGCAACCCGGAATGGCGGGCAAGCGGCAGTATCAGCTGGATGTATGACGATTTCACCACCACGGTCACCGTCAAACATGTGGGCAGTGTCTATGATACTTCCCTCTATGACAGTGCAGACAGCGGCAACAGCGGGACGGTCGATGAAGATCTGAACCGCGTCTACTGGGATGTGGACAGCTGGACCACCTTCGATGTGGCCATGAAGTACCGCTTTACAGACAATGGCAACGCCATTGACGGTACGGTTCTTGGCCTTGGTGTCCGCAACGTGGGCGACAAACAGCCGCCGTTCGCTGACGAAAGCAACGGTTACTTTACCTCGCTGCACAACTCTTACGGCCGGGTCTGGTGGCTGTCAGTCTCCAAGGAATTCTGATTTCCCGGGAATATTCGGGGCGACGGTTTCGGCCGTCGCCCTTTTTCATGATAAAACATATAAAATAATACGATCGATATTGGGTACAGGATCAACACATGGGTAATCGTTCCATTTTCTTTTCCGTCATTGTTTCCATAAACCTGCTGTTTGTTTCCGCCTGCACGGCAGATGAACAAAAACAGTTTGCCGGCGCAGTCTCTTCAGCCTCCCCGGAAGCCACGGCGGCCGGAATAGAAATTCTTGAAAAGGGTGGCAATGCCATCGACGCCGCCATCGCCGTTTCGCTGGCGCTGGGGGTAAGCGAACCGGCCGGCTCCGGCATCGGCGGCCAGACCGTCATGCTGGTTCATCCCGGAAAAGGCGGCAAACCTTTCGTTATTCACGGCACGACCTGGTCGCCGCGCCATCTGCCTGAAAATATCACAAAAGAACAACTGCAATACGGCCGTACCGCTTCCAGTGTGCCGTCCACGCCCAAGGTGCTTGACCTGGCGTTTCACAAATACGGCAGCGGTGAAGTGGAGTGGAAAGAACTGGTCGCCCCCGCCGTCCATCTGGCCCGGGACGGCTTCACCGTCGGCCCGTTTCGTCAGAAAGCTTTCCGCTTTTACGGGGATGGCCTGAAAAAGCAGGAAACGGCCCGGGAAATATTCACCAAGCCGGATGGTACCGCCTATCAGGTCGGCGAAGTGGTTCGCCAGAAAAAGCTGGCCAAAATGCTCGAGCGGATTGCCAAAGTCGGCGCCGAAGATTTCTATACTGGCCAAATCGCCAAAGGCATCGCCCGGGACATGAAAGAGAACGGCGGCTGGATCACCGAGGAAGATCTGGCCAAATTTCCCGAACCCCGCATTGTCGAACCGCTAATCAGCAGCTACCGCGGGCACGATGTGGCAAGCCTGCCGCCGCCCTTCGGTGGATGGGTCATGATCCAGATTCTCAATATTCTGGAACAAATGGAACCGGCTAACCTGGACCAGGACGATGAACAACGCCGTCTTGGCCTGATGGACGCCATGAAACTGGCCCACGGCAGTCGCAAGAACGACCCGGTGCAGAGCTTTACGGACTATGCTGATGATATCAACAGGAAGATTTCCAAGGAGGAGGCGGCCAAGTTGCTGGCCGCCTGGCGCGACCAGACCGGTGGCGAGACCACCCATTTCTCTGTCGTGGATGGTAACGGGATGGCGGTCGCGGTCACCCAGAGCATTGACAGCTATTTTGGCTCTAAAGTGGCCCATCCGGAATATGGTTTTCTTTACAATAACTATATGCAGGGCTTTCGCCTGAAGGATGACGGCAGTCCTTATGTGCTGAAACCTTTCGAAATGCCCTATTCCTCCATGAGCGCCACCATCCTGAGCCGGAATGGCGAAGCGGAACTGGTGCTCGGCAGTCCGGGCAGCGCACGCATTATTTCTGCCGTGGCCCAGGTGGCAAGTCACTGGGTGGATGTGAATGCCGGGGTGGAAGCCGCCGTCGGTGCCTTCCGGGTGCATGTTATTCCCGACAACAAGGCCTATGTGGAAGGTCCGGAAATTGGCACGGAATTGCTCCGGGGCATGGCCAAACGCGGTTTCGTGCTGAAGCGGCCGAAATACGGGGTATCCGACAGCCAGTATGACCCTTATTTCGGAGGCGTTCATGCCCTGGCGCTGGAGAACAATCAATGGACCGGCGCGGCGGACCCCCGCCGCGACGGCCTGGTGGGGATCGCCTGGAAACAAAAACAACCAGGCGAACAATAACAGACTGACTCAAAATATTGTCAGCAATTGAAAGGATTGAAAGATGAGGAAAAAAGCCTTTACACCCTGTATCCTACTCTTCGTAACGGCTTGTCTTTCGGTTCTGCCAACTCCGGTGCTGTCGGGGGTTTACCTGTCCCCCGACAGTAACCGGTTCGTCTTTACAGACTGGCACGGTCCCGCCCTTCCGGTCTGGTATACGCTACCCGAGAACCATGACGCCGACACGCCGGTCGTTATTGTCATGCACGGCGTCGGTCGGGATGCGGATCGTTATCACCGGGAATGGGATACGCTGGCCCGGAAATATCATTTCATTCTGCTGGTGCCCGAATTCAGCAAAGTCGACTTTCCCGGCGCCCGGGGATATAACCTGGGCAATGTGTTTGCAGAAGACGGCGGAAAGAATCCGGAGAAACTCTGGAGCTTTTCCGTCCTTGACCCGCTGTTTGACACCGTTAAAAAAGACCTGAAGTCGAACCGGCAGGGCTATCGCCTGTATGGCCATTCCGCCGGCAGCCAGTATGTCCACCGCTTCCTGCTCTATAAACCGAATGCCAAAATCGAGATGGCTATTTCCGCCAATGCGGGCTGGTACACAGCCCCAGTTGAAGAAGATCCCTATCCTTACGGCCTGAAGGACAGCGGGATCGACCGGGACAGCCTGAAACCGCTATTCGGGAAAAATGTGATCATCCTGCTGGGTGACAAGGACATCGATCCCAACCACAAATCCCTGCGCCGTACGCCGGAGGCCATGAAACAGGGGGCCTACCGCTTCGCCCGCGGCCACTATTTCTTTGATGCTGCGCGCAGCATGGCGGAAAGGTTGGGGGTGCCATTCAGGTGGCAGCTGCAGACCGTTCCCGGCGCTGAACATCAAAACGGCCAGATGGCCGTGGCCGCCGCGCCTATACTTGCGCGATAGACGGTCAGCAGGCTCTGCCAGGTATTTTTGAGCAGGTTGGTATGAAAATATGCCTGAAATGCGCAGATGTTGCGCAATTTTGTTTTTATCTTATTGAATTAAGTGTAGTTTGTGGTGCCTCCAGGCCGCACCAGTCCTTAGAGTTTCCGACATTCCTCGAGTGTCAGAAATATCCGGCTAGGTCTGTTTTCTGATCTAACTTGTAAAAAAACCTCCGACTTAAGGTAAAGTCGGAGGAGGTATCAGCTTTCCTGGGTACATATAATTCGTAAGTCTGGGAATATGGGTACCTGCTGCGGGAAGTCTCAGATTCCAAAGGCCCGGCAGGCGTCATCGGGATCACGCAGGTTGGTGGCATTCAATCGGCCGTTGACCTTTTCCTGATATGTGCCGGCCTTGGTCCGGGGGTTGTAAAACTGTTTGTACCAGGTGCGTCCCTTGCCGAACGGGCCGTCCTTCAGGACCTGCAGGATCTGAAGCGCCGGGCGCTTGTGTTTCCAGACATCAAAATCCTGCGCAAAGGCAGACAGTGCCTGGGCCTGGGCCTCGCGGGCGGCGGCAATGCAGGCTTCGCTCGGCGGTGCGCTTGCGGCAGGGGCAAGAACCCCGTGCCAGACTTTGGTGCGGCCGTCTTCAACCGGTGTATTGGCAATAAACTCATAGACAAGGTGGTCGCCGAGTTGCTGTTTGGACAGCAGCAGGCCCGGACCTGTGTACCAGGTGATGGTCATGATATCGGCCTGGTAATCACGATGGAAGCCTCCCTGTCGCTGGATATAGATATGATCCCGCCATTCATTTTCAAAATACTCGCTGGGTGAGCCATGGGTCGGGCCGAGGTGATGGGCATCGGCCATATTGTCGAGAACCTCCTGGGGGTGGATATCCAGTTCGCCCAGATGGTCCAGTTTCCAGTGCACCCAGGATGGGTCGTTCCATTCGCTCAGAAACGGGGGGTCATAGTCGGGGGCGCCGCCCTCGGGATCATGCCACATCATGATGCATCCCATCACTTCCCGCACAGTGTAGGCGCCAATATTGGCCGCCGTCGGACAGCGTCCTTCAAAATAGGGAATATCTTCACAAGCGCCGTCCGGTCCGAACTTCCAGGCATGATAGGGACAGCGGATGGAATCGCCTTCAATCTGTTTTCCCATTTTTGCAATGGCAGTGCTGGAGCCGGCCGCCAGGTGAGTTCCCATATGGGAGCAATAGGCATCCAGAAGCACCACGCGGCCGCTTTCTCCCCGGTACAGGGCAAAATCCTGGCCAAAAAACCGCACAGGGACAGGGCCATTGTCAAGTTCACAGGCTTCGGCGATGACGAACCAGCCGCGCGGAAAGGTGAACTCCCCCAGTGAATAATCTTTAGTCTGTGCCAAAATGCAATCTCCCGATTTTCCTGTTTCTGCCCCTGATGTCGGTTTTGTTTATATTTTATGGTATCGGCAACATCTCCTGACAGGAATATATCAAATTAGTAAAATTATCAATATAAAATTACTAAAATTGATAATTATTTAACTTATTTACGACCATTTTCGAATATAATCGGTGTCTGTACAAATTATGCCATGTATGGCCGGCAATGGAAAGGGATCAGGATTGTGGTGCGGCAGGTGAAGGGCCGAGGGAGGCGTAACTGCCGCCATGAAAAAGAAGTGGCGGGGCATCCTGTTCTGAAAAATCCAGCACTTCGCCAACGAATATAATGTGGTCTCCGCCATCATGCCGCTGCAGGGTGCGGCACTGGAAACGGGTGGCATAATCGTCAAGCAGCGGTACGCCGCCAAGACCGCTGGTAACGGCCTGGCCTGCGAACTTGTCGATCCCGCGACTGGCAAATTTATTGGAAAGGTCTATCTGGTGAGCGGCAAGTATATGGACGGCGAAATGATCACACGTCATAAAGGCCTCCAGAGAATTGGCGGTCCGGGCCAGGGACCACAGGACCATCGGCGGATCAAGGGAAACCGAATTGAAGCTGTTGGCAGTGATTCCGACCGGTGTGCCGGCTTGATCGCGGGTAGTGATAATGGTTACGCCGGTGGCAAACCGGCCAAGAGCCCGGCGAAATTCTGACGGATTGATTTCTGACATCTGTAGTCCTGTTATTGCGAAGTGTCTTTGCCGTTGCGGGTCTGTTCCGCCAGCACGCGATGAACCGGCGGTTCACCGCCGCCGGTGACTTCAAGGGAGGCGCCGCTGATATAGGCGGCGGCATCCGACGACAGGAACAGGCAGGCGGCGGCAATATCTTCCGGACGGCCCAGACGTTTCAGCGGCAGGACCGCGGCGATCTTTTGCAGGCCGCTGCTGCCTTCATAATGATCATCGGCGGCCTCGGTCTGCATCAGGCCGGCGATAATGCTGTTGACCCTGATGTCCGGTCCCCATTCCTGGGCAAGGGATTGAGTCAGGTTGATCAATCCGGCCTTGGCGGCGCCATAGGCGGCGGTGCCAGGGGACGGGCGAACCCCGGAAACGCTGGCAATATTGATAATGGAGCCGCAGCCGCCGGTCTTGCGCATGGCTTCGCAGGCTTTCTGGCTGAAAATGAGCGGGGCGATCAGATTAAGCCGGATGATGGCTTCGGAAAAGCCCGTAGAGGCGGTGGCTGCGTCCGCTTCAGGACTGCCGCCCGCATTGTTGATCAGGATGTCAAGCCGCCCGGTTTCGGCAAGGGTGCGGTCTATGACCAGCTGTATCTGCTCTTCTTTTCGCACGTCAGCCTGGATAAAACCGGCGCTCCGCCCGTTCCATTCCGGCAGCGTATCCGGTTGCGATCTGCCACAGACATAGACCCGGGCACCTTCCTGCAGAAAGGCTGAGGCGATACCGTGGCCTATGCCCCGGGTGCCCCCCGTGACAATGATGGTTTTTTTCGCGAATTCAGACATTATCAGGCTCTCATACTTAATGATTCCAGAGATAAATCAAAATATATTACGCAATATATATTTCATAAAGCAGGTTGTATGTCCATAAGCGTAATTAGAAAAATGAAAAAATGCGCAAAGTGGTAAAATAAAAGTGATATTTTACGGAAGTAGCCGGTGTGCTGTAAAAAAAATGGCTAATTGCTTGATGTCACGTTATGGTACTGTTCTATATGAATTTCCTGCGATGCATCGGGCAAGGCGGGGTATAAAGTAAATTTTTTACCAAAGGGGTATGGAAGTGGATGCAGATCATTCCCGCATAGCGCTGGACGGGCTGCCCGGCCTTGACGAACTGGACAAGAAGATAGTGATGCTCCTGCGGGAAGACGGTCGCATGTCTGTTCAGGAAATGGCAAGCCGCAGCGGTGCAACGCCGGCAACCATTCGATCACGTATGACAAAGATGGAAGATGCCGGTATGCTGCGGGTGGTGGCAGTGACCGATTTTGCCGCTGCCGGTTTCGAGCTTCTACTGGCCATCGGCATTGTAGTAGACAGTCGTCCGGCACGAGAAATTGCCAATGAACTGGTCCAGCTCGAGGATGTTTTCTCGGTTACGCTGACCACGGGTGAATATGACATTGAAATCCTGGTCGCCGCACGAAACTTTTCCGACCTTTCGGTCTTTTTGCAGGAAAAGGTGGCGGCTATACCCGGTATTGCCAAACTCTCTCCCGGCATGGCTATGGATGTGCTTAAATATCAATCTGAGTGGACTCCCGAATTATGAAGAAACGCGAAATAGATGATGTGGACCGGATGATCCTGGAGCACCTGTCACGGGATGCCAGAATGAGTAACCGTGAAATTGCTTCTCATATCGGCGTCACCGAGGGCACCGTGCGCGGCCGGATCAAGCAACTGCAGAATGAGAAAATTATCAAGATTACGGCGGTGACAAGCACACCCCAGCAGGCAAACAACTACATTATGGCTTATCTGGGTATTCGGGCAGATCTTGATCGACTGAAGGATGTGGCGAAAGAAGTTGCGGATTTTGAGTTTATTCGTTTTGCCGCCACCATGCTGGGCCGCTACGACATCCTGGCCTTTGCTGTCGTGTCTTCGGGTAACGAGCTTCTTGATGTGGTCAACGACCAGGTCATGCGGGTCGATGGTGTTCGCCATGTGGAGACCACACTCGCAGTTCAGTCGCTTAAATATGATTACCGATGGGGCAGAATTGTCGAACACGATGATTAATGCCACAGCTATTCTTGAAAGAGTTGGTATTTGTAGTAAAAACAAATAAAAAGCGTAAAAAAATAATCATAAAAATACGAAAATAGTTTACAGCTTGTCCTGTTGGTGACATAAATGTCCGGTTCGATGGGAGAAGTTGTCATGTCTTTTTGTTCAAAGCACCTGGAGGTTCTCCATGCTTGATGAGGAAACCTGTGCCCGGTTGGGGCATGAGCTTTTTCAGGCCATGGAGAGCGGTCATACCGTGCCGCCGTTGACATCGCGTTTGCCCGATATGGATCTCCGTGATGCCTATGCTGTCTCCCGGACCTATCTGTCCCGTCGCCTGTCAGTGAATGGTGAACGGGAAATCGGCAAGAAAATCGGTGTGACCAGCAAGGCCGTCCAGGACATGCTTGGCGTCTTCCAGCCTGATTTCGGTTTTTTGACCGATGCCATGCAGGTAACCGGCAATGTGATTGATATGGCGGGTTTGATTCAGCCCCGGGCGGAGGCCGAAATCGCCTTTGTTCTCAAGGAAGACCTGCAGGGAACAAACATCACGCCGGAGGATGTGCTGGCGGCGACTGAGTATGTTGCACCCTGTTTCGAGATTGTGGATTCCCGCATTGATGACTGGAAGATAAGGATCCAGGATACGGTGTCTGACAATGCCTCTTGTGGTGTGTTTGTTCTTGGGGATGGGCGCGCCGATCCGTCCGCACTGGACCTGGCGTCCTGCAAGGTTACGGTCAGTAAAAATGGCAAATTTCTGAGTGAGGGGCTGGGGTCTGCTGTTCAGGGGGCTCCCCAGAATGCGGTTGCCTGGCTGGCCAATACCCTGGGTAAGTTCGGTATTTCCTTCCTGGCAGGTGAAATTATCCTGTCCGGATCCCTTGTGCCGCTGGAACCGGTGCACTCCGGGGATGAGATGGAAATGTCTATCCCGGGTATCGGAGGAGCAAAAGTAAAATTCAGATAGGGGGCATGCTCTCCATGTGAGGGGATGTGACATCGGGATTTCCTGAAGTCAGGAGTGAGGAAAAACAACAAAGTTATGCGTAAATAACTGATGGAATAATAGTAAAATTATTGATTGCGTATTTTGACGTATTAAAAATTACGAAAAAACTTGATAATGTGATTCCTATTGTATAAAGTCGTTGACGGTAAGGCGGATTAACCTGAATGGGAAAAGATAATCAGGTCCGTATTTGTAATTTGGGAGGTTATTTAGATGTTGAAAATCAGAAATAAGAAACAGGCAGTCCGGTTGATGGTTTCGACCATTATCGCAACAGGTGCATTTACCGGTGTAGCAGCCGGAGCAGATGCGGCAGGGGATTCTGAAGGCGGTTTTGTGCTGGAAGAAATTGTAGTTACCGCGCAGAAGCGCGAGCAAAATTTGCAGGATACGCCGATTTCTCTGGCGGCCTTTGATCGCGAAGCTCTGGAAATGCGGTCGATCAAGGATATTGCGGATGTTACGGCCTACACGCCGAATGTCCAGATAACGCCGTCACCTGGGGGGAATACCGGTGCCACGGTGGCCATTCGCGGTGCTACAACTGTTAACCCGGCTGTGACCTGGGAGCCGGCCGTTGGAATTTATATAGATGGTGTGTTCGTGGCCAAGAACGTCGGCGGTCTGTTTGACGTGGCGGAACTGGAACGAATTGAGGTTCTGCGCGGCCCGCAGGGGGCACTGTACGGCAAAAACACGACAGGTGGCGCCATCAATCTGATCACCCGCAAGCCCTCGGGCGAACTGGGCGGTTATGTTAAAGGTGGTGCAGGCAATTATGGTTCTTACGAATTCGGTGCCTCCATTGATCTGCCGAAACTGGGCGATATTCTGAGCGTCAATGTGGCCTATAACAAGCGCGAGCGGGATGGTTTCTATGACAATGTGGAATCTTCACTCCCCGGTGCAAATCCGCCTGCCAGTAATGATTTTAACTCCCTGGATGCGGAGTCTCTTCGTGTTGCGGCACTGGCTGAGTTTTCCGAGAGCTTTAGCGCCTATTATACCTTTGACTGGTCGAGGCGGAACAATTCTCCGTCTTTCGGGCAGTTCGAACTGGGGACCCTGAGCGCAACTTATGATATTCTCGGACCGGCCCCGATCGAACGTCAGGACGAAGGGTCTCGGGATGGTACTTTCTACGATACCTCAAAGACACAGGGGCATGCTCTGCATCTGACCTGGGACATCAGTGACAATATGACTCTGAAGTCGATTACGGCTTACAGGGAAATGCAGTTCCATGACAATAACGACTATGATGGGGTGCCCTATACCGGTTTCCATGCCGAACGTGATGTGGACCATTCCCAGACGTCCCAGGAACTGCAGCTGGTTGGTTCCATGGATAGCCTGACCTATGTGCTGGGCCTGTTCTATTTCAATGAAAAGGCAGATGCCTTCAACCCCTATGATTTCGGGTTCGGCATTCCGGTCCGCAACTATTATGGGGTGGAAAGTAATTCCTACGCGGCTTTCGGCCAGGTGGACTGGGCCATTGACGATCACTGGACCCTGACGCTTGGCATGCGCTATACCAAAGAAGACAAGGATGCCTATATCCGGCATCCGGATGGTTACTTTATCGGGGCCGATACTTTCGAGTTTGAAGACAGTGATACCTGGAACAACTTTTCGCCGTCGGCGACAATCAGCTACAAGCTGAATGAAGATGTGAATTTTTATGCCAAGGTGGCGCGGGGCTGGAAGGCTGGCGGTTTTAACGGCGAAGCGGTTTCTGCGGCTGTGGCTTCGGTTCCCTATGATGAAGAGACCATGACGTCCTATGAAATCGGTATGAAGGCCCGCTGGATGGATGGTCGGGTGCAGACTAACATTGCCGGTTTCTACAATAAAGTGAATGACCTGCAGTTGTCCAATTTCCTGGGGGCCTATTCCCAGATTGAGAATGCCGGTGAATCTTCTGTGAAAGGGATTGAGTTTGAAGGTATTTTGCTGATTACGGAATCCCTGACGGCGTTTCTGAACTACGGTTATATGAAAGGCGACTATCAGGATTTCTCCGTAGGTGGTGTACAGCACAAGGATACGGCCAAGTTCCCTTATACGCCGGAACACAAGATCTCTGTCGGTCTTGAGCATTCTGTAGATCTCGGTTTCGGTGAATTGCGTTCCAGGGTGGATTACAGCTGGACAGACGAACAGTATTTCTTCCATGAGGAAGCTTCGGCCCTGCTGACAAAGGGGGAATCCTATGATCTGCTGAATGCCCGCATCGCCCTGGATATCCCGCTGGATGACAGGCGTAGTCTTGAGCTCAGCGTCTGGGGCAAGAATCTGACGGATGCCGAATATCGTCTCCACGGTATTCCGATCACATCCAACTTCTATGCCATCAACTATTATGGCGATCCCCGGACATTTGGTTTCGGTGCGAAGATAAACTTCTAAAGAGATGGCGGTGTGTCCTTTGGGGCATGCCGCCACTATCTGACCTGAGCCGGCCGAAGTATTTCGTTGCCGGCTTTGTTTTTCGATCAGGATGAAAGGAAGGAAAATGTTTCCAGAGGGAGTGGCTGTTGTTGTTGGTGGCAGCGGTGGAGCCGGCCGGGAAATCTGCGTCAAGCTGGCAGAGGCGGGAACCGATGTATTGTTCACATACAATAGCAATAAAGAACAGGCCGACAAACTGGTGGCTGAACTTGCCGGGGCTGGTGTGCGGGTGGATTGCGGTCAGCTTGATGTGCGCAATGAAGAGTCGGTTGCAGCCTTTTTTAAAAAGGCTACCGGTGACTTCGGTCGCATTCACACGGTGGTGATGGCAGCCGGATATAATATTCCCCAGCTGTTGATTGGGGAACTGACCACGGATCTCTGGCGCGATGTGATCGACCAGGACCTGAACGGCTTTTTCAATGTGTTGCACCATTCCCTGCCGTTGATGCGCGGGACAGGGGGGTCCTATGTGCATATAAGTTCCGCCGGTCTGCTGAAATGGCCGGAAAAGGATGTCCTGTCGGTAGCGCCCAAGGCGGCGATTGAATCCCTGATCCAGGGGGTCGCCAAGGAAGAGGGGAAAAATAATATTCGGGCCAACAGTGTGCTTCTTGGCGTGATTGAAACCGGCATCTTCCTGAGATTGCGGGAAGAGGGTGTGTTCGACCAGGCCTGGGCGGAGGCAGTGATCAGCGGGCTGGCGCTGAAGCATTTCGGCAAGCCGGAGGATGTGGCTGAGGCTGTGCTTTATCTTGCTTCGAACCGGGCGTCCTATGTCACTGGCCAGACCATATCGGTGGCTGGTGGCTATGGTATCTAGGTGACTAGTCAGGCTCGGCGATCTGCAGACGTAAACCGTCAAGCTCTTCAGAGAGCTGGATCTGACAGGAAAGTCGACTGGTGCCGGTTCTGTGGTCGGAATCCGCGAGTAACTCTTCTTCATTCCCGTCATTGACCGGCAGTTTTTTATACCAGTCATCGGACAGACGGACATGGCAGGTGGCGCAACTGCAGGCCCCGCCGCAGATGGCATCAATGCCATCGATTCCGGCGTCGCGCAAGGCGTCCATAAGGCAACCTTCTTTTTTGGCAGAAAGGGTGATCTGGGTGCCGTCCAGTTGGGTGACATGGATGTTGATCATGGTCTGTCCTTTTTTGGTCGCGGATCAGGCTGTGTTGAGTTCTGTACGCCAATGTTCCGCAAAAAGCCTATAAATATATTTTATATATATTTAATTCGTAAAAATAAATACAAAAAATACTAATTTATATAGATTGATCGGAAGGCACATGCTAAAAACGAAACAAATAGAAAATGTTTGGAGAAGGCCGGAGAAAAAATGAAGACCATACCGTCCATTGTTGTCAGGGCCGCGAATAACTTCGGCCCGGCCCCTGCTCTGGAGGAGGGGGGAGATGTCTGGACCTATGCCGAACTCAAGGATCGGATGGACAGGGCTGCTGCTGCATTTATTGCGGCCGGTCTTGATGCCGGTGACCGGGTGGCGATCTGGGCGCCTAACTGTAGGGACTGGATTGTGGCGGCCCTCGGGGTGATGGCGGCTGGCGGGGCGATTGTTCCACTCAATACCCGCATGAAGGGGGAAGAAGCGGCCTATATTCTCAACAAAAGCCGGGCGACCTTCCTCGTTACAGTATCTGGTTTTCTTGATATTGATTATCCGGCTCTTCTTGAAGGCTGCGATCTTCCTCACCTCAGGAATATTCTCTTGCTCGATGGTCAGAGTGAGGTGACGGGTCTTCTGGACTGGCAGGATTTTTTTGCTGCCGGTGCAGAGGTTGACAGGGCGTCTGTCGAGGCCCGGCGCAGGGCTGTGATGGAAGAAGATGTCAGCGACATTATCTTTACCTCGGGGACTACGGGTAAGCCCAAGGGGGTTCCGCTTTCCCACGGCCAGACACTCTCAATGGTCAACTGCTGGAGCGATCACGTGGGATTACGTGCCGGGGACCGTTATCTGATCGTCAATCCATTCTTTCATACTTTTGGATATAAAGCAGGCTGGCTGCCATGTATTTTACAGGGGGCGACGATACTGCCGCACGCAGTCTTTGATGTGCCGGCCATCCTGTCGCGCATTGCCCGGGAACATATATCCGTCCTGCCTGGGCCGCCGACCCTCTATCAGTCCCTTCTGTCCGATCCCGCTCTGGATAAGGCGGACATTTCCAGTTTGCGGCTGGCGGTGACCGGGGCAGCGGTTATTCCGGTGCAGCTTATTGAAAATATTCGCAACAGGCTTGGCATTGAAACTGTCATTACGGCCTATGGCCTGACCGAAGCCTGCGGTGTTGTCACCATGTGCAATCCTGATGATAGCGATGAAAAGATTGCCACCACTTCGGGTCGGCCTGTCGAGGGTATGGAGGTGCGGATCGTGGATGACAACCTGTATGATCTGCCGCAGGGCGAGGCCGGAGAAATCCTGGTGCGTGGTTATACGGTCATGAAAGGGTATTTCGAGGATGAAATCGCGACAGCAGATGCCCTGACACCAGATTGCTGGCTCAGGACCGGTGATATCGGCGTCCTGGACGAGGATGGTTATCTGAAGATCACCGATCGCAAGAAGGACATGCTGATCATCGGCGGGTTCAACTGTTATCCGGCCGAAGTGGAAAACATCATGCTGGACCACCCGGCCATTGCCCAGGTGGCGGTGGTGGGGCGATCAGACGAGCGGATGGGGGAAGTGCCGGTGGCCTTTGTCGTACAAAATGAAGAAGGGCTGACAGAGCAGAAGCTTGTCAACTGGTGCCGTTTGAAAATGGCCAACTACAAGGTGCCGAGGGCAGTATATTTTGTGGATGTCCTGCCGCTTAATGCTGCGGGAAAGGTGCAAAAATTCGCTCTCCGGGAAAGGCTTGCCAATGCAACTGGATAGCCTGGACAGGCAGATTATCGAATTGTTGCGTCAGGACGGGCGTCTTTCCAGCCAGGATCTGGCGCGCCGGCTTGATGTCACGGCGGTCACCGTTCGCAATCGGGTCAAGCGGCTCGAGGACAACAAGATGATGCGGGTGGTGGCGGTGACAGATTTCTCCGCCGCGGGATTTGATGCGCTGATTGCTGTCGGTGTGGAGGTTCAGAACCGTTCTGCGGAAGAAGTTGCCCGTGAGTTGGCGGCCTTTGACCATGTTTTCTCCGTCAGCCTCGTATCCGGCACCCAGGATATTGAAATGCTGGTGGTGGCGGAGGATTTCGAAGCCTTGCAGAAATTCATGGGGGATGAGCTGTCAAAGGTGGCAGGCATCCGGAATCTTAGTCCGGCACTGGCGCTGGAAGTGATGAAATTCCAGTTTAATGCAGCACCGCTGTCATAAGGATGGATCGGGATGAAAACAAAAAAACTTGATGACCTTGACGGGCGGATAGTGGAATTCCTGTCGAAGGATGCCGCCATTTCCAACCGCAAGCTGGCGACTATGCTGGGGGTAACGGAAGGAACGGTGCGTGGTCGCATCAAGAGGCTGCAGGAAGACAATATCATTCGTATCACCGCTGTGACGGATATAGCCCAGATCGAAAAGACTGTTCTTGCCTACATCGGCATTCATACGGAGCATTCCCGGGTTGTGGAAATCGGCAAACAACTGGCCGCCCTTGCGGAAATCAGATTCGTCGCCAGCATGCTGGGACGTTTCAATATCCTGGCCATGACCCGGATTGAGGAGCCGGAACAGCTGGTTGACCTAGTCAATAATTCTATTGCCACCATCCCCGGGGTCAAGCATGTGGAGACTTCCCTGGGACTTAAATTTATTAAATATGACTATCGCTGGGGCCGTATTCTGGATGAGGAGTAATGTTCTCATGAAATTACCGCGACATTAAATGATATATTTCGTAAAAAATAAGCATAAAAAATACGAATATAAGTTTACACATCCCGGCATATGTGACAGTATACGCAAAATAGATGTCTAATATAGGTTGTGCGTGAAGGTGATTATGGAACAGGTAACGGATACAGAAAAACTTCGGGAAACACTGGTGGCCAGGGCGCGGGCAATGATTCCTGCCCTGCAGGATCGTTCGGCTGCCGCCAATAAAAACCAGACGCTCCCTGCCGAGACTATTGGGGAGTTTCAGAATGCTGGTTTCTTCAAGGTTCTTCAGCCCAAACGTTATGGCGGCTACGAGATGGACCCGCAGGTATTCTTCGATATCCAGCTGACGTTGGCTGAAGGCTGCATGTCCAGCGCCTGGGTCTATGGCGTCGTTGCCGTTCACGCCTTCCAGCTTGCGCTGTTTGATGACCGGGCGCAACAGGATGTCTGGGGAGAAGATAATGCAACACTGATGTCTTCTTCCTACCAGCCGGTTGGCAAGGTGGAGCGGGTCGAGGGCGGTTTCCAGCTTTCCGGCCACTGGTCCTTTTCTTCCGGCAGTGAGCATTGTAACTGGGTGCTGCTGGGGGCAATGATTCCGCCGGAAAAAGATGGTGGTGTGCCCGATATGCGGACCTTCCTGGTCCCGAAAAGCGATTACCGGATCGTCCGCAACTGGGATGTGTTCGGCCTGCAGGGCACGGGCAGTCATGATATCATCGTCGACGGAGCATTTGTGCCGGAATATCGCACCCATCGGGCGGCGGACGGTTTTGCCTGCGACAATCCGGGCAACAAGGTCAATAGCGCGCCGGTTTACCGTATTCCCTGGGCGCAGGTTTTTGTCCGCGCCGTGGCATCTTCCGCTATCGGGGCAACCCAGGGGGCGCTGAACAGTTTCCTTGAAATAGCTGCCGCGCGGATTTCCTCCAATACGGGGCAGAAGACGGTGGATGACCCTGACGCCCAACAGGCCGTGGCGGCAGCCATGCGTCGTATCGACGAGCTTAAGCTTATTCTTTATCGCAACCTGAATCACATGACGGACAAGGTGAAGGCGGGTGAGGAAATCGCCATCGAGGACCGGGTCCGCTTCCGGCTCGATTCCGCCCAGGTGCTGAGCAAGTGTATCGAAGTGGTTGATCCGTTGCAGACCCTGTGCGGAGCCCGGGGGATTTTCTTCGGCAAGCCGATCGTGCAGTATTTCCTGGACCTGCATGCCGGCCGCTCCCATGTGGCTAATGAACCGACCCGTTATCTCAATAATCTTGGCGGATTATATCTCGGCCATGAAAACAGGGACTTCTTTATCTAGGGAGAATAAGCATGGCAGAGGGGCAGAAGGGGGCGCCGCCGGTTGGCAAAAAAGCAGACGTCGGCGGAGGGCTGGAGCTGCATTATCATGATGTGGGGTCCGGTCCGGCCGTTGTTTTTATTCATGGTAGTGGGCCCGGCGCGTCCGGTTACAGCAATTTCAGGCAGAATTATCCGTTTTTGGTCGACGCCGGTTGCCGGGTGATTGTACCTGACCTGGTTGGCTATGGTTACAGCAGTAAACCGACCGACCGGCCTTACAGCCTTGATCTGTTTGCGGATACGCTGAAGGGATTGATCGACCACCTAGGTATTGAATCCTGTGTGCTGGTTGGTAATTCCCTGGGCGGCGCGATTGCGCTCAGGCTGGCGCTGGATTTTCCGGGGCTGGTGAAAGGCATGATCATGATGGCGCCCGGCGGGATCGAGGAGCTGCCGGTCTATTTCGCCATGCCCGGTATTAAGAAGATGATGAGTGACTTTTCCTCCGGCGCTCTGGATTTCGACGGCATGAAGAGGCTGCTGCAGCTTTTGGTTTATGACCCGAAACATGTCACCGATGACCTGGTGGCCGAACGACTGGCCATTGTTGAAACCCAGCCCAGGGAAGTTTTATCCACCATGCAGATCCCTAACCAGGCGGACCGGATCCCGGACGTGAAATGTCCGGTTCTCGGGTTCTGGGGAATGGACGACCAGTTCTGTCCTGCAAGCGGGGCGCAACGTTATCTGGAAGACTGCGACACGGTGCGCTTCACCATGATCAGCAAATGCGGTCACTGGGTGATGGTGGAATATGCAGGCCTGTTTAATCGGGCCTGCGTGGAATTTCTGCAGGAACTTGATCTCCACTGATATAGTCAGCAGACAAAAGCAAGAGGGAGGGCGAATGATGTCGAACCGGGAGGGCGAACTTTCCTGTGATGTTTTGGTGGTGGGGACGGGGGCCGGGGCCCTGACCGCGGCCATTGCTGCTCATGATGCCGGGGCGCAGGTTCTGGTGGTTGAAAAAAGCGATCTCTATGGCGGCACTTCCGCGACCTCCGGCGGCGGCATCTGGATTCCCAACAATCATCATCTGTTTGAAGAAGGCGGCGACGACAGCCTCGAAGATGCGAGAGCCTATATGTCGGTCATGGTCGGAAATGCCGTGTCTTCCGACCGTATTGATGCCTATCTGGACCAAGCCCCGAAAATGGTCAAATATCTGGAAGATCATACCCAGGCCCGTTTTGCCGCCATGCCTTATCCCGATTATTTTCCCGAAAAAAATGGCGGCAAGCGTGGTTTTCGCACCCTGGAGCCTTTGCCGACCCATTCGAATATCCTGGGAAGTGAGTTCGCTAACCTGCGCCCGCCGCACAAGCAGGTCACGGTTTTGGGACGGATCTGTATCACTATGAAGGAAGGCCGGGCCATGCTGACCCAGGCCAAAGGCTCCATGCTTCTGGCCGTGAAGCTGATACTGAAATACTGGCTCGATATACCGGGGCGGTTGAAAGGCAAGCGCGACCGGCGCATCACCATGGGCGGGGCATTGGTAGCCCGGTTGCGGGCGTCATTGCTGGACCGCAAGGTGCCGTTGCTGCTGTCATCGCCCCTTCGGGAGCTGGTCTATGACCAGGGCCGCGTGATCGCTGCCGTGATCGAGCAGGACGGACAAAGGAAAACGATCGCCGTGCGCAGGGGGGTGATTCTCGGGGCCGGCGGTTTCGAACATAACCAGACGCTCAGGGAAAAATTCCTGCCCAAACCAAGCAGCAGCGACTGGACCGCGGGTAACGTGCATAACACCGGCGATACTCTTGTGGCGGCTTTGAAGATCGGGGCGCTGACCGACCTGATGGAGTCAGCCTGGTGGGCGCCCAGCATCAAGGTGCCGGGGGACGATCGGGCCTATATCCTGTTTGCGGAGCGCTCCCTGCCGGGCAATGTGATTGTCAACAAGGCGGGTGAGCGTTTTGCCAACGAGGCCTTTCCCTACCTGGAATCCGGTTATGCCATGTATCAGGCGGACAGCGTGCCGTCCTTCTGTGTGTTTGACGCCAGCTTCCGCCATAAATATCCCTTTGGTCCACTGATGCCGGCCAGTGTCCATAGCGATGACAAGCTGCCGTCCCGCATTCGCTCCCTGCTGTTTAAGGCGGATAGTATCGAGGAACTGGCGGAAAAGATGAGGGTGGATGCCACCGGACTAAAAAAGACGATCGAGAAAAACAATCAATATGCCGCGACCGGCCGCGACCCGGAATTTGCCCGCGGGGACAGTTTTTACGATCAATATTACGGTGACAGTCATTCAGGTAAAAATCCCTGTATTTCCCCCATTGTAAAGGCGCCTTTCTACGGAATAGAGGTCTTTCCCGGCGATATCGGCACCAAAGGTGGCCTGCTGACCGACGCGAAGGCCCGCGTCCTGGCAGAGGATGGTTCGGTGATCGAAGGCCTTTATGCCATCGGTAATACCTCTGCCTCGGTCATGGGACGGTCCTATCCCGGGGCTGGCTCTACCATCGGGCCGGCCATGACCTTTGGATTTATCGCCGGACGGCATGCAGCAGGGCAATAGAGAGATCCCGCCGTGATACGCAAAAATGATATTATTTTCATAATAAAATACCTTAATGCGTAAAATATAATCATAAAAAATACTAAAAAAGTTGATATGGGGTTTTATCTGTCCTATATTGCGAAAAGAAGGTCTTGCCCTGTGGTATGGCCGACAGGGAGTACGCCCTGCGTCACTATTTTGCGGCGAGGTGCGGGAATATTGTGGAGAGAGAAAAATATGGCGGTCAAAAGTCTTGGCTATCTTGCCCTGCAGGTGAAGGACAAAAAGGAATTTGAAACACTGGCCTGCGAAGTCCTTGGGATGCAGAAGGTGACGGGGCCGTCTGTGGGGGCGGAAAATGATTATTACCGGATTGACCAGCGGGCGCACCGCCTGATTGTCATGCCCGGCAAGGAAGACAGACTCTATTGTGCGGGCTGGCAGGTTGCAGATAGTGCCACGCTCAGGAATGTTCAGGAGAAGCTGAGCGCAAAAGGGGTCGACTGGGTGGCGTTGGATGACAGCGCCTGCGCTGTGCGCGGTGTGGATCAGGGAATTGGCTTTCTCGATCCCTCCGGTAATCGACACGAAGTGTGTGTCGGGGAATTTAAGGCTGATGATCCCTTTGTTTCCCCTGCCGGGGTCTCTCGCTTTATCACCGGTGACATGGGCATGGGGCATGTGGTCCTTCCCGCTCCCAATTTCGAGGAAACTTTTGAATTTTGCCGGGAAGTTCTGGGGTTCAGTCTGTCTGACGAACTGCCTGTACCTATGGGCGCAGATGGCCCGGTGTTGCGGGTGCGCTTTCTGCATTGCGCTAACCCGCGTCATCACAGTCTGGCGATTTTCGAAGGCGAACATCCGGCAGGATGCGTGCACTGGATGCTTGAGGTGCCGGATGTGGACACGGTGGGGCTCGCCATGGAGCGGGCGGAAAAAGCGAATATGCCGCTGTTTTCCACACTTGGGCGTCACACGAACGACAATATGCTGTCCGTCTATTTCATGTCTCCGGGGGCTATCGGTGTGGAATATGGCTGCGACGGCCTGCGCATGGACTGGACCGGCTGGGAACCCAAGATCCTGGAAAGCGGGGACCTCTGGGGTCACCAGTACGCCATGATGAAGGATCTGTGAAATGCTTGATAAAACAATGACAATTTCCGGCATCGTGGACCGGATGAGTTCCGGCATGACCCTTGGAATTGCCGGCTGGGGCGGCCGCCGGAAACCAATGGCCATCATCCGGGAGATGCTGCGGCGCGATGACCTCAAGGATCTGACCGTTGTGGCTTATGGCGGCGCCGATGTGGGCATGCTGGCCAGTGCCGGAAAGATCAAAAAGCTCGTGTTCGGTTTTGTCTCCCTGGATACCATTCCGCTGGAGGCCCATTTTCGTAAAGCCCGCCAGGCGGGGGCTTTCGATATTCTGGAACTTGATGAAGGCATGTTGCAGCTCGGACTCAAGGCGGCGGCGAGCCGTGTGCCTTTCCTGCCGACCCGGGTGGGACTTTGCACTGATATCATGGCCCATGCGCCGGAAATCAAAACCATTACATCGCCCTATGCTGATGGGGAAACGCTGGTGGCCATGCCGGCGCTCAAACTGGATATGGCCATTGCCCATGTGAACAAGGCCGACATACTGGGCAACAGCTGGATTTACGGCCCCGATCCTTTCTTCGACGAATGGTTCTGCCGGGCGGCGGAAGAAAGTTATCTCACCTGCGAGGAACTGGTGGAGACCTCGGCCTTCAACGATCCAGGCATGGCGGTGAAGATGCCCATCGAACGCTCGCTGGTGAAGGGGGTTGCGGAAGCAACCTGTGGGGCGCATCCCAGTTCCTGTGCGCCGGACTATGGCATCGACGTGGCTCATCTCAAGGATTACTCCCGGACCGCGAAAGAGGGGTTCGACGGTTATCTGGACAGTTTCGTCCGCGGGCAGGACCAGGAAAGTTACCTCAAGACGGTTGGTGGAATCGAGGCGGTGCACAAGTTGCCGCTTCCCGTATTCTAGGGCGCAGGGAAAGGACAAGAAGACATGAGTTACAGTCTTGCAGAATTATGTATTTGCGCCGGGGCGGAAGCCTTTAGAAATGACGGTGAAAAAATGGCGACCCTGATCGGGGTTGTGCCGCGTCTGGCTGGAGGGCTGGCCAAGCTTTCTTTCAATCCGGGTCTGATGATGACCGAGGGCGAGGCTTATCTTGTCAGTGAGCCGGTACCGCTTGGTCCGCGCGGCGACTATAAACCGAAGATCGAAGGCATCATGACCTACGAGCGGGTCTTCGATATTGTCTATCGCGGCGACCGTCACTGTTTTGTCGGACCGGTACAGGTGGACCGTTTCGGCCAAATGAATATTTCGGTCATCGGCGGTACTTACGAGGAGCCCAAGGTGGCGCTTCTGGGCGCGCGTGGCTTCCCCGGCAACACCATCAACAACATCAACAGCATGTTTGTGCCGAGCCATAATGCCAAGGCCTTTGTAGCCGGTGAAGTGGATATGGTGAGTTCCGTTGGTTACAACCCGGCGCGCTGGCCGGACGGTAAAAAACCGCCCTATCTGGACCTGCGCCGGATAATCACCAACCTGTGCGTGATGGATTTCGGCGGCGCCGACAATGCGGTACGGGTGATTTCCCTGCATCCGGGGGTGAGCTTTGATGAGGTGCAGGACAATACCGGTTTCGAACTGGAGCAGATTGACGGACTTGGGGACACTCCGGCGCCGACGAATGACCAACTGAAGTTGATCCGCGAGGTGCTGGATCCCCATAACCTGCGGGCCACCGTGTTCGAGGGTAATCCGCCCGGCATTAGGGAGGCATGATATGGCAGATGATCTTGTGGACCCGGTAAAGACGAACATCAGTTACGAGACCGACGAGCCGGTACTGTACCGGACCGAGGGGCCGCTGGCATATATAACCCTCAACCGGCCCGACTATCATAATGTGCAGAATTCCCAGATGACCTATGCGCTGGATGATGCCTTTCGCCGGGCCACAGATGATGACGAGGTCAAGGTCATCATCCTGAAGTCCGACGCCAAACATTTTACCGCCGGGCATGATATCGGTACGCCGGGGCGGGATTTTGACAAAAGCTTTGATCGCCGCCTGATGTGGTACGACCATAGCAACAAGCCGGGGGCGGAAAAGGCCTATATCCGGGAACAGGAAGTCTACCTCGGCATGTGTCGCCGCTGGCGGGATATTCCCAAGCCGACCATCGCCCAGGTGCATGGCGCCTGTATCGCCGGCGGGTTGATGCTGGCCTGGGTCTGTGATCTGATTGTCGCCTCCGATGATGCCTTTTTCCAGGACCCGGTGCTGCAGATGGGGTTTCCGGGGGTGGAATATTTCGCCCATAGTTTTGAGCTGAATGCCCGTATTGCCAAGGAATTTCTTTTTCTAGGTGAACGCATGACGGCCCAGCGGGCTCATGAGATGGGCATGGTCAACCGGGTGGTGTCGCGGGCGGAGCTGGAAGAGACGGTGAAGGTTATGGCCGAGAAAATCGCCACCCAGCCGCGGCTCGGATTGCTGCTCACCAAACAGGCGATCAACCATATGGAAGACCTGCAGGGTAAGCGTACCGGTATGGATGCGGTTTTCGCCATGCATCATTTTGCCCATGCCCAGAACCAGTTGGTGAAGGGCGATTATATCGCCGGGTTTGACGGCAAGAGCATGGCCAAAGCCAATAAGGATAAAGAGGGCGGGGACAAATAATGAAGGCGTTTGAGACAGCCCTCACGCAACAGCTCGGCTGCCGCTATCCGGTGATCCAGACCGCCATGGGCTGGGTGTCTTCGCCGGATCTGGTGGTGGCGACCTCGGAGGCCGGGGGTTTCGGGTTCCTGGCCGGTGCAGTGATGACGCCGCAGGAAGTGGATGCCGGAATTCAGGAAATCAAGTCCCGGACCGACAAACTGTTCGGGGTGAATTTTCATATGTTTCAGCCGGGCGCCAAAGAAATTGTCGAAAACATCCTGTCCCATAGTGATCGTGTACGGGCCATTTCTTACGGGCGCGGTCCGGACGGGGCGACGGTTCAGCGCTTCAAGGACGCCGGAGTTCTCTGTATACCGACGGTGGGCGCGGTGCGTCATGCGGTCAAGGCGGTCAGGCAGGGGGCTGACATGGTGGTCATCCAGGGCGGGGAAGGCGGCGGCCATACGGGTGCGGTACCGACAACACTTTTGCTGCCCCAGGTTCTGGATGCGGTGGAGGTGCCGGTGATTGCTGCCGGTGGCTTCCGCGACGGACGCGGTCTGGCGGCGGCGCTGGCCTTCGGGGCGGCGGGCATTGCCATGGGAACACGCTTTCTGCTGACGCAGGAAAGTCCGGTGCCCCTGCAGACCAAAGAAAGATACCTTGCGGCCTCGGTCGACGAAATTCCGGTGTCCCGCCAGGTGGACGGTATGCCGCAAAGGATGGTCATGAACCGGGTGCTGGCCGATCTGGACGGGGCGAGCAAAGCGGGGCTTTTGCTGCGGGGAATACGCAACGGACTGGCCTTTAAGAAGATGACCAATGCCAGCCTGATGACCATGCTGAAGTCAGCCTGGAACATGGCGAAGAAAACAGACATGACCATGGGCCAGGTGATGATGTCCGGCAGTGCGCCGGTGTTGATCCAGAAGGCCATGGTGCAGGGCCATCCGGACGAGGGGGTTTTGCCATCGGGCCAGGTGGCCGGATTGATCGAGGACATCCCCACGGTTGCAGAGCTGATCGACGGGATTGTCAGGGAAGCGGAACAGAGGATCGCAAGCCTTTGTGGCGGGAAAGAGGGACAGGGACATGCCGATTAATGTGAACATCCATGACGGTATCGGGGAGATTATTTTCGACCATCCGCCAGTCAACGCCTTTGACAGCAAACTGTGGATGGAGCTGCCGCAACTTGTGACAAAAACCGCCTCCAATCCGGAGGTAAAAGTGGTGCTGATCCGGGCGGAAGGCAAGGGCTTCCAGGCCGGTGTGGATATTAAGGAACTGCAGGCGAAACCGGATATGATCCCGCTGGTCAACCGGGGGAATTTCCTTACCGGCCAGGCCATCCACAAGGCCGAGGTGCCGGTGGTTTGCGCGGTGCATGGCTTCATCATGGGCGGCGGTGTCATTATCTGCGGCGCATCGGACACCATTATCGCCTCGGAAGACGCCTTTTTCGCCCTGCCGGAAATCGATCGCGGGGCCATGGGCGGCGCGTCCCACCTGTCGCGCATGCTGCCGCTGCACAAGGTGCGGGCGGCCTTCTTTACCGGCAGCAACATCACCGCTGAGGAAATGTATCGTCTCGGCGCTGTGGAAAAAGTGGTGCCGAGAGACAAGCTTTATCAGGAGGCACTGGCCTTCTGCCAGGTGATCGCCTCCAAAAGCCGCAAGGCGCTGGCTATCGCCAAGGAAGCCCTCAACGGCATCGAAGCCGCCGATGTGGACCGCAACTATCGTTGGGAACAGGGCTTTACCCTGGAAATGTATATGGAAGAAGACAGCCAGAAGGCGCGCGACGCCTTTGTCGAGGGCGGCAAGAAGGCGGACTTCTGATCATGGCGCTGACCTATACCGACAAACAGAAGGCGTTCCGGGTAGAAGTGCGGGCCTGGCTCAAGGCGCAAGTACCCTCCGCACCGTTGCCGTCCTTCGACACTAAAGAGGGGTTCGAGGCGCACCGCCATTGGGAAGCGACCCTGAACGAAGGCAATTACGGTATGGTCACCTGGCCCACAGAATTTGGCGGGCGCGGGGCCGACCTGATCGACTGGCTGATTTTTGAAGAAGAATATTACACTGCCGGGGCGCCCCTTCGGGTCAACCAGAACGGCATTTTCCTGCTGGGTCCGACCCTGATGGATTATGGTACGGAGGAACAGAAGGCCCGTTTCCTGCCGCGCATGGCGTCGGGCGAGGATATCTGGGCCCAGGGCTGGTCCGAACCGGGAGCGGGTTCCGACATGGCGGCGATCAGGACCAAGGCAATCCGTGACGGCGATCATTATGTCATTAACGGCCAGAAGACCTGGTCGACCCGGGCAGCCTATGCGGACTGGTGCTTCGGCCTGTTCAGGACCGACCCGGAAAGCAGCCGCCATCACGGTTTGAGCTTTATCCTGTTGCCGCTGGATTCTGAGGGCATCACCATCCGGCCGATACTCCAGCTCAACGGCCAGACCGGTTTTGCGGAAATCTTTTTTGATGATGTGCGGGTGCCGGTGGAAAACCGTCTCGCCGGGGAAAGTGAGGGCTGGAAAGTGGCCATGGCCACGGCCGGGTTCGAGCGCGGGCTGATGCTGCGCAGTCCGGCGCGATACCAGATGGCGGCGAAGAAGCTGGTGGAACTCTATCGCAAACATGCGGACCGGGTGCCAGCCAGCGTGCGCCGGCGGGTGCTGGATGCTTGGCTGGAGGCGGAGGCCTATTGCCTGTCCACCTACCAGACCGCCTCGCGTCTGATGGCAGGCGGTTCCATCGGGTCGGAAGCCAGTCTGAACAAGATCTTCTGGTCCGAACTGGACCGCAGCCTGCACCGGACCGCTCTGGCGATCCTGGGGGCCGGGGCCGACCTGATGCCCCACGCGCCCGGTGGTGAGGGCAACGGCAACTGGCTTGACGGCTATCTTTTTTCGCTGGCCGGACCGATCTATGCCGGCTCCAACGAAATACAGCGCAACATCATAGCCGAGCGCCTGCTTGGCCTGCCGAGGGGATAGGTCATGGAATTTTTGTTTACACAGGACCAGCTTGACTTTCAGGAAGCAGTTAAAATTTTTCTGGCCGGCGAATGCGATGTCGCACATCTGCGTCAGATGGTGGAGAAGGGCGAAACCTTCTCTCCGGACCGCTGGCGGCAACTGGCGGAAATGGGCCTGATGGGGCTGATGCTGCCGGAGGAAGTCGGCGGGCTCGATCTGACCATTCGGGATTATATCCTGATTGCCGAGGAATGCGGTTATGCGGCATTGCCGGAACCGCTTCTCGAAACAGCAGTGGTGACCGCGCCACTGCTGGCGGAGGTTGGTGGTCAGAAAGAACTATTGAACAAGGTTTGTAGCGGAGAGGCGATGATCGTCCTGGCTGACAGCCGTATGCCGGTGGTGACCTACGGTGATAAGGCGAAAGTTGTGTTGAGCTTCGACGGACAGGCGATCCGGCTTGACGATTCACCTGCGTTGCAGGCCAGCGAAAGCATCGATCCGCTACGCTCGGTGTTTCTCTATGAGAGTAAAGGTATCACGATTTCCGAGGGGGAAAATGCGGTAAAGCTGTGGTGGTCAGCGCTTGATCGTGCGAGCCTGATCGCCGCCGCCCAGCTTTATGGCCTCGGTCGTCGCATGGTCGACATGGCCGTGGCCTACGCCAATGACCGTCACCAGTTCGGCAAGCCTATCGGCTCTTTTCAGGCGGTCAAACATCATCTGTCTTCGGTCATGGTAGCGCTGGAATTCGCCCGGCCCTTGATCCATCGCGCAGCCTTTAGCATGACGGACAGCGATCCTCTGGCGGGGTTGCATGTGGCCCAGGCCAAGCTCAGGGCCGGGGAAGCGGCGTTGCAGGCGGCGGAAAGCGCCCATCAGGTGCACGGCGCCATGGGCTATACCTATGAAGTGGACCTGCATCTCTGGATGAAGCGGGTCTGGGCGCTCAACGCAGCGGCTGGTGACCTGTTGGCGCTTGAGGATCAACTGGAAAAAACGGTGCTGGATGGCGACCTGCCTCTCGGCCCGGGCGCCACATTCGGCGCAGCATAAAGATTTGGGAGAAGAAACGTGAGCGAAGCCTATATTATTGATGCGGTAAGGACGCCGGTCGGACGGCGCAAGGGATCGCTGGCCGGGGTGCATTCCGCCGATCTGGGCGCAGTACCTCTGAATGCGCTTATGGAACGCACGGGGGTTGACCCGTCGGCCGTGGAAGATGTGATTTACGGCTGCTGCGATACCGTCGGCAGTCAGGCGGGCGACATTGCCCGGACCTGCTGGCTGGTGGCGGGGCTGCCGCAACATGTGCCCGGCACCACCATCGACCGCCAGTGCGGCTCTTCCCAGCAGGCGGTGCATTTCGCCGCCCAGGCGGTGATGAGCGGCACCCAGGACCTGGTGGTGGCCGGCGGCGTGCAGAATATGACCCAGATTCCGATCAGTTACGCCATGCTGGCGGCCCAGCCGCTGGGCATGGCGGATCCTTTTACCGGTTCACCGGGATGGGTTAAGCGCTACGGTCCGGATCAACTGTCCCAGTTCAACTCCGCCCGGATGATCGCGGAAAAATGGGACATCTCCCGGGAGGAGATGGAACGTTTTGCTTTTGAAAGCCATCAGCGGGCGGCCCGGGCGCAGGATGAGGGACGGTTCGAGAATGAGATTACCCCGGTGGGCGACTTCCGGGCGGATGAAACCATTCGCCGGGATACCACGCTGGAGAAAATGGCAGAACTTGAGCCGCTGGATGAAGGAAGCCCCATAACTGCAGGTGTTGCCAGCCAGATTTCGGATGCCTCAGCCGCAATTCTGATCGCTTCCGCGCAGGCGGTGAGGGATCATAATCTGACGCCACGGGCGCGTATTCATCATATGAGCGTGCGGGCCGACGATCCGGTCTGGATGCTGACCGCCCCGGCACCGGCCACGGAATATGCGCTCAAGAAATGCGGCATGAAAATGCAGGATATGGACCTTGTGGAAATCAACGAAGCCTTTGCTTCTGTGGTCCTGTCCTGGGCTAAGGATATGGAGGCGGATCTTTCAAAAGTCAATGTGAACGGTGGGGCCATTGCCCTCGGCCATCCGCTCGGCGCGACCGGGGCGCGCCTGATGACGACTTTGTTGAATGAACTTGAACGGACCGGCGGGCGCTATGGCCTGCAGACCATGTGTGAAGGTGGCGGGCAGGCCAATGTCACCATCATCGAACGACTGTAAGGGAAGAAGAGAATGACTGGAATTTGTGAGGGACGTGTTGTTCTGGTGACCGGCGCGGGTCGGGGGCTCGGCCGGGAATATGCCCTGGAACTGGCCAGGCAGGGCGCCAGGGTGGTGGTTAACGACCTGGGCGTCAGTAACCAGGGCGAGGGCGGTGAAAGTACCCCTGCAGAGCAGGTGGTGGCGGAAATCGCGGCGCTCGGCGGGGAGGCCGTGGCTAACTTCGGAGATGTGTCCGACATGACCTCCGCCGGGGAGATGGTGAAACAGGCGCTGGATACCTTTGGTGACCTGCATGCGGTGGTCAATAACGCGGGCATCGTGCGCGACCGCATGTTTGTTTCCGCGACAGAGGATGAGTGGGACGCCACCATGAAGGTTCATCTCAAGGGCCATTTTGCCGTGGCGTCAAACGCTGTGGCTTACTGGCGCGGCAAGGCCAAGGAGACCGGCGGCACCGTGGATGCCCGGATTATCAACACCACCTCCGGCGCGGGTCTGCAGGGCTCCATTGGTCAAAGTGCCTATTCAACAGCCAAGGGCGGCATTGCGGCCCTGACTTTGGTGCAGGCGGCGGAGCTTGCCCGTTACGGCATTACTGCCAATGCGCTGGCACCGGCGGCCCGGACTCGCATGACCGAAGCGGCCTTCGGCGAGGCCATGGCGGCGCCCGACGGCGGATTTGACGAAAATGATCCGTCCAACTGTGCGCCCATTGTCGCCTGGCTGGCGAGCACTGAAAGTGCGGAGGTAACCGGCCAGGTGTTTGAAATCAAGGGCGGCATGATCATGCTGGAAGACGGCTGGCGCGAAGGGCCCTCCGTGGACATCCATGCCCGCTGGAAACCTGAGGAAATCACCGATGTGGTCAAAGGCCTGCTGGAACAGGCCGTACCGGCCCGCAAAGTCTGGGGAAGCTGAGTTATGAATTTTACTTTTTCCGAAGAACAGAATCTGATCCGGGAAACCGCCCGGGGATTTCTCGCGGAACTGTCGCCTGCAACTGTTGTGCGAGAGTGGATGGAAACAGAAAAAGGCTATGATGACGGCGTCTGGAAACGGCTTGCGGAAGAAATGGGCTGGGCGGCACTGGTCATTCCCGAAGCCTATGACGGGCTGGGTCTCGGTTATGTGGAACTGACCATCATCATGGAGGAATGCGGTTACCGGCTGACCGGCTCACCGCTGTTCGCCACCATTTGCCAGGCCGCCCAGGCTCTGATCCACGGCGGCACTGAGGCGCAGAAATCACAATATTTGCCGGCCATTGCCGCCGGGCAGAGCACAGCCACTTTTGCCTATGGTGACGGCGGTAGTTTCGGGCTTGAAGATATCACGCTCAGCTATAGGGGAGAGGGTGACGGCTTCGTTCTGAATGGCACCGCCGGACAGGTGATTGACGGCGTTAGCGCCGATCTGATTGTGGCCGCGGCCCGCCTGGAAAGCAGCGCCGACGAAAGCGGTGTTCGCCTCTTTGTCCTACCGCAGGAGATGGCAGGTATTTCTGTCACCACGTTAAAAACTATGGACCAGACCCGGCGTCTGGCCCGTATTGAGTTCGACAATGTAACCGTGGGTACGGATGCAACGCTGGACGGCGGTTGGGACTGTTTTGTCAAAACCTGCCGCATTGCCTCCATCATGCTGGCGGCGGAACAGCTTGGCGTCTCCCGCTGGTGCCTCGATACAGCGGTGGCCTACGCCATGGACCGGGTCCAGTTCGGCCGGGCCATCGGCTCCTTCCAGGCCATCAAGCATAAATGTGCCGACATGATGGTGCGAGTGGAAAGTGATATTTCCGGTCTTTATTATGCCGCCTGTGTCGTTGACGCGGATACGGACGAACTGGCCGAGGCCTCTCCTGTCGCCAAGGCGACGCTGTGCAGTGACGCCATGAAAAATGCTGCCGAATGCTTGCAGATTCACGGCGGCATCGGCGTTACCTGGGAAGCGGACGTGCATCTTTATTTTAAACGCGCCCGGGCCGGGGAAGCCTGGCTGGGCGCACCCACCTGGCATCGGGAGCAGATGGCTCTTGCGATGAATTTGTAAGGGAAGGGAAAGAAAAATGGACCTGAATTTTTCACCACAAGAGAATGCCTTCCGCGAGGAAATCAGAGGCTGGCTCGAGGTGCATCTGAATGGCGACTTCGCCCACATCAAGGGTCTCGGCGGCACCGGCGAACAGCTTGAAGGTTTCGAGCAACGCATCAAATGGGAACAGTTCCTGGGCAAGTCCGGCTGGGCGGCCATCGGCTGGCCCAAAGCCTTCGGCGGCAAGGGGGCGAGCCTGATGGAACAGGTGATCTTTGCCGAGGAATATGCAAGGGCCGGGGCGCCGGGACGATTGACTCATATCGGCCTGGAACTGGCGGCGCCGACCATCATGGGTTTTGGCACAGACGAGCAGAAAGAGCGCTTCCTGCCGAAGATCCGCGATGCGGAGGAACTCTGGTGCCAGGGCTTTTCCGAACCGGGGGCCGGATCCGACCTGTCCAACATCCGCACCAAGGCCCGGCTCGAAGGAGACGAATGGGTGATCGAGGGCCAGAAAATATGGACCAGCCACGCCCAGCATTCCGACTGGTGTTTCCTGCTCTGCCGGACCGAGGAAGGGTCCAGAAATCACAAGGGGTTATCCTTTCTTCTTGTACCAATGGATCAACCGGGTGTGGATGTGCGTCCCATCAAACAACTGACCGGAGATTCCGAATTCAACGAGGTCTTCTTTGACGGGGCTCGCACAAAAGCCGACCTGGTGGTTGGCGGGGAAGGCAACGGCTGGAAAGTGGCCATGGCGACCCTCACCTTCGAGCGTGGTGTTTCCACTCTGGCCCAGCAGGCCAACTTCCGTAATGAACTGGACGAGATTATTGCGCTCGCCAAAGCCAATGGAAAAGCCAAAGATCCGATCATTCGCCAGCGTCTTGCGGAAGCCGAGATGGGGCTTCGGGTGCAGCGTTATAATGCCCTTCGTACCCTGACCAATGCGGAAAGCGGCACCTTCAGCCGGGAAGGCTATATCGCCAAAATTTTCTGGGCCAGCTGGCACCGGGATCTCGGCAAGCTGGCCATGGATATCATGGGGCCGGAGGCGGAACTGATCAGTCAGGACCAAGACTACAAGATGAAGCGGCTGCAGAATCTGTTCCTGTTCAGCCGATCCGACACAATCTATGCCGGGACCAACCAGGTGCAGCGGAATATCATCGCCGAGCGGGCGCTGATGATGCCCAAGGAGCCCCGCGGGGCCTGAGGAGAGAAAATCATGACCACTATTCCCCCCTATGTGCCGGGCCATAATTTACTCAAGGGCAAGACTGTGCTTGTGACCGCTGCAGCCGGCACCGGCATCGGATTTGCCGCCGCCAGAAAAGCGGTCGAGGAAGGCGCACGCGTTTTTATCAGCGACATTCATGAAGGCCGGTTGGCAAAAGCTGTGGAAACCATCGAGGCGGAAACCGGTCAGCGCCCGGGAAGTCATCTGTGCAACGTTACTCAGGAAGAAGACGTGCAGGTACTGATTAAGGCCGCCATCGCCGAGATGGGCCATGTGGATGTGTTAATTAATAACGCCGGGCTGGGCGGCTCCGTGCCGGTGGTCGACATGAGTGACGACCAGTGGAATATGGTGCTGGATGTGACCCTGAACGGCACCTTCCGCATGACCCGGGCCATGCTGCGTCATATGTATGAGCGCAAGTCGGGCGCCATAGTCAATAATGCTTCGGTGCTGGGCTGGCGGGCGCAGAAGGAACAGGCCCACTATGCGGCTGCCAAGGCCGGGGTCATGGCGCTCACCCGTTGCAGTGCGGTCGAGGCGGCGGAACATGGGGTGCGCATCAATGCAGTCGCCCCGTCCATCGCCATGCATGCCTTTCTCAGCAAGGTGACCACCGACGAGCTTCTGGCCAAACTGACGGAGCGTGAAGCCTTCGGCCGGGCGGCGGAAGTCTGGGAAGTGGCCAATGTGATGATGTTCCTGGCCAGCGACTATTCCAGCTATATGACGGGTGAAGTGCTGCCTGTCTCCAGCCAGCGGGCCTGAGGAGGAAATCATGACACGTGTGTTCAAAAGTCCCAATGACCTGGCGGACGCGGTCGGTGAAACACTCGGCAGCAGCGAAAGCCTGGTCATCGACCAGGACCGTATCAATCTGTTTGCTGACGCCACCGGCGATCACCAGTGGATCCATGTGGACCCGGAGAAAGCCAAAGATGGCCCCTTCGGCTGCACAATTGCGCATGGTTACCTGACCCTGTCGCTGGTCAATATGTTCCTGCCGCAGATCATTGATGTCCAGGGTATTTCCATGGGCGTCAATTACGGTTGCGGCAAGGTGCGGTTTCCGGCTCCGGTCAAGGTCGATTCCAGAATCCACGGGGTCGGGGAACTGATCGCCGTGGAAGAAGTGAAGGGCGGCGTACAGGCCACGATCCGGGTGACCGTGGAGATAGAGGGCGAAGACCGTCCCGCCTGTGTGGTCGACACCATCAGCCATTTTTATCCGGAGTAGAACCATGCAGGACGTCATCGACATTGTAGAGCAAAGAACCAAAGCCGTTGAGGCCTATGTCCAGGCCTTTGAAGACGGAGATGCCGATGCTGTTCTGGTCCTCTATGCGGATGAAGCAACAGTTGAAGACCCCTATGGCACGGAAGCCATCAGGGGGCGCGACGCTATTCATGCCTTTTATCTCAAGGCCATGGAACTCGATGCACGGCTTTTCCTGGATGGCCCGGTGCGAGTTGCCGGAGATATTGCCGCCTTTCCGTTCACCGTGCACGTGACCTATGAGGGGAAAAAGCAGCGGCTCGAGGTGATCGATACTTTCCGTTTTGATGCTGAGGGAAAAATCATTGAGATGCGGGCCTTCTGGGGTCCGCTTAATATTCAGGAAGTTTAAGGAAGTAACATGAAAGAAGCTGTCATTGTTTCAACTGCCCGCACACCGATCGGTAAAGCCTTTCGTGGCGCCTATAACGATACCGAGGCTCCGGTACTCAGCGGTCATGTGGTGCGCGAAGCCGTGCGCCGGGCCGGCCTTGAGGGACATGAGGTGGAGGACTGCATCATCGGGGCGTCGGCACAGCAGGGCACCCAGGCTTACAATTTGGGTCGGCTGACGGCAGCGACGGCAGGCCTGCCGAACTCTGTTGCCGGCATGACTCTGGATCGCCAGTGTTCCAGCGGTATGATGGCCATTGCCACGGCCGCCAAACAGGTGATCCATGATGATATGCCTATTGTAGTCGCCGGTGGTGTGGAAAGCATTTCCCTGGTCCAGAACAAGCATAAGAATACCTACCGGGCAGTGTCCAAAGCGGTGCTGGAAAAAAGCCCGCATATGTATATGCCGATGATCGAGACCGCCGAAGTGGTGGCCAAACGCTATGGCATCAACCGCGAAGCGCAGGATGAATACAGCCTCCAGTCGCAGATACGCACTGCCGCCGCTCAGAAGGCGGGCAAGTTCGACGACGAGATTGTACCGCTGACAACCAGCATGATTGTGGTGGACAGGGAAACCAAGGAGACCTCCAATAAGGAAGTGACCCTGGAAAAAGACGAGGGCAACCGGCCGTCCACAACGCTCGACAGCCTTGCGGGCCTGAACCCGGTGTTGGACGGCGGCTGTATTACCGCTGGCAACGCCAGCCAGTTGTCAGACGGAGCCTCTGCGGCCGTAGTAATGGACGGAAAACTTGCGGAACAGCGGGGTCTTCAGCCGCTTGGCGCCTATCGCGGCATTGCCGTCGCCGGTCTTAGCCCTGATGAAATGGGTATCGGCCCGGTCTATACCATTCCCAAACTGCTGGACCGGCACGGGTTGAAAATGGACGATATCGGCCTCTGGGAACTGAATGAAGCCTTTGCGGTGCAGGTGCTCTATTGCCGGGACAAGCTTGGTATTCCCGATGAGATTCTCAATGTGAACGGTGGCGCAATCTCTATCGGCCATCCCTTTGGCATGTCAGGGGCGCGGATGGTCGGGCACAGCCTGATAGAGGGCAAACGCCGCGGGGCAAAATATGTGGTGGTCACCATGTGCGTCGGTGGCGGCATGGGTGCGGCCGGCCTGTTCGAGGTCTATTAAATAATCCCAAAAGAAAACCACCGGCTCATGACAAGCCGGTGGTACTCAGGTTACAGGGGCTGCCTGGAATCAGGCGGCCCCTTCAACGAAGAACTGGCTGTACCATTTGCGCAGGTCCATGATCGGACCGTCGCCGTCGCACAGGCGAATGGTTTTCAGGTGGATCTTGTTGTCCCAGATGGGTTTGTCTTCCTCAAACTGCTTGATCACTTCCTGAATGAACGCCTTGGACACACCGGCCTTGAAGGTTTCCGCATCTTCCTTCTTCTGCCAGAAGGAAAAGCGCACATGAACCTTGTCCCGGGCCAGGGGAGTCAAGCTGGACAGCAGGAAGGTATCGGCAATGCCGCTGAAACGGGTCCAGGCTTCGCCGGGGCCGCGGTTGAAGTTCTCGATCTTGCCCGGCACCACGCCTTTCGGGGTCCGCATGGGGGCGTCGACAAAACCACTACGCATCGGGCCGTCAATCTTGATATCCCAGTCGGTGGGGAATTCTTCGGTGCCATGTACATATTTGAAGTGGGCCACATCGGCGGCATTTTCCGCCATCTCCAGCGGATGAGTGTCAACGATCCATTCCTTGCGGCCGAATTCCGCCCACTCGTTGCTGCTGGTTTCCTCGTGTGGGGTAACGTCCCACATCGGCGCGACGTCTTCCGGATGATACCACATCCAGACCATGCCGTTGGCTTCGATAATGGGCCAGACTTTCATGCAGGGCTTTTTAACCTGCGGAGGGATCTTTTTGGCATAGGGGATATTGACCACCTTGCCTTCGCCGTCATATTCCCAGGCATGGAACGGGCAGGCGATATTGTTGCCGACCACCGTGCCGCCGCCCAGATGGGCGCCCATATGTTCGCAATAGGCGTCCAGCGCTCGTGGTGCGCCGTCTGCGCCCCGAAACAGGACAATGTCCTGATCGAAATAAGTCAGTGAATGAATCCCGTCCTTCCCCAGTTCATCGCTGTAACAAACCCCGAACCAGCCATAGGGCATGGGGTTGGGAAATCTTATGCCGTCTATTGGTCTTTTTGCCATGTTTTTTCTCCAGTCTCTTTAATTGTCAAGTTGGAATACCCGGAGGGCATTCTCCCGCAGGAATTTGGGCCAGACGTCTTCCTTGAAAGGCACCTCTGGCATGTCCCGGAATATCCGGTCCAGGGACAGGCCCATGGGGAAATAGCCCGCATACATGATCTTGTCCGCGCCCCTGCTATTGGCGTAATCAATGATTGCTTTCGGGTAATGTTTCGGGGCGAAGGCGCTGGTCGAATAATAAAGATTGGGATATTTCAGCATCAGTTTAACGGCCAGTTCTTCCCAGGGTTCGCCGCCGTGGCGCATGACGAATTTCAGTTCCGGGAAGAACCAGCAAACCTCGTCGATCAGCTCCACCTTCTGCGGTTCCATGGGCAGGCGCGGGCCGGGCACGCCGACACAACAGACAAAGGGGATGTCCAGATCCACGCAAGTGGCATAGATCGGATACCATTTCTTGTCATTGATGGGCACCTGTGGGCACATGCCGGACGGGAAGGCGGTCACCGCCTTGATGTCATATTCTTTCTTCAGGCGCCGTATCTTGCGCACTTCCTCCATGCCCAGGTTGGGGTTGGGGCTGTAATCGAAAAAGAAGCGGTCTTTATGGTGCTTGAAGGCATGCTGGATTTCCGGCTGTTCTTCGACCAGGCCGACCATGGCGCGCTCGATATTATGTTTGTCCATCTGGGCGATGGTATAGGCGACAAAATCTTCCTGTTCGCCGGTCTGGGGAATATCCCTGAACATATACTGGGCTGGCATTTCGAACATCTTGCGGCTTTCCTCGTCCAGGATCAGCGGCTTGATGAACTCGTACCAGCCGGAACGGTCCTCGCTTGCCGGAATGCCCATCATCAGGTCGATTATCTTGATGTCTTTCATTGGTTTTCCTGTCCTATAGGCCGAGTTGTTTCAGCAGGTCCGGTTTGATGATTTTGCCAATGGCGGTGCGCGGGAAGGGCTGCTCCGTGAAAATCACCCGTTTCGGCACTTTGAATTGGGCAAGATGCTCGGCAACATACTCCTGAATATCCGCTTCACTGAGGGTATTGCCCGGTGTGGAAGTGATAGCCACGGCGGGAATTTCCCCGAGCCGTTCGTCCGGCAGGCCGAAGGCGGCAACTTCGCGGACCTGGTCATGTTCCTGCAGCAGGTGTTCGAGCTCGGCGCAGGAGATATTTTCCCCGCCGCTGAGTATCATGTCCTTGATCCGGCCGGTGATATAGACGAACTGCTCCTCATCCACATAGCCATAGTCGCCGCTGTGCAGCCAGCCGTCCTGCAGGATCGCGGCCGTGGCCTCGGGGTCATCCCAGTAGCCATCGAAAGCCGCCGCACTCCTGATCAGGATCTCGCCGCTCTCGCCGGGCGTCAGGTCGTGCCCCTGTTCGTCAACGACCCGGATCCGCACGCTGGGCAGGATACGTCCCGCCGACAGGGAACGGTTCAGGTAATCTTCACCGGTGTTGGTGGCGATGGTCCCTCCGACCTCGGTCATGCCGTAGCCGGTGCCGAGTATCGTACGCGGGAAGGCGGCCTGCAGCCGCGCAATGCCTTCCGGGGTTTCCGGCGCTCCGCCGATGCCGAGCGCCACCAGGCTGTCCAGATTATGTCTGTCCCGGTCCGGGTGATGCAGGATGTCCCACATCATTGCCGGTACCCCGGACAGCGACGTGATGCCTTCTTTATCCACCAGGGAGAGGACCTCGCCAGGGTCCCACTTGGGCACCATGACAATGCGCCCGCCGATCTGCAGGTTCATCAGGAAGACGGCATGCGCCGCCGCCACATGAAACAGTGGAAATGCGAGCAGGGCCGTAGGCTGAAAATCCATGTCGGGATCCGGCGTAATACCCGCCTTCAGCATTTTCTGGTAAATGGCGCCGCCGACCAAATAGCCGCTGAAGGCCAGGTTTTTCAGGGACTGGGCGATGGCCCGGTGGCGGAACAGGGCGCCCCTGGCGCTTCCGGTGGTGCCGGAGGTAAACATAATCAGTGCCGCCTGCTCGGAGGACGGGCAGGGGGTCGGCCAGTCGTTCTGCTCTTCAATTTCTTTCAACAGCGTGTGGTAGCCGGGATATCCTGCAACACTGTCTTCTTTGGTGCCGCCGACGATGACGTCGCACTTCACCGGACCTTCCCCGAGCAGGCGGTCGAGGCGGCGCGGGTCAATGACGGCCAGCTTGGGCTGGATATGGTTGATGGCCTGCTGCAGTTCCTCGCCCCGGCCCCAGCTGTTGACGGCAACGGCGATGGCGCCAATCCCGGTCACGGCGGCAAAAGTGGTCAGCCACTGCGGGTTGTTCTGCATGATAATGGCGACCCGGTCACCGGTGCTGATTCCAAAATGGTCCTGCAATAGATGGGCGAGTTTTTTAACTTCAGCGAAGAATTCGCCGAACGTATAACGCTGGCCTTCGAAAACAAGAAACGGCCGTTCGCCATAGGCGGCGGCATGATCATAAAGATGCCGCAGGCTGGGCCAGACTTTCTTAAAAGCCGGTCCGCAATAACCGTCATATTCCATCCGGGTGATTTCGTAATCCCCGCCGGGGGCGAAGATATCCAGCTCACTCATGCGATTGCCTCCCTGGGTCGCTTGCAAGTTAATAGAAGCCCGTTATAGCCGGGCCTGTTTTTCAGTTATGAAAGATACCAGATAAAGTAAGCCGCGATCCCGATTAACCCCATTAAGGCTCCGGGAAGGGCCAGGCGGGCGAGTTTTGGGTTTTGGTGTCCCCACAGACCCATAGCGCCGAGGGCCCCCGCGGCGCCTGCGCCGGGGATCCAGATGCCGCCAATTCCAAGCAATCCCACGATGCCCAGCAACCGAAAAACAAGGCCGGGCCGGGTTTTCTCGACAGGATATTTAATAGCGGCGAGGCCGGCCAAACCCCATAAGCCCAAAAGGCCTGCAAAACTCCAGAAAAGGCTCATTGTTTTAACTCCTGAATTGAGTGGTGCCGACAAAATAAGGGCGGACCCAAAGTGAAGCCGCCGAAACCAGGGGGACCGTAATCGATTGCCTCCCCGGGGCGCCGTTGGCTAGAATATGATCCCGCCTATCGCAGGTTAATTTACGAAATCTTATCGCGATTGGGGAGTATTATCAATAAAAAAACAAAAAAATGTCTATAAAAATACGTAAAAACGTAATAAATATTGAAAAAATTTACGCAACTAGATAATAAAATATAATGAAGAAGATGACAAAGGGCGGAGCTAACGGGAGGATTGGAAAATGGAAATATTTGAAAGCTGGACACTGGCCGGCAAGACGCTGCGCAACAGGATCATCAAGACCGCCACTTTTGAAGGTATGTGTCCTGGCGGCAAGATCACTGACCGGCTGATCGAATTTCATCGCCGTCATGCTGAGGGCGGGGTGGCAATTTCCACGGTTGCTTACGGGGCCGTATCCCGGGACGCCCGGACATTCAATGACCAGATTGTGCTGGAAGAAGAGAATTTTGACGACCTCTCCCGCCTGACCGCGGCAATCCGCAATGAAGGCGCTATTGCTTCCATCCAGCTCGCCCATGCCGGGGGGTTTACCCAGGCCTCGGGTCGGTCAAGCTGGGTCTCAAAGGGGCCGAGCGGCGGTCTCAATACCTATGGCATGATGTCCGGCTACCCCATTGCTGTGCCCATGTCCCATGCGGATATCGACCGGACGGTGGAGGATTACGGCCGGGCGGCAACTCTGGCCAAACGGGCCGGGTTCGAGGCGCTGGAAATCCATATGGGGCATGGTTATATGATTTCCCAGTTTCTGAGTCCTGCCACCAACAAACGCAAAGACGATTATGGCGGCAGTCTGGAAAACCGGTTGCGCCTGCCGCTCCTGATCGTCAAGGCGGTCCGCGAAGCCGTCGGCGATGACTTTCCCCTGCTGGCCAAGACCAATCTGTCCGACGGTTTCAAGGCCGGTCTGCAGATTGACGAGGCGGTGGAAATTGCCAGGGCGCTGGAGAAAGCGGGACTGAATGCCCTGGTGATGTCGGGTGGCTTTGTCTCCAAAACCCCCATGTTTCTGTTCCGGGGTGAAAGCCCGTTGGCGGAAATGGTGGCGGCGGAAAAGAACCCTATCCGCAAATGGATGCTGAAGATTGGCGGGGCACAGGTATTCCGGCCCATGCCGTTCGAGGAAAATTATTTCCGCGAACTTGCCCTCAGGGTGCGGGCAGCGGTGGATATGCCGCTGGTGCTACTGGGCGGGGTGCGCACGAAGGAAAATATGAAACAGGCGCTGGCAGATGGTTTCCAGGCGGTGGCGATGGGCCGACCGCTTCTGCATAATCCGGACTTGCCCAACCAGATCAGTTCCGGCACCTTTGGTAATGCCCACTGCACCAACTGTAATCTTTGTGTAGGCAAGATGGACACGCCAGAGGGGGTGCATTGCGTGCTGACCGGGGAGCCAATGGGACTTCAGGTTCCCCCGGCGGCATGAGAGCCGGCCCGTCTGCCGGAATAGACACAGTCGGCGACAGACAGTCCGCTGACATAGGCATTTGAGGCGATGCCGATGGCGGTGCGCCCGGCGGCGTAAAGGCCTGGAATTTCACCGCCGTCTTCGCGCAGGACTTCGCCGGTCTGCTCATTTACCTGCAGGCCGCCCAGGGTCAGGGTCGGGCAGGGTAGCACCTTGTTATCCAGCGATACGTCGATAGCGTAATAGGCCCCCCTGTCCATTTCCTGCATATCTGCGACCGGTTTGCCGAAGTCGTCCTTCCGTTCCCCCCGGGCGGCGGCATTGTAGGTTTCCAGAGTTCGGCGTAGTATGGCCGGAGCCAGGCCGGTTTTTTCAGCCAGCTCGTCGATGGTCTGTCCTTTTGTCGTTTTGAACATCATACTGATGAAGGCGGGAATATACTGGAAGGCCCGGGCCCGCCAGGGCAGGATCTCTCTCATTGCTTTCCATTTCAGGCTATGGTTGATCACCAGGGTGGCTTTCCCAGCGGCCTCAAGGCACATGGCGTCGCCGATGGCGGCGCCGTACAGGGTCTCGTCCACATAGCGCGCGCCTTTACCATCGACGATCATGCCCATCGCCCAGGCATGGGGAGGGTTGATGAAACGCCAGGCGGTAATGCGATCCATATTTTGGGTCGCCCCGCCTGCGGACTGGCCGAGTGCGATTCCGCTGCCGTTGCAGCCCGATGTGCCCAGTGCCAGGCCTTTCAGGTAACCTGGTGCATAAGTCCGCACCATGTCCCGGTTCATGACAAAACCGCCGCTGCTCAGGATAACGCCCTTGCGAGCCTGCAGAAACATGGTTCGGGCATGGCTGTCGGCAACGGCCTGTGCCTTCCGGCGGTATTTTGCTGCCAGACCCGGGGCGTAAAGGTGCCATTTGTCTGCCCGCCGGGAATAGCGGATATAGGCTTTTTCAGCTTTCGTTCCCGGGGGTAGTTGTCTTATTTCTACACCGATTATCCGGCCATCTACTGTCTGGATTAATCTGACGGCTTCCGCCTGTAGGTAAGTGGAGACCCCTTGCTCAAACGCACTCTTTCGTAGCGGGGCATAAAAGTCGGGGTGGCCCGTCGCCCGGAGGCGGAAGCCGCCATAGGCGATATGGCCGCGCGGGGCCGGACGGGCCAGCTTTGCGTAGCGGGGATTGAGTTCAGAACCCGAGTGATACAGATGAATGCCGCTGGCCGGGTAAGAGGTCTTTTTCAGGGTGCAGGTCGACTTGAAGCGCACACCCTGCTGTTCCAGCCATTTCAGGGTGTCGGCGCTCCCCTCGCAAAAATGACTGAGGGTTCGATCACTGACGATGCCACCAGTTTCCGCTTGCAGATAGCGGAACATATCTTCCGGCGTGTCTTCTACCCCGGCCTCTTTCTGGATATGGGTGCCGCCGCCGGCATAGACCACATTGCCGCAGATGGCTGTGGCGCCGCCGCCTGAAAAGCGATCAATGACAGCGACATCCGCCCCCTTTGCCCGGGCTTCCAGGGCAGCGGAGACACCGGCGCCGCCGAAACCGACAATAATGACATCATGGGCCAGGTTCCATTTGATATCCGCCGGACTGCGTAATTTTAGCGGTTCTTTTATGCGGTCATGGGCATATTTCATCATGTTTCAGCCTGGAAAATTAAAAATTATATTATAAAAATACTAAAAAACGCAATTAATGTATATAAATATTACGCAAAAAGTGATACTGGTAATCTTAATATGTATAAAACTGGAGGATATTCATGCAGGAGCTGACGGGAAAACTGGCTGTCATTACGGGGGCGGCAAGCGGCATCGGCAAGGGGCTGGCGGAAAAAGCCGCCGGGCTGGGGATGAACCTGGTGCTGGCTGATCTGGACGAAGCCGGGCTTGAAAAACTAAAGGGCGACTTGTCTGTCACCTGCGGGATTTCCGTGGAAGTGCGTCGAATTGACGTCTCCCGCCCCGAGGAGATGCAGGCGCTGGCCGGTCTAGCCTTTGATCGCTTCGGCGTTGTGGACCTGTTGTTCAATAACGCCGGGGTGATGATGACAGGCATGACCTGGGAGCATGATCTCAGGGACTGGAACTGGGTGATGGGGGTGAATGTGAACGGGGTGGTGAACGGTGTCAGCAGCTTTCTGCCACGCATGATGGCGCAGGGGACCCCGGCCCGGATTATCAACACCGGCTCCGTCGCGGGCTTTCTGCCATCGCCAACCACGTCGATATATTCCGCCAGCAAACGGGCGGTGATCAGCCTCAGCGAAACCCTGCAGTTTGAACTGGAAATGGCCCGTTCCAGGGTGCGGGTGTCTGTCATCTGTCCGGGGGCCGTTAATACACAGATTGCCGATGCGGACCGTCACAGGCCTGAGGAGGAACGCCCGGTGGAAGACGAAACGAAAAAAGCCATGAAAGAGCAGTTGCGCCAGGGGATTGCTGCCAGCGGCATGGACCCGGTGGCGCTGGCCGATATAGTTTTTAAAGCCATTTCCGAAGATAAATTCTGGATCATGCCGCACCCCGGTTACCTGCCGCGTATCAGGGAGGAAGCCGCGGCCATCGCAAGACTGGAAAATCCGGTCTACACGCCGCTGGTGGACATGTAGGAAAACTTTTAAAGGAGGACGTTATGACAAAACCATCAGTTGCCCTTGTCACCGGCGCCAGCCGCGGCGCCGGGCGCGGTATCGCCCTGGCGCTGGCGGAAAAGGGTATGACCGTCTATGTCAGCGGGCGCAGCGAAACCGAAGGTTCGGCGGTCGGCTGGGACGGGACGGCCCTGCCGGGCACTATTCATAAAACCGCAGAGGAAATTACTGCAGCGGGAGGAAAGGGAATTGCAGTGGCCTGTGATCATGGTGATGATGATCAGGTGGCGGCTTTGTTTGAACGGATCGCAAGAGATGAAGAAGGGCTCGATATCCTGTTCAACAATGCCACTTACATGCATCCACAGTTGATTGAGGACAAGCCCTTCTGGGAAAAAGAGCTTGCCGCAGTGGAGATCCTCAACGTCGGGCTTCGTTCCGCCTATGTGGCGAGCTGGCATGCGGCGCGCCTGATGGTGCCCCGGGAGTCTGGCCTGATTGCTTTTGGGTCGTCGTTCGGGGCGACTTGTTATATGCATGGTCCCGGCTATGGAGCACAGAAAGCGGGGCTCGATAAATTTGCCCATGACATGGCAGTTGACTTTCAAGGCACCGGCGTGCGCACCGTTTCGATCTGGATGGGGCCGTTGCTCACTGAACGGGCAAGAATCGCGGCGGAAATCAATCCGGAACAGTATCGTGAGTTTCATGCTCTGGCGGAAACGCCTCAGTTCACGGGACATATCATTCATGCCATTGCCTGTGATCCGGAAGGTGATGAACTCAGTGGGCGCACACTGATCGGGGCTGAAATCTGTGCGCGTTACGGGATTACCGACCGCGACGGCAGGGTGCCGCCGTCCCACAGGGACATGCTGGGCGCTCCACCGACAACAAACCTGGCGGTTGTGAAGTAGTCATTGATTATTAGTCGTCCTGATGCTTCTTCAGGCTTTGGCATGATATGTCCGGAAAGCGTATGAATAACCAAGGTATTCATGCCTTTTGCATAGGCTTCCCTTGAGGACTGTGCTCTGCGTAGGACCTGATAGTTGGATCATCTGAATCCCCGTGAGGCAAGATTTTCACAAGGTCCCCCCCGGCCGCGCGAGAATGGTTCTTGTAAAATTCATGACCCGCGCCATAATGAAAAGTTCATATGGGATCTATTTTTCAGTGGAACGGAAAATTTACTGGTCCGATCTGTAAAGGCAATGGTGACCCGGATGAAGGGGCAGAAGCGGAGTCTGTTTGCCGCAGTGGGTAGAAAAAATGTTGGATAGCGGTAAGTTGCAGGAGCGTGGGGATGGACTGTCAAATCGGCAGCCCTTTGCCTATCTCCTGAATGCAGGGACCATCGATCGTCCGCGATTGCTGTCCCGGTCTCCGGTTTATACCCATAAAAAGCTGACCCTTCTGGAAGCGCCGGCCGGTTTTGGAAAAGCCGTGCTCATGGCCCAGTGGGCGGAAGATGCCAGTTTCAAGGGCTATGCCGTAACCTGGTATAAAATATCAACCGAAGACAATTCCAGGCCTGTATTTTTCTCCAATCTATTCAACCTGCTGAAGGCTTACCTTCCATCTGGCACCGGCATGAAAAATACCCGTGATACCGTTGATAAGTTTCGGGAACTGTCCGGCCGTCTTTCCCGAAAGCATATTATTTTCGTTGATCACCTCGAATGCCTTAGTGACCGGGACTCACTTACGGCTCTCAATAATCTGATAGAATTCAGCGGGCTTTCGGTTTTCTTTGTCCTCACGAGCAGTCGGGGCAACATTATCCCGGTATCGGCCTATCGTGCCCATAACCAGCTTACTCATATCGACGCAAACAGCCTCGCATTTAGTGATGGCGAAATTTCCGCCCTTTTCCAGACCCGGCTTGAGGCGCTGGAACGAGAGCAGCTTATGCGTCTTACCGGCGGCTGGCCCGTGTCGCTTTGGTATGAACGATGCCGGTTTGACAACAACAATAGCCAACTGAATCTTCCAGTGGATACTGATGCCGTCCAGCTTTCGCCGGATCTGGAAGAATTCATCAATGAACAGATTTTCGCTGGTCTGGGCCCCGACCTCTGCGATGCGCTTGTCAGTTTGAGTATTTTCCGGATTTTCTCCGTTAAACAGGCGCGGTTTGTCTGTGACATGAAGGATGTTGAAAGCCTTCTCATGAAACAGCATCTTGCGCCGCTTGTCTATACGCTGGAAGACATGGCGGGATATTTCAGATTCAATCCCCTGTTTCACCAGTTCCTGCGTAAGAAAATGCTGGAACGCGATGAAACAAGCCTGAAGCGGCTTCATGAGCGGGCGACGGACTGGCAGGCAGGCCAGGGAGCGACTTTTGAAGCGATTTATCATGCCGCAGAGGCTGATGATAAGGACCGGATGAAGGAGCTTTTCATTTCTTCCGGCGGCGTTGAAATCGGCCTGAGGGAAGGGATTGAGGCTCTGGAGAAAATTGTTTCCCTGTTCCCCCTGGAAATCGCCGAGAAAGAACCGCAATTGCTGCTGTCCCGGGTACTGATCTATATGAAGGACGGCAAGCTGGACATGGGACACAGCCTGCTTGAGAGGGCCATTCAGCGGATCGCCGCGCAGACCGATGACCCTTCGCTGGAATATTACCGGTCCATTGTCGTGATGCTTATGGCGGTTTATGAAGACAAGCAGGTCAGCCCGGCAGAGATAGAAAAATATGAAAACCAGGCGAAACACATGATGCTTGGTCGTTTCTGGAGCCAGGGCTGGTTCAATAATTTACTCTGCATGATGTATTACGCCATCGGGGACATGGCCAAGGCCCGTGAGGCGGCGACAATTTCCCTGGAATTCTACAATCTTTCGGACGCTGCCTATTCCCAGGTGTTCATGCATGTCCATCTGGCGTTAATCCATAATGTCACGGGCGAGCTGGTGCTAAGCCGGAAGGAACTGGACATCGCCCGGGAGCTGTGCCTTAAATATTTTGCGGACGATGCCGGACTGACGGCGATTGTGCAGGTCCTGCTGGCAGAGCTCAATTATGAACAGGGTCATGAAGAGGCTGCCCGGCAGCTCATTCCCGCATCTCTGGAGAAAATCGAAACTCATGAAGGATGGGTGGAGGTTTTTATCCGGGGGTATGTGACAGCCAGTTCCCTGGAATATGAAAGTGGATCCCGGGAGAGGGCCTTCATGCTTCTGGACCGGGGGCGGGCCCTTGCACAACAACGGAATCTGCCGCGGCTGGAAAGAATAACGGAAATCCAGAAGCTTGATCTGCTGACGTTATCCGGTGATATGCCGGAGGCGCGTACACGGATAGAGAGACTGGCTCTGGGGAAATACCTGACGGAACCTGACGACTTTGAGGCCGCCTCCTTCCAGGAAGCCTATCGGACCGTTCATGCCCTGGCCCGCTATTGCATCAAACAGGGCAAGGCGGAGATTGCGCTCAGGCTTCTGGACCGCACCCTCGACACCCAAAAGCAGAAGAAACATAACAGTTTCTATCTTAAATCCGCGATCCTGCAAATTCTGGCCCTGGACAATTTGCAACAGCATGATGCCGCAGATGAGCTTTTCAGGGATATGCTGAGCAAGTCCTATACACATGAGTTCCGGCAGTCCTTCTTGAGCGAGGGCAAACTTCTTCGGACTTTCGTCAGCGGCCATATCAAACGAATTACGCTGTCCCAACTGTCAACGGAGGCGGTCTCCTTTATCGGTACTCTGATGGCGGACGGGGAAGCGGTGGCCGGTACGACTGAGCCCGCCAACGTCTTAACCCCGAAAGAATTTGAGGTGCTGCAAAACCTGAGTTCCGGACAGTCAAACAAGGTGATTGCCAACGCGATGAACCTGTCTGAAACGACAGTCAAATTCCATATGCGGAATATTTTCTCCAAACTGGGCGTACAGAACCGCATGATCGCGGTGGAAGTCGCCCGCGCCAAAAATATCCTCTGATTTCCCAGTCCTTTTGAAGGCTGCAATGCTGACCGGATTCCGGTAGTAATTTTGCGCGTAAAAAATATCTTTTGAAATGTCCGGCCTGTCCTTTCGGACGGGAAAGGACTGTTCGCTCAATTTTTCGACCTGTCCTTTTAAGTGGGGGACCCCGTTCCAAAGATTATTGGGTTTCCCGCGGATTAATCAGTACCGTCTTCTGAGCGTCTTTCTCTGAGAGACATATGGACACTGCCCTGGTGATGGCTTGGCGCCAACAGGATCAGTGAGAGGACAATCTGAAGATATGAAACCGGGATCAGGAATGGGAAAAGAGAAAAATATTAGAATTGGCATCGACGTCGGTGGAACCAATACAGATGCCATTTTGATGGACGGATCAAAAGTATGTGTCTCCATCAAAGTGCCTACAAGCGGCGATATCGGATCCGGAGTCGCCGCTGCCGCCCGGGCGGTTATGGAGCAGGCCGACGTGAAGGCGGAAGATATCGATCAGGTGATGATCGGTACCACCCAGTTCACAAATGCCTTTATCGAAAGAAAGCAGTTGGTGGAGGTGGCGGTTATCCGTATCGCCCTGCCGGCCACCACAAGTATTCTGCCCTATACGGACTGGCCCGCCGACCTGCGAACGGTTGTGGGCAACAATATCTTCCTGGTGCATGGCGGTAACGAATTTGACGGCCGCGAGATCACGGCCCTGAGGGAAGAGGAAATCATGGCGGTGGCGCGCCAGATCAGGCAGCGCAACATCACTGCCGTGGCCATCTCCAGCCTTTTTTCCGCGATTGATATTTCCATGGAGGAACGGGCGGCGGAAATCCTGAAACGTGAATGTCCCGGGGTGAAGATTACCCTGTCCAACGAAATCGGCCGGCTGGGGCTGATCGAGCGCGAAAATGCGACCATCATGAATGCGTCGTTGTCGAATTTTGTGGAGACGGTTGTCGGTGGTTTCCGCGCGGCACTCGAGGAGCTGAAAATCGACGCCCCCCTGTTTGTAAGCCAGAACGACGGCACCCTGATGAGCGAGGATTATGTCGCAAAATATCCCGTCCTGACCTTTGCCTCCGGTCCGACAAACAGCATGCGGGGGGCTGCAAACCTGACCGCCAGGGAAGAGGCCATCGTGGTGGATATCGGGGGGACGACAACCGATGTCGGGGTGTTGACCAACGGCTTTCCCCGGGAATCTTCCATTCCGGTCGACATCGGCGGGGTGCGGACTAACTTCAGGATGCCGGATATCCTTTCCATTGGTCTCGGCGGCGGCAGTATTGTCCGCCAGAAAGGTAATGGTGACATCCAGATCGGGCCCGATTCCGTCGGTTATCGGCTAACTGATGATGCGCTGGTTTTTGGCGGAGACATTATGACGGTTACGGATGTGATCGTTGCCGGGGGACATGCGACACTGGGAGATCCCGACCGGGTGGCCCATCTGGACAAGGACTTCGTCAGGCAGGTGGAAGACAAGATCCACGCCATGATCGAAACAGCGGTGGACCGCATGAAGACCAGCAAGGAGGATACCCCGGTTATTCTGGTCGGTGGCGGCAGCATTATTGTGTCCCGCGATCTCAAAGGCACGTCCGAACTTCTTATCCCGGAAAATTTTGGTGTGGCGAATGCCATTGGGGCGGCTATCGCCCAGGTCGGCGGTGAAGTTGATCGGATCTATTCCTACACTGAACTGGGCCGGGAAAAAGCCCTGGCGGCGGCCAAACAGGAGGCGCAGGAAAACTGCCTCAATGCCGGGGCCAGCCCGGAAAGTATAAAAATTGTCGACATCGAGGAACTTCCCCTGAGTTATCTGCCCGGTGGTGCCGTGAGGCTGCGGGTAAAGGTTGTCGGCGAACTACTTGAAACAACATCGGCCTGATTGGAAGAACTGATATGCAGATTAATCACACAAATTTGGAAGATTTTATCAGAGGATCCGCTTTCCTGGGAACAGGCGGGGGCGGGGATCCCTACGCCGGGCGCCTGATGTTAAAACAGGTTCTTGACGAGGGCAGGACTGTGACCATTGTCGATCCGAAAGATTTCGACGATGCAAAGACGGCAATTAATATACTGACCATGGGCGCGCCGACGGTGATCAATGAAAAGATCCCCAGTGGACCGGCCAATGTGGCCGCCCTGCGCCAGGCGGAACAATATCTGGGATACAAGGTGGATGCGGTCATGCCGGTTGAAGCGGGCGGTATCAATGCCTCTATGCCGCTTGTTGTTGGCGCGCTGACCGGTCTGCCGGTAATTGATGCCGATGGTATGGGGCGGGCCTTTCCGGAACTGCAGATGACCACCTACAATGTGGCCGGCCTCTCCAGCAACCCCAATGTGATTGCCGATGACAAAAACAGCGTGGCGACCATTTCCACGGTCGAAAATGTCGATGCGGAACGCTATTGCCGCGAAATCTGTGTGCGTATGGGCGGCATCGGGCAGATGGCCTGCTATCCCCTGACCGGCCGGCAGATCAAGGATCACGCCGTACTCAATACCATCACCCTTGCGGTGGACATCGGCCAGGCCATCCGCGAAGCGCGTGAGGCGCATGTGAATGTAGTGGATGCCCTGATCAACTTCCTCGAATCAGAAAAGATCAGCCGTATCGCCAGGGTTCTTTTTGATGGCAAGGTGACTGACCTGTTGCGTGAGACCAAAGGCGGCTTTTCCGTTGGTCGGGTGATCCTCGACGATCTGCAAAACAGCGATTCCAAACTGGAGGTGGTTTTCCAGAACGAATATCTGATTGCCTTCAAGGATAGTACTCCTGTCGCCATGGTGCCCGATCTGATCTGCATTGTTGACCGGGAAACCGGCGAACCCATCACGACGGAAAACCTGAAATACGGACAGCGCGTGAAAGTGATCGGCGTCAGCGTGCCGGACGTCATGAGGTCACCGGAGGCGCTTGCCATTTTCGGCCCGGCCGGTTTCGGGCTGGATGTGGATTATGAACCCATTGAACGTCTGGGTCGTTGAAGAATTCCAGGAACGTCGAAAGGAAGAAAAGATCGTGAAACTTGCATTGTCAACATGGGTCGAGGTTGAAAGCTATCTTGCAGAGAATAAAGGGATCATCATTCCCATCGGTTCGACCGAACAGCATGGCCCGACCGGTTTGATGGGTACAGATTTCATTATCGCTAATGCCATTGCCGAGGCTTGCGCGGAACGGATTGGATGCTACGTGGCGCCGCCGCTCGCGGTTGGGATGGCGCAGCATCACATGGCTTTTTCCGGCTCCATGACCCTGCGGCCGTCAACCTATATTCAGGTGCTGGTCGACTGGATAACTTCACTTTCAAAGCACGGATTTCGTCGTATCTATTTCATCAACGGGCACGGCGGCAATATTGCGCCTACCCTTTCCGCGTTCAACGAGTTTTATGCCGGTGTCAGCATGAGGCCGGAGACCGAAACCTCGGAAACACTCTGTGCGCTGGTGAACTGGTGGATGATGCCGAAAACGGATGCCATGATCAGGGAAATTTTCGCCGAAAAGGACGGTGCGCATGCAACCGCAAGCGAGATCGCCATCACCCAGTATCTTTGCCCTGAAAGCATCAAGCCGGCGGCACCGGACCTGTTCGTTGCTGCGGAGGGGTCGCCCCTTGATATTCACAATGGCTATGACTACCGGCGACGGTTCAAAGACGGACGGATCGGGTCGGATGTCCGCGCCGCAAATCCGGAAGATGGCGGCAGGGTTTTCGAGCAGGCCGTCAAGGACATAACAGGACACTGCAAAGAGTTCTTTCAGTCCTGATGACGGACGGATACCAGCCCTGACTTAGGGAGAAGTCGCGGGAATAGCACACACCGGATCAAGAGAGTGGAAGCAGTTCAGTAACTATCGAGAAATCGATGGTGGTTCAAGTTAATAAACAGGAGGAAATTTAGAGTGACATACAACCGAAAAAACATACTGGCCACATCAACAGCTTTGGCCATTTTAATGCCTTTCTCAGCCGCTTTTGCGGCGGATGAGGAAAACCTGATTACCCTTGAAGAAATTGTGGTGACATCCCAGTACCGCGAACAGCGGCTTCAGGAAGTGCCGGTGGCAGTGACGGCGTTTACTTCGAGTGATATCGCAAACGCCGGTATTTCCTCCACCCAGGACTTCATCGACATGACGCCGAACATGACGCTTGATGACTCTTTCACCTACGGCAACACTTTTGTGGTGTTGAGGGGCGTGACGCAGATTAACAATGCAGACTCCCCCGTCGCCATTGTTGTTGACGGGGTGCCGCAGAATAACCAGAAGCAGTTCAAGATGGATTTGTTCGACATTGAACGGATCGAGGTGCTCAAGGGGCCGCAGGGTGCGCTCTATGGACGCAACGCCATTGGCGGTGCGATCAATATTGTCACCAAACAACCGACAAATGAGATGGAAGGCAAGGTGACAGCTGGGATTTCAAATGGTGTTGGCTTCAACTTGGATGGCGTCGTCAGCGGCCCGATTGTGGAAGATAAAGTGCTGTTCAGGGTGGCGGGATCTTACCGGCAGACCGACGGTCTGATCAATAACGACTTTCTGGATCAGAAAGCGGATTTTGTGGATCATGACTATTCCTTCCGCGGGAAGCTGGATATCCGGGCCAGTGACAATCTGACGCTCGATCTTCGTGCCTCCTACCGGAAATACCAGGCGGGCTCCAGTTATGATGTACCGGTCCGCCATAACGGAGATCCGACGATCAGGGACGGAAGCGCAAACGATATTTTTAATCCCAATGAAAATATCCTTGGGCTGACCAATGGGGAAACCGCGGAATTCACCGCCAAGATTGACCTGGAAACCGAGTACGGTGTCCTGACCTCCATTACCGGTTACACGGACCTGAAAGAATATTACCGGGCAGACATCGATTTTTCCAACCAGGCCTTCGACCCGACATTTGGCGGTTTTGCAGGACTGCTCGGTTTTCTCGACAGTATCGGTGCTTTCCCCACACCTGCCGGCACAATCGGTATCGGTCAGGGGCAGGACCTGGATCTTGATCTCCTGAGTCAGGAAGTGAGGTTTGTCTCCCCCGATGAAGACAGGTTCCGGTATATACTCGGCGGCTTTTTCATTCACACCAACCGTGATCTGCATACCAGATTGTTTGCCGATGTTACGGGGGAACGCAGTCAGATTGATGACCCAAGCCTGGTATTTGTAAACAGCCAGGAAAGCAATTCAAACGACGCATGGTCCCTTTTCGGTCAGGCGGAGTATGATCTGACGGATAAACTGATGGCCCAGGTGTCTCTGCGTTATGATGAAGACAGCAGGGAGCAGACAGACCCCGTCTCCGGTCTTGTTCGTGAAAGAACCTTCACAAGCGTCCAGCCAAAGGCAACCCTGACCTATCAATTCAACGAGGATAGTCTTGGGTATGCCACTTACAGTACGGGATTCCGGTCCGGCGGTTTTAACGCCCCTGTGGTGACCTTTCCCGTGTTCGAGGACGAAACCCTGACCAACTATGAACTGGGGGCGAAAACATCCTGGTTTGACAATCGTCTTGTGCTGAATGCTGCTGTCTTTTATTCCAATAGTGATGATTTCCAGTTCTTCTTTCTGGATCTTGCCACCGGACAGCAAATCATCCAGAATCTGGAAGATGTGGCCATCTGGGGTCTCGATATCGATTTCCAGGCCGCCCTGACGGAAGACATCAAGCTTTTCGGCGGGATCGGCTATACAGATACGGAAATCAAGAAAGTGGGATCGGAAGATCTTATTGCAGGGCTGACATCTGCAGGTGTCGACATGTCGCTTGTGGTGGGAAGCCGTACTCCGAAAACGACAGACTGGACCATCAATGCCGGTATCCAGTATGATTTTGAAGTGACGGATGCCATTGAGGGCATGCTGCGGTTTGACTATGAATATCGCGGTAAAAAATACTGGCAGATTGACAACCAGGATGTCCAGGACCCGATCCATATGATCAACCTTCGGGCAACTGCAAGTGCAGAAAGCTGGTCAGTTTCGGCCTATGTGAAGAACCTGTTGAACGAGCGCTATTACACGGACTTTAATCCCGGTGAATTCCTTGGCCTTGCCATTGATGTCGGATATCCCGGCAGGCCGCGGGTTTATGGCGCCGAAGCAACATTCAGGTTCTAAAGGAGTAAATTATGATGACGCAAGCCAAAGATAAAATTACCTCTGCTTCCCGGAAATATGTCGATCTGGAAGCACTTGAACTTCTCGAGAAGAAGGTGCTTTGGCTTGCGAGCTATATGATCCACCACGCGAACCATGTTCGCCCGTCACGGGATGGCCTGAAGGTCGGGGGTCACCAGGCCTCCAGCGCCTCCTGTGCGTCCATTCTGACCGCTCTTTATTTTCAGAGCATGCGTGCGGAAGACCGCATTGCAGTGAAACCCCATGCGTCGCCGGTCATGCATGCGATCATGTATCTCATGGGGCGGCAGACACTGGATAAACTTCAGAAATTCAGGGGTTTTGGCGGGGTGCAGTCCTATCCTTCCATTACCAAGGACACAACTGACGTAGATTATTCAACCGGGTCCGTGGGTATGGGGGTCGCCGCAACCCTGTTCGATACCCTGGTCCAGGATTATGTCCACGACCATGGCTGGTGCGGCGACAAGCCGCCGGGACGGATGATCGCCCTGGTGGGAGATGCTGAATTTGACGAAGGGAATATTTTTGAGGCACTGCTGGAAGGCTGGAAACATCAGGTGCGCAATCTCTGGTGGGTTATCGATTACAACCGCCAGAGCCTTGACGGCGTGGTTGACGATGCCCTGTTTGAACGCATCAGCCGGGTTTTTGACAGCCTTGGCTGGAAGGTCTCCCCGCTCAAATACGGCAAGAAACTGCTGGCGGCCCGCAACGGCCCTGCAGGAGAAGCTGTCGTCGACTGGATTGACCGCTGCCCGAACCAGCTTTATTCGGCCCTGACCTATCAGGGTGGCGCGGACTGGCGCAGTCATCTTGAACTGGACCTGGCAGGAACCAGCGGTCTTAAGGCGTTTCTCGACAGTCACGATGACGCCGCCCTTGCCGATATCATGACCAACCTGGGCGGTCATGATATGGAAACCCTGACCGAGGCATTTGATGAAGCGGGGCAGAGTGAGCAACCCCAGTGTTTTATCGCCTATACGGTCAAGGGGAAGGGACTGCCCCTCGCGGGCCACAAAGACAATCATGCCGGCATGATGAGTCCCGCACAGATGGAGCAGTTTCAGCAGCTTCAAGGCGTCCCTGATGGTGCGGAATGGGATAAATTCGCAGGCATGCCCCAGGAAAAAGACCGGCTCGTTCATTTCATTGACAACTGCGCCTATCAGAAACGTAAAAAATTGTCAGAGAAAGTGGAGAAAATTGCAGTGCCGGCCATTGCCACTCCGGCAGGTGACAAATATTCCACCCAGGAGGCTTTCGGCAAAATCATGTTCGAGCTCGGCAAGGAAGAAGGCGAATTTGCGGACCACGTTGTCACGGCGAGTCCCGATGTCACTTCCTCCACCAATCTTGGTCCCTGGGTTAACCGCAGGAAGCTTTACGCCCGGGAGGATGTTGCCGACGTCTTCAAGGACAAACAGATCCCCAGCACCCAGCTCTGGCGGAAGGGCCCCGGCGGACAGCATATTGAGCTGGGCATCGCCGAGAATAATCTCTTTTCGCTCCTGGGCCAGCTTGGTCTTTCGGCCAGGAACTTCGGGGAGCGGCTGTTGCCTGTCGGCACACTCTATGATCCCTTTATCAACCGGGGACTTGATGCGCTCAACTATGCGACCTATCAGGATGCGCGCTTTATCATCGTGGGGACCCCGGCGGGGATTTCCCTGGGACCGGAAGGCGGTGCCCACCAATCCATCGGCACGCCGCTCGTCGGGCTATCGCAGCCCGGCCTGACGGCTGTTGAACCGGCCTATGGCGACGAACTGGCGGTGCTTCTGGAATGGGCGTTTAATCATATGCAGCAGGCGGATGGATCATCGGTATATTTCCGGCTTTCCTCCCGCAAGATCGAACAGCTCCCGCGCACTCTGACGGAGAGCGATCGCGCCGACATTGTCAACGGCGGCTACTGGCTGAGACGCCCGACGCCGGGAACGACAAAGGCCATTGTCTATGCCGGAGCCATCGCGCCGGAGGTGATGCGGGCGGTGCAGGAACTTCTGGCCGACAACAGGGATATTGCGGTCCTTGCCATCACGTCGTCCGACCGGCTCTATCGCGACTGGTCCGGCGCGCGTCGCAGAGGGGCGCTTGAAAAGAAACCCGGGGTTTCGCATGTGGAAGCGCTTCTGTCCCAACTGGCCCGGGATGTGGAGATCGTCACGGTCTGTGACAGTCATCCGCTGAACCTGTCCTGGATCGGCAGTATCCGCGGCAATCCGGTCGTTCCGCTGGGTGTGGAAAGTTTTGGCCAATGCGGCGATCTTCCCGATCTTTATGAATATTTCATGCTGGACAGCGCCGCAATCGTCGCCGCTCATGGCAGGCTGGAGCGCTAAGTCCAGGGAGTAAAGTCTGCAATTCAAAAAAGAAAGTGGCTGAGGTGCGCAAAAGCTGCGCACTTCTATCTTTATCCCGTTGAATATATGGTTCTCTGCGATACCTCATGGCCGGGCCGCGAAATTCTTGGTTTTCTGTTTCCACTACCAGGGCGGTCAGTTGTCGACAATTTCTGCCCGGCGGGTGGAGGGTAGTGCACGTACAAATAGAAAAATATTCAGGGTGATGCTTTAAAACATTATTGATTTCTAATGTGTAATGAGGTAGTATGATTCTACCTCTGGAGCAAAAGGACGTTTCACCTATCCGATCCCCCCAAAGCGGAAAAAGGTGAAACGTCCCTTTTACTGTGCCCCCAAAACTGCCTGTAGCAAAAAATCCTGAAGCAAGAGAATTACTTACTGGTTTATATCATATGCTTCGTTCCGCGAGGCGTAAATAAGACAAATTGCTTATCATTATAATCTATATGTACTAAGTTAGTCGCGGAATAAGTGTTGACGACATGGTAAATTCTCTGGGATCATATTTTAAGCTGTGCTAAAGTTTCAATCCCTGAAAATGTAGCATATTTCGCCTGATTGAAATCGTTCTCTTCCGGGGGAGCCATGTGGACATGTGAAGCAAGAGCATGAAAAAAGAAAAAAAAGAATCTGAGGAGAGGAAACAGATGCGAATGCTTCTTGTTGATGATCACGCCCTGTTCAGGGATGGTCTCAAGTTTGTTCTGAATGAAATGGATAGGGGGGTGGAGGTTCTCGAAGCGGGAAACTGCGCCGATGCGTTTGCAATTCTTGAAAATGATGATGATTTTGACCTGATTCTTCTGGATCTTGACCTGCCGGGGATGTCGGGACTTGAGGGATTGAAGAAAATCAGGGTGATGGCACCTGTGGTGCCCGTTGTTATTTTGTCCGGTTCCGAAGATGGCACCCTGGTTCGGCGTGGACTGGAAATGGGTGTTATGGGGTATATTCCCAAGTCATTGTCCAGTGAAATTATGCTACAGGCCCTGCAATTGATCATGAAGGGCGGGCGGTATGTGCCTGACAACATCCTTCTGAGCTCGCCGGAGAAAAGAAACCGCAGTTTCGAGTCCCTGACGTCGCGGCAACTCGAAATCCTCAAGCATATAACACTGGGAAAATCCAACAAGGAGATTGCGCGGTCTCTAGGGATAGCGGACAATACGGTCCGGGTCCATATTTCTGCGATATTTCAGGTTCTCAATGTGAACAACCGGACTGAAGCTGCTTACGCAGCTATGCAGGAGGGGCTGATCGAGCCCTCGGATTGAAGCATCATATGATCGCGACAACAAATGACAGATATATTCTGGTAGAACAGACAAAACTCTTGTTAAAACAGGTGCCTGTTCTGGTTGTTCTGACAAGCCTTGTGGCACTTGTCATCGCTTTTTTCATTACAAAATGGGTTTCGCCGGAAGTGGCGGCTATCTGGTGTGTTCTGATCTGCGGGACTTCCGCGTTGCGGTACTGGCATTACGCCTTGATCAGGGATGCAAAGATAACTGTCGACAGTTACAGGGGGCTTCTTGTTCTTCTGGTTTTCTTCTCCGCCGTTTCAGGTGGTTTCTGGGGCGCGTTGGGGATTATTCTTCCGGTGACAGATAATGTTCTGGTTATGGTTCTGACGGTGATGTTGCTCGTTGGCATGGTTGCCGGGTCCCTTGCGTCACTTTCAATTTATAAATATGCCTATTTCGCTTATGCCATTCCGGCCATTCTGCCGCTGGCCGGGCGATGCCTGGCTTCCCAGGACGAGATACTGACAATGGTCGGGGTGCTTTCCCTGGTCTTCCTTTTGGTCAATATGTTTCACAGCCACCTGGCGCAAAAGTCGGTGATCAGGTCTATCAATCTCGTGTTGGAAAACCAGAATCTTATTCAGCGACTTCAATTTGAGAAAAACAACGCCATCGCCGCCCGGGAACAGGCGGACCGGAACAGCGAGGCCAAATCAAGGTTTCTGGCGGCCGCAAGCCATGATCTTCGGCAGCCTCTGAATGCCATGGGGTTCTTTGTGGCGGCCCTGATGAACGAGGCAAATTCGCAGAAGGTGAAAGAGCTGACCGTCAAGATCGATCAGTCTCTGGAGGCGCTCAGGGATCTTTTTACCAGTTTGCTTGACCTGTCGAAAATTGAATCCGGTGTTCTTGCCCCCAATTTTACCTCCTTTCATTTGTCGGAACTGTTCAAGGAAATCACTAATGATTTTGCCACTCACGAGAAAATAAAACATGTCAATCTGGAGATTGATGAGTGTGGGGATGCTGTGGTCCGGTCCGACCGGCAGATGCTTAACCGGATACTGAGAAATCTTGTTTCCAATGCCCTTCGCTATACCAGCGAGGGTTTTGTCCGGCTTTATTGTGAAGCCTCCGACAGTCATTTGATCATCCATGTGTCCGATAGCGGTGAGGGAATACCGGAAGACAAACGTGAGGAAATTTTCAAGGAATTTTACCAGATCGGCAATCCGGAACGTGACAGGACCAAAGGGCTTGGTCTGGGGCTTTCCATTGTCGATGGTCTGTGCCGTATCCTGAAACACCGGGTCAGCCTTGTTTCAGAGGTAGGAAAGGGATCGACTTTCTCGGTCCTGGTGCCGAAAGGCAAGGTAACGGAAGTTGTCGCGCACAGGCCTGAAAATGACGTATGGACGGATGTTGAAAGCGCTAATATTCTTGTTATTGATGATGAAGAATATTCCCGTGCCGGAATGCGTGAACTGATCAGTCAATGGGGGCACGGTGTTTATACCTTTGAAAATCCCGATGAAGCAGAGCTGTTCCTCGATATGGAGGGCATCGAACCGAATCTGATTATTTCAGATTACAGGTTGCGGAACGGTGTCACCGGCGACCAGGCCATTCGCAGGCTGCAGGAAAAAATCGGCCATAGTGTGCCGGCCCTTATCGTGACGGGCGATACGGAAAAAGACAGGATTCTGGAGGCTAAATCAAGTGGCTTCTCCCTGCTGCACAAGCCTGTACAACCTGCAAAACTGCGAAGCGCACTTTCCTATCTTCTGACCAACGGATAGTCCATTTGTAATATTTTCACCGACCCGCCGGATGCTGTATAGTAAGTGCCTTAGGACATACAGAACAATAATAGTTTGGGGACTCATTTCCGATGGGTGAATGGGCATTTTTATATTATTCCATAGCGGTGGCCGTGATTCTGTTTTTCACCCTGGGGTACTTATTTATATTCACGGTTCAGTCTTCGTTTTCCGATACCAATGGCTATTTTGTAAAAACCTACCTTGTTTCCCTGGTTTTACTGTTGGCCAATGGTTATTTTTGCCTGACCTGAACCGGTGGCGCGTCGATTGATATAAGCTCCGAAAAGGGGGGGATATGGCTGAAAACAGCAGCAATGTGAATGGCAAGGCCTATGCCATAAATGTGGTCACTCCGATCAAACCCTGGACTACACTTTTGCAGAAACTGGTGTTCTGGTACGTCGGGGTAAGGCCGTCGACAGCGGAAAGACTGGTCAAACTGTCTTTCATCCATTTCGCCCGCTGGGTCATTGTGAGCAAGCATCAGTTTCCTCATCTGGGCGAAGGACAGCCAAAGGAAGAGCTCGAATACGACTATCTTCTTTTCAATAGTAATTTCAACGGCACCTGGTCGCAGTATATTGATGCTTTTTCCGACGTTCTGCCGTCCGGCCTGAACCTGATCTGGAACTGGAGTGTCAAATTCCCCGGCTCACGCCCGGGGACAAGCTTCAAAAAATATATCCGCCACAATCAGATTGATACGGAATATTATTATGTGGCCTATCCGGGGGCGACCATCAATGATGTCAAATCCGCCCGTCTTGTTTCTGATGCAGTGACGGCTCTGGCGGAAAGGGCCGACAAATGCTCCCCCGAAGAATTCGAGCGACACTATACTAGTATGCTTCTGAAGGTGCAAAAAAACCTTGGCCAGACCGGTGCCGGTCCGGTGCCGGCATCGGATTAGGGAGGGGATGATGCCGAATATTAACGGAAATACATACGGCCTGACGATTTTATGCCCCATCAAAAGCTGGAGATTTCACAATCCCGCACCCGAACAATTGCTCAGGGAGTATATTGACACCATGCCGGGGGGCACCGCGTCGCCGTTTACGCGGGTACGGTCCACGCATTTTGCCCGGCTGACTGTGGTCGACAACGTCTATTTTGAAGGCGCGACGGCTAAAGAGGACCATCTGAAATCCCAGTATCTCTGGTTCAACAGCAATTTTGACGGTGATCTGGAAACTTATCTGGATGATATGTTTCTGCAGATGTCCACGGAAATCGAGCAGATCTGGCAATATTGCGTGGGATTTCCCGGTCTGGAACAGGGGCGGGATGAATGGAAACGTTATATGATCAGGTGTCAGATCAAAACGACTTTCTTTTTTGCGGCGGTGAACGATATGTCGGTTGAGGAATTGCTGCGGGCCCTGATGTTGCAGCGGGAGTTCAGTTCGTTCGTGGCCCGGAACCAGGGACTTCCTGCGGCTGAACTTCAGCAGAATTTTCGGGAGTTTATGACGGCATATGAGGAGGCGCCGACACCGGCCCCGGGTTCAATCGACTATAAATTTTCCAGGCAGGGGGGATGAATGTCTCATATTCTTGAACTGACGGACATTCAGGGAAATGTGGTGTTGGCCTATAAATTTCCGCTGTCCAGATATATCCTCTTGAAAGTCAATGACGAAGCGGGCGGACGCGAGTTTCTGCAAAGGGTTCTGCCGCATATCACATCGGGTGAATTGTGGGAGGATGGCGAAAAACCGGAGGCCACGACCAATATATCCTTCACCTATAAGGGACTTGCGGCACTGGGAATTCCCCAGAGCAGTCTGCGCACCTTTCCCGTTGCATTTCAGGAGGGCATGAAGGCGCGGGCAGATATCCTTGGCGATACCGGTACCAGCGCACCGGAAAAGTGGGATGACTGCTGGCAGGAGGATGTCCATATTCTGCTGACCATCAACGCCCGCACGGTTACCCCGATCAGGGAATTGTCATCGATCAGCGAACCCGAAAAGAAATATCTCCATGATCATTATGAAGCCCTGAAACATCTGTGGGAAGTCAACGGCAGCATAGAAAGGCTGGGAGAGCAGGACGGCAATGTCCTGTTTTATGATGGCCATCCATGTGCCAAGGAACATTTCGGTTTTACGGACGGGATTGGAAATCCGGCCTTTTCGGGCATGGACCTCAAGCCGATGCAGGTGCCGGGGCGGGGCAAACAGCTGCCTGATGGCCGATGGGTGCCGCTGGCAGCCGGGGAATTTGTTCTGGGCTATCCTGACGAGGCCCAGGAGTTGCCGCTGGCGCCTGTACCCCATTTACTGAGCCGCAACGGTACATTTATGGCCTATCGCAAACTTCATCAGAATGTGGCGACTTTCCGCAAATATCTGACGGCGCAGGGGAAAAAATATGAAAGAACCCTGGATATGTCGAACTATCGCCATGCGGACGGCAGGGAAGTCAAGGGCTGGGAAATCCTGGCGGCCAAAATGGCCGGACGCTGGCTGGACGGTACGCCGGTGGAGCTGTCTCCTTATGGTGAAAATCCGGAAATCCTCAATAATCCAATGAAAAACAATGACTTCAGCTACCATAATGATGGTGAGGGCGCACGCTGTCCTCTGGGCGCCCATGTCCGCCGGGCCAATCCCCGGGATGCACTTGGCTTTCAGGGGCAATTGACCAACCGGCGGCGGATATTGCGTCGCGGCCTGCCGTATGGCGAAGCCACTCCTTTCGATAAACTGGGAAAAGACAATGACGAACATGGCATTATCTTCATGTCCCTCAATGCCAGCATTGAACGACAGTTCGAATTTGTTCAGCAGCAATGGATGAATTACGGTAATGATTTCATCCAGGGAAATGACAGGGATATATTGGTAGGCAACAACGACGGCACCACCCAGGCGGTGATCCAGAATGATCCGGACGGCGACAAACCGCCGTTCATCTGTGCCGATATCCCCCGCTTTGTGGAGACACGCGGCGGGGATTATTTCTTTACCCCGAGCCTGACCGCATTGAGAATGATCAGTAACAATGCGGTTTCCACCATATAATAACATCTGAGGCAGGAGGAAATCTTGGAATTTATAATTGCACCCTTACGTTCGGTCCTGTCCTGTATCTACAATGTAATCAGAAACATTCTGAAAACCGTCTATGTCTGGTTCTATGGACTGTGGAATCTGCTGTGGCTGATCAAGGAGATGATCCTGGGCAAGGGATCTATGGCCGACAAGCTGGGCTCGGTCGGGGTGCAGCATGCCGGCCTGATGTTTCTTCGGGCTTTCCTGCCGACGATAGTGCTGAAAAAGAAACTGATCACAGCATACGAGAATACCGGTACGGCCCTGGTCACTGCGGCAGAGGACGTGAAGGAAGTCGTTTATGGCGACAAGGTTTTTCACACCGCCTATGCGCCGAAGATGGCCGCTCTGACCGATGGCGGGAATTTCTTTCTCGGCATGCAGGACAGTCCGGGATACACCAATAATGTCAGTGACTTGCGCCTGGCCGCCAACCGCGATGATATTCCGAAAATTATCACCCCGTATATCTCCCGCGAGGCAGAGAGGGTCATTTCCGGGGCAGGGGGGAAGCTTGACCTGCCGCAACAATTGACCCTGCCGGTGATGGCGAGGCTTGTCGGTGAATATTTTGGCGCCCCCGGGCCGTCGCCGGAAAAAATGATCCAGTGGACCCATGCCATGTTCCGCTATATCTTTTTTGATTTTTCCGAGGCCTCGGCGGTAAAGGAGCCAGCCCTGCAGGCGGCGGCGGAACTTCGGGCCTATCTTGATCCGTTGATTTCGGAACGGAAGTCCGGCCCGGAGAAGGATGACGTGCTCGGTCGGTGCCTGAAATTACAGGCCGCCGGCATGCCGGCCATGACGGACCGCAATGTCAGGGACAATTTCCTCGGCATGCTGACGGCCATGCTGCCGACCATTCCCAATGCCACGGCAAAGGTGCTGGACGTGTTTCTGGACAAGCCCGACGCCCTGGCCGGGGCCCAGGTGGCAGCGCTGGCAGATGATGATGAGTTACTGCTGAAATATATCATTGAAGCTTTCCGCTTTAATCCCATGAACCCGGTTATTTTCCGCATCGCTGCCCGGGATTATGTGCTGGCGGAAGGGACCCTGCGGCAGCGGAAGATTCCAAAAGGTACCTTCGTTTTTGCCGCCAACCTTTCGGCCATGTTTGATCCCTGGACGATCCGGTCACCAAAACAGTTCGATATCAACCGGCCACCGGAGGACTATATTCTCTGGGGACTGGGTATGCATCGCTGCTTTGGCGAATATATTTCACATGCGGCCATGCCGGCCTTTCTGAAACCCTTGCTCAGGCAGGAAAATCTGCGGCGGGCGCCCGGCGAAGCCGGCCATATCCAGACCGACGGCACCCCTTTTCCCTGGCATTTCCATGTTGAATGGGACTGATCCTTCACGGCAGTGTCATCTTCCGCGTCCATAAGTCAGGAAACTGCATCGCGGAGGATCTGAGTTGTGATAAAATACAGTGTTATTCTTGTCTGTCTTTTCTGGAGCTGTGCAACCATGTCCGTCGCTGATGAACCTGCCCCGACCCTGACCGGCGAAAAGCCCGTCATCATTGCCCATCGCGGCGCCAGCGGTTACCGTCCGGAACATACACTGGCGTCCTATCAGCTGGCTATTGATATGGGGGCGGACTATATCGAACCGGATCTGGTGATGACAAAGGACGGGGTCATGGTGGCCCGCCATGACCGTTATCTCGGCACCACCACAGATGTGGCCGGCCATCCGGAATTTGCCGACAGAAAGAGGCAGGACAGCCGCACCGGCCGTGAACGGCATGAAGGGGAGGACTGGTTTGTCGAGGATTTCACCCTGGCCGAACTGAAGACGCTCAGGGCCCGGCAGGTGTGGGAAAGCCGGTCGGCGGAATTTGACGGAAAATTCGAAATTCCCACCTTCGAGGAAATCCTCCAGCTGGTGCAAAAAGTTAAGCTGGAGACCGGAAAAACAGTTGGTATCTATCCGGAAACCAAGGCGCCGGGGTATTTCAAATCCATCGGCCTTGATTTCGAGGAACCTCTGCTTGCCATGCTGAAGAAATATGGCTATGACAGCCGCGAGGATAAAATCTTTATCCAGAGTTTCGAACCGGAAATCCTGGAAAATCTGAAACAAAAAACCGATATGAAGCTGATTATGCTGCTGTGGCCGGACGATATGAAGGTCATGGTGCCCAACTATGACCTGGACTATGTGGCCACCTTTGCCGACGGGATCGGGCCGCTGAAATTCATGCTGCTGGATGCAGAGGGTAATGACAATGGCCTGGTTAAAAAAGCCCATGAACTTGGCCTGATGGTGCACCCCTATACTTTTCGGAACGACCAGTTGCCAAAGCAGTTCACAACGCCCCGGGAAGAATATGAATATTATTTCCGTATGGGTATCGACGGCCTGTTCAGCGATTTCTCTGATACGGCCCTTGCGGTGCGCGACAGCCTTTACTGATCAGGTCGACCCGATGAAGGGATGATGTCTCAACCGCGGCCCGCCGGCCCGGCGGATGGCATTGCCGACGGCAGGCGAAAGCGGCGGCAGCGCCATTTCTCCCATGCCGGAGGGGGCTCTGTCGCTGTCAATTATGGTGACATCAATATCGGGTACGCTGTCGGCCAGGCGCATCATTTGGTAGCTGTCGAAATTATCTGTCATGACCTGACCGCCCGCGACTTTTATTTCCTGCCTTCGCACCATGTTCAGGCCGTCATTGATGGCGCCTTCTGTCTGGGCGATGACGCCATTGGGGTTGACGACAGTACCGATATCGACGGCGGCCCAGACCTTGTGGACCCTGAACTCACCTTCCGCCAGAAGTTCCACATCCGCCACCTCGGCGACATAACCGCCGAAGGTAAAATGACCGGCCAGCCCGAGGGCCCGGCCTTGTGGCATTTTCCGGCCCCAGCCTGCTTTGTCGGCGACTGTCTTTAACACAGTTGTCAGCCGGCCTGTGTCAAAAACCGGTCCGCCATGCTGGCCGTAAGGCAGTTCTTTTGCCGGGCCCAGAAGCCGCAGATGCAGGTCCAGTGGATCCTCACCCAGTTCCTCGGCCAGTTCATCCATGAAGCTGTTGATGACAAAGGCATTGGCGGTATGGGCTGGCGCCCGCCAGCTGCCCCGCGGCATACCCGATTTGGCCGAATGAAATTCCACTTGCAGATTATCCACAAGCCCGGCCGGAAAGTCGTCAACATAGAGGTCGGATTCCCACCACTCATCCTCGGGGACGGGACGGCGATAATATTTGGACGGGCTTGCGAGCCGGTGTGCCCAGGCGGTGAGTTTGCCGTCTTTATCAAAAGCGGCGATCATTTCATGGTGCCCGCCAGGCCGGTAAAAGTCATGGCTCAGGTCATCCTCCCGGGTCCACATGACCTTGACAGGCAGGCCTGCGGCCTTGGATATAGCCACGGCCTCCGCGCCGTGGTCAGCCGTCAGCCGTCGTCCGAACCCGCCGCCGAGCCGGGGCACTTTTACCTCGATATTCATGCGGTCAATTCCGGTCAGGCCATTGGCTATGCGGGAGGCGCTGGAAGGAAACTGGAAAGGCCCGATCAGGGTGCATTTATCAGCCTGAACATGGGCGATGGCGCTCTGTGGTTCCAATTGTGCATGGGAAACATAAGGCAGTCGGTAACGTTTCCTGATCACCTTGTCCGCTTTGGTCAGGGCCTCCGGGAAATTGCCGTCATGACGGACGATCTGTCCGGTGGTGTCCAGCAAGTCGGAGCAATGTTGATCAAGGCTGTCCGTGGATTCGTTCGCATAGGGACCTTTGTCCCATTCGATCTTCAGCAGGTCCCGGCCTTTTTTGGCCGCCCAGAATGTTTCGGCAATGACGGCCACACCGGCCGCCAGATAGGTGTAATATTTATCGAGATCCGGACGCGGCAGATGCACCACCTTGATCACGCCGGGCACTTTCAGTGTTTCACTGTCGTCAACAGAAATGACTTCGCCGTCCAGCCAGGGGCAGCGGGCCATGCAGGCGATCCTGACACCGGGGTAGGTGGCATCGATAGAGTAGAGTGGCTGACCGGTGACAATATCGTGCGCCGATTTGTGGGCCTTGGGCTGACCGACAATTTTCCAGTCCTTGCGGTCTTTCAGGACAGGTTCAAAATCTTCCGGGAGTGTGATGGCCGCCGCATCGCGGGCAAGATCACCATAACTCAGGCGTTTGTTGTCCGCCCCGATGACATATGATTTTTCCGTCCTCAGGGTTGAGGTCTCCACGGACCAGCGATTGGCTGCAGCACGAAGAAGGAGTTCGCGGGCGCTGGCGCCGGCCTTGCGCAGGGGATCGAAGCCCCTTGAAATGCTTGTAGAACCGCCAGCTCCCTGGGGGAAGAATTTCCATGCCATATTGCCGTCCTTGTCTGTTTTCAGCATCAGGTCCATGGTTTTGACACTAACCCTGTCCCAGTCCGCATCAAGCTCTTCGGCAATGAGCATGGGCTCGGCAGTGCCCGTACCCTGTCCCATCTCCGGCGCCGGGTGTTCGATCAGGATCGAATTATCCGGATTGATATGGATGATGGCCTGTAGAAGTTCATTGCTGACTTCTGCACCATGCGCCCTGGCGGGCCGAAAAAAGGGTGCCATGACCACCAGTGATCCTGCGGCGGCGGAATAGCCAAGCATCTGACGACGGGTGAGAGCAAGTGCTTCAGGCATCCACTTTCTCCCTCATCAGTATTGCGGCCCGGTGAATGGCCTTGCGGATGCGGGTATAGGTGCCGCAACGGCAGATGTTCGTGATATTGGCGTCTATGTCGGCGTCTGTAGGGGTAGGGTGGTCCTTGAGGAAACTGCTGACGGCCATAATCTGTCCGGCCTGGCAATATCCGCACTGGGGCACATCAAGCTCGATCCAGGCCTGTTGCACCGGGTGCAAGCTGTTATGCTTAGCCAGTCCCTCAATCGTTGTGATTTCCGCGCCATCCTCAAGGGCGTCCATTGGCAGGCTGCATGATCTGAGAGCGTCGCCGTTGATATGGACAGTACAGGCGCCGCATTCGCCGATGCCGCAACCGAATTTTACCCCGAGCGCACCAAAATGTTCCCGCAGATACCACAGCAGCGGCATCTCACCATCGCCGTCAAACGAGACTTTCTGATTGTTGATTGTGAGTTTGAGCATAACCTTGTCCTCCCACCGACAGATAGATCACCCGAAATGATATCATTTGGCGGCAGGGTGGTCAGGAGGTTTCGTCGCAAAAAACGATGATTTTACCGCAACAGTGGCAAATGTCAGTCGCTCCAGCTAACATTTTTTAGTTTCACACCGTAAATATGATGCAGGGTGTCCTGTCTTTGCAAAGCTGTTTCAATCCCCTGCTGAATTTCCAGCTCAAGGGCCTGCAATACAGTTTCATTTTCCCAGTCATGATGGAGGTTGAGCTTGATGGCGCGGTCCGCCCCCCTCTGGAAGACTGTTTGCCGCAGTTCCTCGATGGACGCCTCGTCCAGATCCGTAGCCACAGTAAAGACGAGAGTAAGACGATGGTGCCCATTCATGCTGCGCATCACGCGGGTATAGTCCATCTGAATATCTGCTTCGTTGATGTCTGCCGGGGCCTCGGGTATATCTTTCAACAGGTGAGCGGCATAGTCTTTGAGGTTTTTGCAGGGTTTATGCAGGGTGGCATTGCGCCAGAAGAATTTGGCATTGGGCAGGGGCGGGTCCGGCAGAACCAGTTCCCGTTCGGCCCGGGCCATACTGCTGCAATAGGCGCCGGCATTTGCCCCGGTGCGCTTTTTCATCGAACCATGCAGAGAAATAAACTGTTGTTTTTCTTCCTCGGTCAGTTCTTCCTTATTTTTCATCCGGGTCACAAGTACGCAATAGGGGGCTAGCTCTTGCCCGATAGCTTCCCCCTGTTCCTCGATCATGCGTTTCAGGTAAGTCTGTGCCCGGTCGCGGAATTCGTCTGATTTTTTCTGGCGGGCGGCCACCAGCTGGTTCGGATAGTCGAGAATATAATCCCGGCCGCAACTGCAGTTGATGAAATTACGATGTTCCGGACTTGCAGCTTCACACATCTCAAGGAATTCTGCTGCTCTTGTCTCGAGTGTCGCTTCCTCCCCGGCGAGGGCGTGACCGGTAGATAGGCAAAACAGCAAACTGAAGAAAAGAATAAATCTGTACATGTCCTGATCCTGAACGTTACATCCTGTAAAATCAATGCCCTCCATTAACATGACTATTTTGACAATTTAATGACAGTCCTGTGACGCACCGGTAATAGCCGGAGTATATATGGAAAAGATCAGATTACTGCCTCTCCCGTGAAAGACTCAGGTGTTTCCATCGGGGTCGGCCAGGATATCCTTGAAAGCATCCTTGTAAATCTCCAGCACCGTGATCATTACGGCGGCAAGGACAGGACCGAGTATGATGCCGGCGGCACCAAAGGCCGTCAGCCCGCCAAGGGTACTGACCAATACCAGCAGGTCCGGCATTTTGGTATCCCGCTCCACCAGGCGGGGGCGGAGAATATTATCCACCATGCCGATAATCAATATACCCCAGAAGGTCAGCCCGGCCGCATATCCATATTGCCCGCTTGCCACAAGATACACGGCGGCAGGAATCCAGATGATACCGGACCCGATGCCGGGAATGGCGGAAATCAGCACGACAATCAGGCCCCAGAAGACAGGGGCATCTATACCGCAGACCCAGAAGGCCAGTCCAAGCAGGAACCCCTGGATCGAGCCGATGATCAGAATGCTTTTCAGCATGGCCCGCGACATGAAAAGGCCCTTCTGGCGGATCAACTGCCGGTCTTTTTCGCCCAGGGGCAGGTACTGGTAGATGGCTTCCATAGTGCCATGTCCCCAGATCAGGAAGAAGAACATGGCGTAAAGCAGAATGAACAGATCGACCAGCATCTGGGCCGTACCCTGTGTGGCGGCCGAAAGAATCCTGATGATAAATCCGCTGGCGGTACCGGCCCATTCTGCCAGTTTGCTGAAAATTGTGGCCTTATAGGCGGAAAGTTCAGCGGCGAAAGGAACCCAGTCCGGCACCAGCCCATTGACGGTACCGTTCTGGTTTACCTGCAGATTGATCCAGGCGACGGCGGCCTGGGAGATCTTCAGCCCCTCGGCTGCAGCAAGGGATAAAAGTCCGATAACCGGTATCCCGACCACGATCATGACCAGAAACAATAGAAGTCCTGCCGCGATCCCGCGGCGTTCCGCCCCCAGTTTTGACCGTAATGCATCATAGGCGGGCTGCAACAGGGCGGCAAAGATAGTAGCCATAAGGATCGTGATAATATAGCCCTGGATCACCCACAGGAATACGCTGGTAAACAGGATCATAAGGGCAATGATGAATCTTTTGCGCTGAATGAGCGACAAATCTTCAGTCTGAACCAGTTCTTTTGCCTCTTCTGCCATGCCTCTGCCCCGATATGGTTACAGAGCCAGTCTAGGGTGTAATTCACTTATGGCAAAGCATAAAAAAAGCCCCGCCGGCATATCGGCGGGGCAGTTATGCTAGTCACATTGAGGGAGGGTAAGGAGGGGGGCTAGCTGTAATCTTCAATAACAATCGCCTGGGCAGCCGCATTGATCACGGCGGCGATCCGGATGGTGGATTGAACGCCTACTTTGGATACGCCGGCTTTGACCACTTCGTTGACATGGGCCTCGATACACATGCCGCAGCCGTTGATGGCGCTCACGGCCAGGGAGTAAAGCTCGAAGTCGGCCTTTTCAATGCCCGGCCTGCCGATGACATTCATCCGCAGTTTTGCCGGCATGCCGAGATAGTCTTTGTCACGCACCATATGAGTGAAGCGGTAATAGACATTGTTCATGCCCATGATAGTGGCGGCGGCCTTGGCGGCATTGATTTCTTCTGCTGAGAGCCTGCCTTCCAGTTCGATTGTCAGGGCCTGAATGACGGCCTGGTTTTTGGTAGCATAGGCAGCACTCAGCGCAATACCGTCAATCTGTTTCTGCGTTAAACCTTCCGCGCCTTCTTCCGTCAGGACGGTGGACAGGTTAAGTTTCGTGTCCTTTGCATAGTCGGGCAGGCGGGATTTAATATTTTGTACTGACATTACTATTCCTTTCAACTCTCTTTCTATTGGCGCCTTCTGCGGGCTGTCGGGGAAGAAGATGGCGGAGGCCAGGGGAGGCGGGCCTCCGCCCACTGCGGGAGGGGATTATTCCACAGTGATGGTTTCTTCACCCTGCTGCCAGTTACAGGGGCACAGTTCATCTGTCTGCAGGGCGTCCAGGACCCGCAACACTTCTTTCGGATTGCGACCTACATTCATGTCGGTGACCATGACGAAGCGGATGATGCCGTCCGGGTCGACAATGAAGACGGCGCGCTGGGCGACGCCTGCCTCGGGATCAATGATGCCCAGGGCTTCTGACAGTTCACGTTTCACGTCGGCCAGCATGGGGAACGGAAGATCATTCAGTTCTTCCTTGTGCTGACGCCAGGCGAGGTGGACGAATTCACTGTCGATACTGCCGCCGAGGATCTGGGCGTCGCGATCCTGAAAATCTTCGTTCATTTCACCGAAAGCTGCGATTTCCGTCGGGCAGACGAAGGTAAAGTCTTTCGGCCAGAAGAAGATCACCTGCCATTTGCCGGCATATGTCTCGTTGGTGATCTCGGTAAAGGCGTTGTTCACATCGTTGGAAACAGTGGCCTGTACTTTAAATTCGGGAAGTTTCTGTCCTACACTAATCATGATATATCTCCTGTAAGGCATTGATTAAATTTAAATAGTTTTACAAAGGCATCGGGCCTTGCGCCGGTTTTCGGCTTTTGCATCCAGGGACAAGAGAAGGCAAAAAAGCAGGTACCCGTCGATATCCTCAAGTCTTTCTGTCGGCATCTGCATTCTCCTTGTTGGCTGCTGATGAACTGAAAGTATGTTTTTTCTGTTGATATGTACAATCGATAGTTATTAGTATAACGATAAGAAAAACTGATGATTAGGGCGACGAGATGAATTTACGGGATTTAACCTATCTGGTGGCAGTGGCGGATCACGGTCACTTTGGCCGGGCGGCGGAAGCAAGCTTTGTCAGCCAGCCGGCGCTCAGCATGCAGATCCGAAAACTGGAAGAGTTTCTCGGGGTGCCGCTTTTCGAACGGACCAACAAAAAGGTCATGATTACGGAAGCCGGGCGGGAAGTTGTGGCCAGGGCCAGGGTTATTCTTCAGGAAGTCGACAACATCAGAGAGATAGCCGACAGTTTCCGCGACCCCTATGCTGGTAAAATCCTGCTGGGGGCCTTTCCCACCCTGGCGCCCTATCTGTTGCCGAAAATTATCCCGGCGCTTCATCATCACTATCCGGACCTTGCCCTTTACCTGGTCGAAGAAAAGACCGAGATCCTGACCGAAAAAATCAAGGCGGGGGAGATCGAGGCTGCCCTGCTGGCGGTACCGGTGGAGGAGGACCAGCTGGACTATGAAGAGCTGTTCACCGAAAAATTCCTGCTGGCACTGCCGGAGAGGCACGACCTCGCCCGCCGTAAAAGCATTTCACTGGATGATATCCGGCATGAAAGTTTGTTGTTGCTGGAGGAGGGGCATTGCCTGCGGATGCAGGCGCTCGAAGTCTGCACACTTGTCGGCGCCCGGGAAAATACCGAATTCCGGGCCACCAGCCTGGAAACCCTGCGGCAGATGGTCGCGGCTGATGTGGGCATGACCCTGATGCCTGAATTTGCAGTGAGGGAACAGGAAGGTGTCGTTTACCGTCCCTTTGCCGGTGATGCGCCAAGCCGCACCATCGGGCTTTATTTTCGAAAAAGCAGTGTGCGGAAAAAGCTGGTTCTTGAGATTTCGGAGCTTATACGCAGCCTTATTTCTCCGGAAAGCTGATACCTTCCAGTTCCAGCAGCCGTCGTTTCCGCTCAATCCCTCCGGCATAGCCGGCAAGGCCGCCGTCACTGCCGATTACCCGGTGACAGGGGATGATAATAGCAACGGGGTTTTGACCGTTGGCGGTCCCCACGGCCCGGACGGCCTTTGGATTGCCGACTGCTGCGGCAAGGTCTTTATAGGACCAGGTTTCACCCGCCGGTATGGTTCTGAGGGCCTGCCAGACCCTGCTCTGGAACGGGGTGCCTGAAATCTCCACCTCAATATCGTTAAAACTGTCCATATTGCCTGAAAAATAACGATCAAGCCTGTCCCGCAGAAATGTATTTTTCTGCTCAGTCAGGTCGTAACTATCATGTCGTTTGGCGAGCAGACGGTGCATCCTGTCTTCAAACTCCTCGAAATCCAGGGCGCAGAGTTTGTCCCTATTGCTGATGGCAAAGATTATGCCGACCGGGCTTTTGATATGGTCGATGGTAAGTTGGGTCATTTGTGTGTTTCCTGTGTGAGGGAAGACCAGAGATACATGGTGGCATAGGCCCGGAAGGGACGCCAGTTCTCGGCAATCTGCAGCATTTCGAGGCGTGCTTTTTTGCTCTCCTGCAGGTCGAGGGCCTTGATCAGGCCGAGGTCGCTGACCGGGAAGGCGTCAGGTTCCCTCAGGCCGCGCATGGCAATATAGTTGGCTGTCCAGGGACCAATGCCTTTCAGGGCGCAAAGGCTCTGGATAAGTTCATCCAGTTGTGACGGACGAAACAGAAAGTCCGGATCATCCGCCACCTTGGCGGAAAACAGTTTCAGAACATCCTGTCTGCTTTTGGGGATACCGATATCGGACAGGTCTGCGCCTGCAACGTCCTCCGGTCGCGGAAAAATCAAGGACAGGTTGGCTGGCGCACCAACAAGCGGCCGGCCCAGTTTCCGGACCAGGCGACTGGTCAGGGTGGTGCCCCCCTCCACGCTGACCTGCTGGCCGAGAATCGCCCGGATGGACAGTTCAAAAGGGTCCCAGCATCCGGGTATCCTGATGCCCGGGTTACGGCTGACGGTGTCGTCAAGCCGGGGGTCCTGCCGGAGATAGTCGTTGACGCTCTGGATGTTGCAATCCAGATCGAAAAGCTGGCGGATACGGCCGACGATGGGGGCCAGATGAGAGATTTCCGGATAGAAAATGCTGATCCTGAAGGCGGATTGATCGGGTAGATGTTTGGCGGTGAAATATCCGCCCCGGCCGTTCAGTTCAAAGGATCTTTGATAGGATGTATCGGTTATATTTTCGATATTTTTCAGGGTTCTGCCTTTGAAATAGTTTCTGATCCAGAACCAGCTGTAGGGCGGTGTATATCTCAGTGTAAGCTGCAGTCCGCCGTCTTCTCCTGTATCGGATTGTTTACCACGCCGCATATCCCGGGGGGCTTTTTTGTAACAGGTATGGAAGGCGTCGTTAAAGCGACGCAAGCTGTTATAACCGGCTGCCAGGGCAACTTCCGTCAGGGGCAGGGAGGTTTCCGTTATCAGTTGTTTGGCAAACAGCAATCGCCGGGTATCTGCGATTTCCTTGGGAGAAGCACCCAGATGCTGGTCAAAAAGTCGGCGGAGATGGCGACTGCCAAGGCCTACCCTGTCGGCCAGATCCTCGACCGAGCCTTCATTGAGGGCGCCGTCATTGATCATGCGCAGGGCCTTTGTCACTGTACTTGCTGTGCCCCGCCATCCGGGGAGTTCCGGGGATACCTCCGGCCGGCACCGCAGACAGGGGCGAAAACCGGCGGCCATGGCGGCGCCGGCACTTGGCAGGAACGAGCAGTTTTCCTTCTTGGGCGGTCTGGCCGGACACACTGGCCGACAGAAAATACCGGTGGTCATCACCGCTGTGAAGAACTTCCCGTCGTACCGTTTATCCCGACTCAGCAGAGCCTGGTAACATTGGTCCCGATCCATCGAAATATGACTGTTTTCTCTGTTCATGCCAGAAACCTAACATAACTTGTGGATTAAACTCGCCATTTTCGGACATGAATCATAAAAATATCCTGTGAAATTGGTCAAATCACGCCTTTGCCGCTTTCAACCGCCCGGTATTTCTTATATTTTGTATTTCACGATTGTAGGAAGAAGATAATGAATTACAGTGATTTATTAGCTTTTCTTTAGAGGAATTTTTAGGGTTTCTTAACGATCACGACTTAAAAAGGGGGGATACAAGAGTTTTGGTCGTCAAGGCCCGGAAAAGTCGGATAAACAATTAACAGGAAGTGTAGGCAGCTGAACCAATATGGGCGCACTGGATAAGGGGTATAAAGCGGACGAGTTAATCAGACTCGCAGCCAACAAGTCGGTATCTGCACGCAATGAGCTTGTGGAAAACATTACTGACTTGTTTTTGAGCCCCGGCGGCCGACTGAATGAGCACGAACGTGCGCTCATGAATGACATCCTTTCCAAGCTTATTCTCAATGTTGAACATCATGTCCGCAAGGAACTGGCCCGGCGTCTGGCGGAGTCTGTCGACCTGTCCGGTGAACTGGTTTCGATGCTCGCCAATGACAAGATTGATGTCGCCCGGCCTCTGCTCGAAAAGAACCCCCTTTTGCATGATGCACAGCTGATCGAGGTCATCAGGAACCGTACCGATGCGCACAGACTGGCTATTGCCGTCAGGGAATTTGTGAGCGCGGATGTGAGTGATGAATTGATCGAGCATGGCAATGAAGATGTTGTCGAGGCGCTGATCAATAACGGAAGTGCGGAAATTTCCGAAGCGTCCCTTGAGTATCTGGTGGCAGAATCGAAAAGCTTCGACCGTTTCCAGGAACCTCTTCTCGGCCGGCAGGACCTGCCACCCGCTCTGGCTTATCGGATGTACTGGTGGGTATCGGCTGCCTTGCGTCGTCGCATCGTCAAGGAATTTGATGTTGATGAAACGCTGCTGGATGATGCCATCGAGATGGCAACCAAACATTCTCTTCAGCAGACCGGTGAAGAAGACGGCGTCATGGACAAGGCTCTGAAGCTGGCGCGCAAGCTGGATGAAGAAGACAGGCTGAATGCGACATTTATTCTTCAGTCGATGAGGCAGGAAAAAGTCAATCTGGCTGTGGCCGGTCTGTCACAGATGGCCGGTCTTAATGTCAAAATTGTCTGGCGGGCTTTCCGGGAAAGAACCGGGGAAAGCCTTGCCGTCATTGCAAAATCTATCGGGCTTAGTAAAGAGGAATTCACCTCGTTGTTTCTGTTGGTTATGCAGACCCGTTCTGGCGGAAAGGCCCGGGCGACCAGTCTGCTGAAGTCAATACTTACCATGTATAACGATATAAAAGCGGCCAATGCAAAGGCGGCGGTAAGACACTGGCAGCGCGATCTTGGATATCAGGATGCGCTGACGGACATGAAAGAGGCAATATAAGTCATGCACGGAAAATCAGAATTTTATCATGACGCAGGGGATGATAGTCTGACGGGGGCACCCACCAGTCAGACAATTGTGCCACTGGAAACTCTTGAAAAGCTGCGACGCGGGAAACAGAGTGAGGGCAAAAAGGGAGTGTCTTCCCGTCTGTTGGCCCAGGTCAGAACGCTGATCGACCGGATGAATATCGACGATGCCGTCCCCCTCTATGTTGCTTCTGTCGAGGGAGAACTGGTTTACGTCAATGACAGATATCGCGAACTTGTCAGTACCTGTTCTGTGTCAGGACGGGGCAACAACCAGACGGAAAACAGAACTCTGCCGTCGAGTCTGGTTGCCATTCTGAATGAAGTACAGCTGACCAGACAGACGATGGTATCGGAAGAACAGATCCTGGTTCAGAAGGAGGTCCGCTACTACAGATCGCGACATTTCCCCATTTGTGATGATCAGGGGTATGTTATCGCTGTCGGCGGCACTTATGTTGACTGTACGCAGCAGAAAAAACAGGAACGCAACGAAAACCTTATGCAGCAGAGGTTCCGGGATTTTGCCCGGGCGACATCTGACTGGTACTGGGAAGTTGATCGGGATTACCGGATAACCTTTGTCTCCGAACGCCTGACGTCTCTGACCGGCTTGCCGGCCTTCATGATGAACGGCAAACGGTTTGAACAGATCGGAACCCTGAAAAAAGATATAGACGGCGAGGAAATCATCTGTGACGATTTCCTCGACCTTTACAAGCCGTTCCGGGACTATCTTCTTGTGATCGAAGACCAGGACGGTGAAGAAGTTTATATACATCTGAGCGGCGTTCCTTTGTTTGACAGTGAAACTGGCGCATTTCAGGGTTACCGCGGCGCCGGCATGGATGTTACGGTCAACTACAGGGCCCGGATGGAGACCCTGGCTGTTCAGAAATCTCTGGAAAACACCCTTGAGGAACTGACCAACAAGAATATCCAGCTTGATATGGCTTCTGCCGAGGCCGAGGCCTCGCTTAATGCCAAGAGCGAGTTTCTTGCCGCCATGAGTCATGAGCTGCGTACGCCGCTGAATGCGATTATCGGTTTTGCCGAGGCGATGAATCTCGAAGTCTTCGGCGATCTCAATCCCCAGTATGTTTCCTACAGCACGGATATTATGAATGCCGGCAAGCACCTGCTTGAACTGATCAATGATGTTCTCGATGTGGCGGTCCTGGAAAGCGGAAAACTGTCCCTGGAACTGACGCCGACTTCTCTGGCGGATATTATAGTGAAAGCCCTGAACCTGACTATTTTGCGGGCCAACAGCAAATATCTCGACACCAGCAACGTCAAAATCACTCAGGATTACACGGTCAATGTTGATGAGCGCCGGGCGACGCAGATTTTTGTGAATCTGTTGAGCAATGCGGTGAAATTTACACCGGAATATGGCGAAATCGGCATACAGGTCAAGAAACTGGATCGCAATCATGTAGCTGTGACCGTCTGGGATACCGGTATCGGCATTCCGCAGAACCAGCAGGATCTGGTCTTCGAGAAATTCCACCAGGCGACCGACAATATCTATTCCCGCAAGGAAGAAGGCACAGGACTGGGGCTGCATATTTCCCGGCACCTGGCCCAGCAGATGGGCGGAGATATCAGACTGTACAGTGTGGTGAACGAGGGATCTGAATTTACAGTGATTCTGCCGATCGCCCAAACAGACTGACTTTGCTGGTCTGTATCTAACAGGCCATTTTATCGATCATTTTACCAAGCCCTGACAGAAGCTCCCGATTGACCGGGGCCGTTTCATCCATATCGCCACTGGACAGAATGATCTGGATGGCCTGGACGTGGGCATTCAGGCCGGTAATAAAATCATTATGGTCCTGGCCGCACTTGTCCAGCATGTCACAAAGAGAGGCGCAGACTTTTCCGATCAGGTCATAGCCGATTGTTCCGGCCAGGCCCTTGGTCTCAAAGGCCTTGTTATAGAGTTCGGTGTCCTCGGGTTTTTCCACAGGAAAGTCTTCCAGGTAACTGTGCAGGGCATGGTTCAGTTTTTTCAGGTCCTGCAGCATATTGTCCGCAATCATTCCCTGGATACCGGCTACCGACCTGTTGGCCCGCTCAATGGCCTGCCAGTCGATGCCTGTTATTTTCCCGCCCATTTTTTTCAGCAGGTTGTTAGGTGGCGTGACAATCTTTTGCTTCCCCGTCGCCGTCACTTTGTTATCCCCTTTTCCCTCAGTTGATGAACTGTTCGTTCAGGATACGCTCTTCCAGCGTATGTTCCTTGTCAAAAAGCAAAGTAATTTCAATTGACTTGTCCTGTTCAATAGTAACACTGGCCACATCACGGACTTCCTGGATGTCGGCAACCGCACTGACTGGTCTTTTTCCTGGATGAATGATTTCAAAACGGATTTTGGCCTTTTGCGGTAAAAGCGCCCCGCGCCACCTTCTGGGCCGGAAGGCGCTGATCGGCGTCAGGGCGACCACATCTGAGCCAAGCGGAATGATCGGGCCGTGGGCAGACAGGTTATAGGCGGTGCTGCCTGCCGGAGTGGCGACAAGAACACCATCACAGACAAGTTCGTCCATGCGTTCCTTTTCATCAACAAATATCTTGATCTTGGCCGTCTGGCGTGTTTCCCGAAGAAGGGAAACCTCGTTGATGGCCAGCGCCGTGTGGGATTCTCCGGACGTCGTTATTGCCGACATTTTCAAGGGGTGAAAGCAATAGGATTCTGCCTGCCTGATCCGTTTGACCAGATTTCCGACACCGAATTTGTTCATCAAAAAACCGACAGTCCCGCAGTTCATCCCGAATATTGGCGTGTCATTATGCAGAAGGTCGTGCATCAGGTGGAGCATATAACCGTCACCGCCAAGGGCGACAATCACATCAGCCTCTTCGACCGGTACGAACTTGTAGAACTCCCTGAGTTTTTCAGCGGAAGAAATAGCCGTTTCAGTATCGCTGTTTACCAAGGCAAGTTTCAGGTCATTTTTGGTCATTTTATCCACTTATCCACCAGTCATGCTCATATGACGTTGCAGCGTCGGCCGGTTGTGATCCGGATCAATGGTGAAATAATGCCTTTCGGGCTTGCTGGACACAGCGGAGATAATGGCATTTTCCAATGCCTGCCGGTCTCCCTGATGATTCCGTATAACCTGCCTCAGGTCAACATTGTCCTCATGTCCCAGACACATGTAAAGCTCACCCGTGCAGGTGACCCGGATTCTGTTGCAGCTGTCACAGAAATTGTGACTCATCGGGGTAATCAGGCCAAGCTTTCGGCCGGTTTCCCCGACAGTGTAATAGCGTGCAGGACCGCCGGTCCGGAAGTCACTTTCTGTCAGGGTCCAATTGTCGGAAAGCTTGTCGCGGACTTTTTGCAGGGAGAGATACTGGTCGTGGCGATTGACGTCGATTTCACCCAGCGGCATTGTTTCGATCAGGGTCAGATCCATATTATTTTTGCCGCACCAGCCAAGCATGCTTTCTATTTCATCGTCATTAACGCCCTTCAGGGCCACCATGTTGATTTTGACGGAAAGTCCGGCATCCTGTGCGGCCCGGATACCCTGCAACACCTTGTCAAGCTGGCCCCAGCGGGTGATATGGCGAAATTTTGCCTCATCAAGCGTATCCAGGGAAACATTTATCCGGCGCATGCCGGCCCGGTAAAGGTCTGCGGCATATTTCTCAAGCTGGCTGCCGTTGGTGGTCAGGGTCAGTTCATCAAGTATGCCATCCTGTACATATCTGCCGAGATTATTGACCAGAGACATGATGTTCTTGCGGACCAGGGGTTCCCCGCCGGTGAGGCGGATCTTGCGGACCCCTTTGCTGATGAAGGCAGTACACAGGACTTCCAGCTCTTCCAGGCTCAGTACCTCGGCTTTTGGCAGGAACTGCATATTTTCCGCCATACAATACTGGCACCGGAAATCGCAGCGGTCAGTCACCGACAGCCGCAAATAAGTGATATGACGTCCGAATGGATCGATCATCGGGATTCCAGTACTCCGTTTTATATGTTTATTGATGCTTTTATAAACACATAAAACGCATTAATCCATTCAAGAATCGGTGAGGGGTCAGAACAGGCGTGTCTTTGTGGCGTCCTGGACCCAGCTGTGCAGGGTCAGTTGGGCCCGTCTCGGGTCCATATTGTTAAAGCGGTCATAGGCCCGGTCGATTTCTTCCTGGCTAAGTTTGCTTTCCATGTCGCGGGCTTCCCGGGTCATGCGATAGATGGTCAGGAAGACACTACGATCGATATTGATAGCTCGGCAGGCAATGGCCAGGGCTTCCGATCCCCGGTCGTAAAGGATGGAACTCATAATATCCTTTGGAATATTAGCGAGTTTGGCAAATCCGAGTTCAAACAGGGAAACCTGTCCCTGGCCCAGGGATTTCATCAGGAAAGACGGGCTCAGTTTTCCTGCCGTGCTCAGTTTCTCGATCAGGTTTTCCTCTGCACCGACCTGGTTGGCAAGTGTTTCATTTTCATCCCGGATATCTTCGAGCGTACCGCTGACGATCTCGTTGATATCGCTCTCGGACATGGAATGGGTTTGAAGAATAACTTCTTTCAGTGAATCCGAGACCCATTCGTACATTTGTGCACAGAGTTCCCGAGGCAGGTCTTCCCGCTTTATCAACGGTGCCTGGATATCCTCCCGACCACGGGCCTTTTCAACAAGTCCGGCCAGGGTGTCGTTATCAATCCTGGCGTCCCGGTTGGAAAGCAGGGAGACGACCACCTTGTCGTTGCCGGTCGTCACCAGTTCCCTGCAGACGGCTGAGGAAAGATGTCTTCGGGCTGTGATGCTGAGCTGGTGCTGAATTGTCTTGTGCCGGATGATTTTGATCAGATTATTATCGTCCAGAAGCTTGCTCAGCATAAGGACGGGACGGGCGACTTCTATTTCGTCATTGGCGAGCAGGATAATCAGGTCGACCGACGTATCCAGTCTTGTGGCAAGCCGTTCGGCCAGCTTTTTGCGAACATCCATTTCCACATGATGGAACAGAGTGCCGAGAATATCGGACATGAGGGAGAGTTCCCGGGTGGAAAGGTCGTGATGACGCCGTTCCAGCAGGTCAGCAATGGCCTGGAAAAGTTCCGTCCTGCCGGATATGGACTTTTCGTGTGCCAGTTGTATGAGACCTGTGACCTCCCCGTCCAGATTTCCATTGAAGCTCGCCATATTTTCTACTCTGATACTTTTTTAGTAAAATTTTACAAGTTTCCGCCGAGACCCGTCCAAAAATTTCGTTAACTATAAGACACAATAGTAAACAAACTCTTGACTATGCAACAGTTAACTTTGTTTTTGTGATGCATAGCAATAGGTTGGCTGTATAAGTGAAGTGATTATATGCTATATGTCAGAGTAATTTCTGGCGCCGTTGGATAAGTGCCGATGTAAAAAATCAGGCGGTTGGGTGACCTTGGAGGTACACTTAAAACCGGTCCAGGAAATCCTGTTCGGTTTCGGCCAGGGTGGACAGCACCTTGGCGTTGGCCTTGTAGGCGTTGGACGCCTTGATCATTTCACCCACCTCGACGAACTCATTGACATTGGGAACGGCCACATAGCCTTCTTCGTTTGCCATTGGATCATCGGGAGAATAGGCGGTCAGGCTGGCTGGATTGACCGGAATGTTGTAACTCATCACCCCGCCGTATTTATTACTGCTCTGCTCATGCCTCAGCGGCGTATAGGCTTTGCTGCCCAGTGCTGCGGCAGTGGTATTTGCCGCAAAAGTGCCTTTTGGGGTGGAAGTCGTGCGGGAATTGGCAATGTTGCTTGCTGCAACATTGAGCTTTGATGTCGACGCCAGAAGCCCTGAAAGACTGGTGTTTATTGCGTTTATCATCACTAATCCCTGTGGTAACTCCGCTGTCCTTTTCAGGACCGGTGGTTTTGCGTCCCGACGTTGCCGCCGGTTTGCCTTTATCGGGAAAACCCCCTTTTTCCTGACAATAGACTGCCACAGGTGATTTAATAATCCTTTAAAGAATAGGGTTAATTTTAGGCAATTATGGCAAGGGTCAGAAATTAACTTCTCGGGTCAGCTTTTCGCGATTTTGGCCAACGCCCGGGCTAGGTTGAGGGTGCCTTTAAGCCGGCTTTCGATTTTTTCCCACTTGCGCACATACACCAGCCGGTGATCGGGGCGCAGCTTGGCCACGGCGGTCTGGTTGGAGATAAAGTCGATCAGGCCCGCCGGATTGGCAAATCGATCATTACGGAACGACAGGATTGCGCCCTTGGGGCCGGTCTCGATTTTCTCAACACCGGCTTCCCGGCAGTAATGTTTGATCAGGATGACCTTGAGCAGATGCTCCACTTCCTCGGGCAGGGGACCGAAGCGGTCGATCAGCTCCGCACCGAAGGCATCGATATCCTGTTTGTCGGTCAGGTCGGCCAGGCGCCGGTATAGCGACATGCGCAGATTGAGGTCGGGGATATATTTTTCCGGGATCAGCACCGCGGCGCCCACATTGATCTGTGGCGACCAGCTGTGGTCTTCCGCTTCACCGTCGCCCCCTTTGGCCTGGGCGACCGCTTCCTCCAGCATCTGCTGGTAGAGTTCCAGACCAACTTCCTTGATGTGACCGGACTGTTCCTCGCCCAAAAGATTACCGGCGCCGCGAATGTCCATGTCATGGCTGGCGATGGTAAAGCCGGCGCCAAGGGTATCCAGGGCCTGCAATACCTGCAGGCGCTTTTCCGCATTGGCGGTGGGGATGCGCCGGGGCGGCAGGGTAAGGTAGGCATAGGCCCGGATTTTCGAGCGCCCGACCCGGCCGCGAAGCTGATACAATTGTGACAGGCCGAACATATCGGCCCGGTGAATGATCATGGTATTGGCCGTCGGGATATCGAGGCCTGATTCGACGATGGTGGTGCTGAGCAACACATCATATTTACCTTCGTAAAAGGCATGCATGATGTCCTCGATCTCTGCCGGCGGCATTTGACCGTGGGCGATGACGAACTTCACTTCCGGCACATGTTCCTTCAGGAAGTCGGCAATTTCCTTGAGATCGGCAACCCGCGGGCAGACATAGAAACTCTGGCCGCCCCGGTAATGTTCCCTTAGTAATGCTTCCCGCACCACAAGGCTGTCCATGGGCAGGATGAAGGTGCGCACCGCCAGCCGGTCCACCGGAGGGGTGGCAATCAGGCTGAGGCCGCGCATGCCGCTCATGGCCATCTGCAGGGTGCGGGGGATCGGGGTCGCGGTCAGGGTCAGTACATGCACGTCGTGACGCAGTTTCTTCAGGCGTTCCTTATGGGTAACGCCGAAATGCTGTTCCTCATCAATAACCAGCAGGCCGAGATTGCGGAAATGAATATTCTTCCCCAGCAGGGCATGAGTACCGATGACAATTTCGCAGGTGCCTTTGCTCAGTTCTTCCCGGGTCAGCTTCTGTTCCTTGGTCGGGACCAGCCGCGACAAATGACCGATTTTGACCGGCAGGCCGCGGAAACGATCGGTAAAATTCTTGTAATGCTGGCGGGCAAGCAGGGTGGTGGGGGCGACTATCGCCACCTGGAAACCGGCCATGGCGGCAAGGAACGCCGCCCGCAGGGCGACTTCTGTTTTGCCGAAACCGACATCGCCGCAGACCAGCCGGTCCATGGGACGACCGGAGCCGAGATCGTCGATCACATCCTGAATGGCGCGAAGCTGGTCATCGGTTTCATTGTAGGGGAAGCGGGCGCAGAATTCCTCATAAAGCCCGTCAGGCGGGGTGATCACGGCCCCTTTGCGCATTTCCCGTTCGGCCGCCAGCTTGATCAGTTCATCGGCCATTTCCAGAAGTTTTTTCTTGAGCCGGGCCTTCTTGCCCTGCCAGGCGGTACCGCCAAGCTTGTCCAGCTGTGAGTCCGGGCCTTCCGAGGAATAGCGGCTCAGAACCTCGATATTTTCCACCGGCACATAGAGCTTGTCGCCGCCGTAGTAGGTCAGCATCACGCAGTCATGGGCCGCGCCGCCCACGTCCAGGGTCTTCAGGCCTTCGTACCGGCCCACGCCATGATCCATATGAATGACCAGGTCGCCGGGGGTCAGGGCCGAGGCTTCGGTCAGGAAATTTTCGGCCTTGCGGGAGCGGCGCGCCTTGCGGATCAGCCGGTCGCCGAGAATATCCTGTTCTGCGACAACGGCCAGCTTGTCGGTTTCGAACCCATGTTCCAGCGGCAGGATGACCAGGCCGAGCGCATCCTGCGGCAGGTCGTCCACATCGTTCCAGTGGTCCAGCAGCCTATGCCGGGCCATGCCGTGGTCTTTCAAAACCCCGGAAAGCCGGTCGCGGGCGCCAACACTGTAACTGGCGATCAGCACCTTTTTCCCGTTCTGGATCAGGGAGACGGTGTGCTGGCGCAGCGCGTCATAGATATTGATATCCCGGTTGTTGCGCTCCGGTGCAAAATCCCGCCCGATGCGGCCCTTCAGGTCCAGGTGGTCAATATCCGGCGGCGAGCCGTAGGGGGAAAACCGGTGAATGCAGCGATCTTCGCTAAATGTCTGCCATTCTTCCGTACTCAGATAGAGTTGCGCCGCCGGCAGGGGCTTGTAGACACTTGCGGTCTGGCTGCCGGCAGGACGGTTTTTTAGGTCGTTATGCCGCGCCTGGTAATAGTCCTGCACCGCAGTCACCCGGTCGTCAAAGGCTTCCTGGCCCAGATGATCCATACTGACCGGACAGTCGGGCAGGTAATCGAACAGGGTTTCCAGCTTTTCATGGAACAGGGGCAGCCAATGTTCCATACCCTGGTGCTTGCGGCCCTCAGTCACCGCTTCATATAGGGGGTCGTCATCCAGCACGGTGCCGAATTCCGCCACGTAGCGGGCGCGGAACCGCCGGATCGAATCTTCATCCAGAAAAACCTCGCTCATGGGCACCAGTGAAACCTGGTTGATCTTCTCGCCGGAGCGCTGGCTCAGGGCATCAAATTCCCTGATTACATCCACTTCGTCGCCAAACAGGTCGATACGGACGGGATTTTCAAAACCGGGCGGAAAAATATCCACCAGACCGCCGCGGACGGCAAAATCCCCGTGTTCCATCACCGAACTGGAGCGGCTGTAGCCGTTCAGAGCCAGAAAGGCGGTTAATTTATCAATGTCAAGAAGGCTGCCGGGACTGATCAGGAAGGAACTGTCCTGCATAATCCGTCGTTCCGGCAGGCGCTGGCTGGCGGCGTTGACCGAGGTCAGCACCAGAATCTTGTCTTTGCCAGTGCCCTTTTTGTGGCGGGCAAGGCGGCTCAGGCTCATCATCCGTTCGGCAACGATTTCGTGATTGGGGGAGACCCGGTCATAGGGCAGGCAGTCCCAGGCCGGAAACTGCAGAATTTCGATTTCAGGGGCAAAACAGCCGACCAGTTCGGCCATATTGACGAGCCGGCCATCGTCCCGGGCGATATGCATGAATATCTCCCGGTCTGACTCTTCAATGGTTTGCGCCAGGAACAACGCATCCATGCCTTCCGGCGTGTTGCTGATCAGAAGAGGAACTTCGGCGTCGATGAACTGGTCGAGGATATTCACTTGACGATCTTGAGGTAATCGATGCTTCTGAGGAGCTGCATGATTTCGTGATTGAGGTGTTCAGGAGGTTCCCGGTCTGACGTGATCCAGGCCACCAGATCGCTGTCTGCTTCCCGCAGCAGGTCTTCATAGAGATCAAGCTGATCCGGGTTCAGGGTGTCCAGGTGGCTGTCCGCAAAATTGCCCAGAAGCAGGTCCGCTTCCTTGATCCCGCGATGCCAGCTTCTGAATTTCAGCCGCTTCCGGCGGATCTCGATGCTCTCGTTTCTGTCTATTTCCGGTTCGATAAAACCCGGGGCGTCAAATCGGCTCATGATCTTTTCTGTCTGTTTTGGGATTCTGTTTTTGATATCCCGTGTACTTCCGTTATGTTTAACATTGTCTACAGGATATCGACAGGAAAATAAAATAACAAAACCATGCGGCCGGAGATTCTTTACCCCTTTTTTGCAGAAACAGTGAGCCTCCCCGGCGTGGGCGGGCGCATCGCCCAATTGCTGGAAAAAGTTGTTGGCAGGCGCGTGCTGGATCTGTTCTGGCATTTTCCCGTTGATGTGATTGATCGCCGCAATTCCCCAAAACTGGGCGAGATACGGCATGACCAGATGGTCACGGTTGAGGTGGAAATCGGGGCCCATGATGCACCACCACCCAAAACCCGAAGGCCATACCGGGTCTGGTGCCATGATGGAACGGCGCAGATGCAACTGGTGTTCTTCCACGCCAAGGGCGACTATATCCGCAGACAACTGCCCGAGGGAGAGAAGCGCCTGATAAGTGGCCGGGTCGAAATTTTCAACGGTCAGCTGCAGATGAGCCATCCTGATTATATGGTGACCGCGGACAAACGGGACGACATTCCCGCCATTGAACCGGTCTATCCGCTGACGGCCGGAATCAGTGGCCGGGTCATGGGACGGATTGTCCGGGCGGCGCTTGACCGCGCGGTGGACCTGCCGGAATGGCTGGACCCGGCGCTGAAAAAGCGCGAAGGCTGGCCCGACTGGCATGAGGCATTACTGGCGGTGCATCAGCCGGCGAACGCCGGCGAACTTGACCCTTCCTGCAAGACCCGGCGCAGGCTGTCTTATGATGAATTTCTGGCCAACCAGCTTGCCCTGGCCCTGATCCGCCGACAGTCGAAAAAGAAAAAGGGACGGGCGCTGAATACAGAGGGGCCGCTGGTCCGGCAACTGGTCGAAAATCTGCCCTATGACCTGACCAACTCGCAAAAACAATGCATTGCGGAGATTAATGCCGACCTTGCTGACCCGTCCTCGATGATGCGTCTGCTACAGGGAGATGTGGGCAGCGGCAAGACTGTGGTTGCCCTGATCTCCATGCTGGCGGCGGTGCAGTCGGGTGCCCAGGCGGCCCTGCTGGCACCGACGGAAATCCTCGCCCGGCAGCATTATGACAGCCTGATGGAGATGATTGACGGGCTGAATATTCGTATTGCGGTCCTCACCGGCCGCGACAAGGGCAAGGCGCGGGAGAAGCTTCTCGCTGACCTGGCCAGTGGCGAGATAGATATCCTGGTCGGCACTCACGCCCTGTTCCAGAAGGATGTGGTCTATCATGACCTGGCGCTGGCGGTGATTGATGAGCAGCACCGGTTTGGGGTCGAGCAGCGCATGGCGCTGGCGGCCAAGGGAACACCGGGGCAGGGCATGGATATCCTGGCCATGACGGCGACGCCCATTCCGCGCACCCTGACCCTGACGGCTTACGGGGATATGGATGTTTCACGCCTCACTGAAAAACCACCGGGGCGGTTGCCGGTGGATACCCGTACCATTTCCCTCAATCGGCTGGATGAGGTAGTCCGGTCCCTGCACCGGGCCCTGGAAGGGGGTGCCCGGATTTACTGGATCTGTCCGCTGGTGGAGGAATCGGAAAAGTCTGATCTGGCGGCGGCAGAAGACCGCTTTGCCCAGCTCAGTCAGATTTTCGGCGGCCGGGTCGGGCTCGTTCACGGGAAAATGAAGGGGCCGGAAAAGGACAAGGTCATGGCTGCCTTTGCCAAAGGTGAGCTGGATATCCTGGTGGCGACAACGGTGATCGAGGTAGGGGTCAATGTGCCCGAGGCTACGGTAATGGTGATCGAGCATGCCGAACGGTTTGGCCTCGCCCAGCTTCACCAGTTGCGTGGCCGGGTCGGTCGCGGCAGCGGTAAGTCGGTATGCCTGTTATTATACGGGAACCTTGGCAGCGAAACCGCCCGGGCGAGGATGAAAATCATGCGGGAGACCGAAGACGGCTTTCTGATCGCGGAGGAAGACCTGCGCCTCCGGGGGGCAGGGGAACTGCTTGGCACCCGCCAGTCCGGCATGCCCGATTTCAAGGTGGCCTCGCTTGAGTTCCACAGCAACCTGATCCCGATAGCGCGGGATGATGCAAAGCTCATTCTTGAAACCGATCCGGATCTTGTGAACGAGAGGGGCAAGGCGCTCCGGGTGCTGCTTTACCTGATGGAACAGGATGAAGGCATCCGCTATCTCAGGTCAGGGTAATTCTTCGTCGCTGCCCGGTTTTTCGATGTTCCAGTCGGATATCCGTGACCCCTTTACCGGCCTGCTTCGTTTTTGCAGATTCTGGTCTTTGCCATTATTGGGATCGACAAGTCCGGCAGAGATCACATATTTCACACCCTCATCCGGGCTCATATCCAGATAAATCAGGTCCCGCTTGGGGACAAACAGCAAAAAGCCGGACGTAGGGTTCGGCGTGGTCGGCAGGAAAACATTGATGATTTCATTTTCCAGCCTGTTCTGGATTTCACCTTTGTTTTCGCTTGTCACAAAAGCAATGGCCCAGATGCCCCGGCGGGGATATTCAACCAGAACCACATCCTTGAAGGATTCAGCATTCTGGGCAACCACCGTCTCAAAGATCTGTTTCAGGGTGTGATAGATGCTCCGCACGATCGGCATGCGGTTCAGAAGTTTTTCTCCGAACCGCAAAAACGCGCGGCCGAACAGGTTCGCGGTCAGAGCACCCAGAACAGTAAGAAACAGAATAACAATCACCAGGCCAAAACCGGGAATGCCAAAGGGCAGGTATGTTTCGGGATTGTAAGCCTTGGGGATCAATGGCGTGACATTGCGGTCAATGGTGTCGATAAACGCCCAGGCCAGATAGGCAGTGATGCCGATCGGTGCGGCGACAACAAGACCGGTCAGGAAATAATACCTGATCTTGGATAGCAGACCATTCCTGGGAACAAGTGAAATCTCGTTCTCGTCTGGTGTTTCTTCCGGTGTGTTTTCTGACATTTTTCTGCCCTGTCTGGTGCCTCGGGATCAGCACTGAGTACCCATGTATTTTGAAGTTACATAATTGCCGAAAATGGCAAATGTATGTCTGATTTACAAATCTCTGACAAACAGCCTATATGTTTTGTAGTGGGCGCAGCCGATCGTTTCCAGCATTTTCTGAAGCCGAGTGTTTTCTTCCAGTACCCAGCCGAGTTCCGCGTGGGTGCAGCCGGCTGCGGTGGCATGGATGCGACAGGTTTCAATGAGCGAAAAGGCCATGGCCCCGCCGATCATGCCGTTCTGGTATTTCTTGCGCACGCCCATCAGGGGTACCCGCACGGTTTTATATCTGGGGTGGAGTTTAAGACGCCACAGCAATTTGAAAATACCGGTCGGGAACAGCTTGCCGTTCAGATCCCGGATCAACTCGTTCAGGTTGGGCAGGGTGACCATCATGGCCTGCGGTTCACCGTCCATTTCCGCAATATAGGTAAAGTCAGGCCTGATCAGCAGCTTCATGTCCTTGGCCACCTGTTTCAGTTCATTGTCGGTGAAAGGGATAAAACCCCAGTTGTCGGACCAGGCATCGTTGAAAATATCGAGGATAGTGGCCAGATCCCGGTCATAGTTTTTCATGTCAATGGGACGAATGGTGACCTTGTCGCTGTTAAAGGTTCTTTTTACCAGTTTGTCCACGGCCGGCGGCAGAATGTCCTGACTGATATCCAGCCAGTAGGCCCAGACATCCTTGACCTTTTCAAAACCATGATTTTTGACCAGGCTTTCGTAATAGGGACGGCTGTGCGCCATCATCAGGCTTGGCGGGGTATCAAACCCGTCCACCAGCATGCCGGTTTCTTCATTGATGGAGAGGCTGAACGGCCCGATGACTTTCTCTGCACCCCGTTCCCGCAACCAGTTTTCTGCTGTCTCCAGCAATGCATCCGCTACAGACTGGTCGTTGATGCAGTCAAAAAATCCGAAATGGCCGGTTTTCTCACCATGATATTTCTGTACCAACTGATCCAGCTGGGCTGAAATGCGGCCGATGGTTTCACCGTTTCTGCTGGCAAGCCAGTAACAGGCCTCCGCATGTTCGAAATAGGGGTTCTTGTCCCGGGACAGGATATCCATCCGTTCCATTTCCAGCGGTGGAATATAGTTCGGGTCGTCTTTGAAGATGGCATAGGGAACCCGGATAAATTCCTTCAGCGACTGGCCATCTGTTACTTCTCTGATTTCCACATTGTTCCGGGTCACGGCGATACTTTCCTGATTGGATAAATTTGGCGGACTATTCCTCGGTCAGCAGAATAAAGCTGATACCTGAGAGTCCAAAAAGCATAAAGGGCAGCCAGGCAGCAATAATCGGCGGCACGGCGCCATACTGGCCAAGGGCGACAAAAAGATTATTGGTAACGAAATAACCGAAACCCATGGCCATGGTGATCAGGATACGGCCGAATAGATGACCGCCGCGGTGCAGTCCAAAGGCGGCCAGTCCGGCCAGAAGCGGCATCAGCAGGGTGCTTAACGGCAGGACAAATTTCTGATGCAGGTGGGTGACCAGATCAGTGGTGGAATGTCCTTCGTCCCGAAGTTGTTTGATGGCCTGGCGCAACTGCTGCAGGTTTACCTGATCGGGCTTGAGAGCCAGAGCGATATAGCGTTCGGGAGGTACATTTGTTTTCCAGTCCAGGTTTTCCAGCGGGGTCACTTCCAGTGTTTTCAAATCAAATTTCTTGACCTCGAAAAGGGTCCATGACCCTTCCCGGTAGACGGCGAAGTCCGCCTTGATCAGCGCCGTGATCTGCTGGTCCTTGTTGCGGATATACTGGGTGACTTTGTCGAGCAGAAGAATGCTGCCGCTCCGACTGGCGCTTTCGGCCTTGATCAGGTTGTTACCATCTGCAACCCAGCTGTCATAGACGACGTCCGGTGCCGGAGGCAGGTCGGCGGCAAAGTCATGTTCTTCCCAGTTTCTGAGTTCAGCCCTGGCCTTGACCGAAATGGTTTCATTGAAAACGAAATGAAAGGCTGCGATCAGCACCGACATCATGATCAGCGGCAGGACAATCCGGAAGGCGTTCCAGCCTGCCGCTTTCATAATGATGATTTCGCTGTGCACATTCAGTCCTGCAAAGGACAGAATGGCGGAGAGCAGGGCGACGAAAGGGGAAAACAGGGAGGCAAGTTGCGGTATCCTGAGCGTGACATAGGTCCATAGGTCAGCCATCGTGGCGCCTTCGCCAGCGAGGATATCATCGGATTTGGCCAGAAGATCCAGCGCCTGCAGTGTGGCAATCAGGCCAATAAGGATGAACAGGTAACGAACAATGAAGACCTTGGCCAGGTAAAGATCCAGGCTGCCGGGATTGAATAGTCGGCCGATAATACTTGAATATCTTAAGACCCGCTGCATATCAGTCCGCCGTCCTTAGTCTGCTGATCATTTTGGCAATGGCCTCCACCAGGATCTCGTAGATGATTTCCAGTTTCCTGAGCGGCATACCACCCACCTTGTAGGCACCGATGTAATAGAGGCGGACCGTGAGCAGGACAAATAGCAAGCTCGGCACCCAGATGGATATCCAGGGGGAAACTACGTCTTCAGCAGCGAAGGCCTGACCGAATTCCAGCAGTTTGTGATAGACAAGCAGGATCACGATACCCACAGTAATGCCAAGTGCGCGTCCTGACCTTTTCGCCACCAGTCCCAGAGGGAAGGCAAGAAAGGGAACGATCAGGATGGACAATGCGCGGGCGGTTCTGGCATGCAGTGCCGCCAGATAGGAGGCATTTCCGCTGCCGCGCTCACGCCACAATTCGATATAGGTCATTTCCCGGGCGTCTTCGCCGCGTTCTCTGAACTGTTCAAACATCGGTACATTCAGGGGCAGGTCATGCTCGTCGAAATTCAACACCCGGGGTCGCGCCTGGCTGGAATCAAGCTCAATAATTGTACCGTCGAACAGTTTGAGGATCAGGAACCTTTCATCGGGGGTGATAAAAAAACCACCTTTTTTGGCGGTTATGGCCAGAACACGTCCGTCTTCATTTTCTTTTTGGGCGAATATATCCAGAAGCTCGCGACCTGAATCCCGGCTTTCCTCGATACGCAGGGTAAGGCCGTCACCAAGGTCGGTAAATTCGCCAGCCTTGATGCTGGCGCCGAGGGCGCCGCTGCGGACGTCAAAATAAAGGCCGTTATAGGCATAGCGGCTGTAGGGCTGGACAAAACCGACAACGATGACGTTAACGATCAAAAGGAAGGCGGCAATACCGATGCACGGGATGATCAGCCGGTTCAGACTCACACCACTGGCCAGCAGGGCGTCAAGTTCGCTGTTCAGTGCCAGTTTGCGGATGGCCAGCAGAACACCGAGAAACATGGCCAGCGGAATAACCAGGGTCAGATACTGGGGCATCAGGTTGCCGAGCATGCGCCAGACGATGTCAATCGGGCCGCCTTCATTGATTACAAAATCAAACAGACTGAGCATTTTTTCAAGCAGCAGGAGCAAGGCGGCGATACCCAGGGTCATGACCAGAGGTATAATCGTCTCCCGAAGAATGTAATAATCTATTTTTTTGAGCATGAACCTGAATTTTGCTGTGGATTTTACAGTCTATCCTGCCTATAGCTGCTTATAGCTAGGAATATATACAAGGAAATGAATTTTTCCATTTAAGAATTTACGAGGGATGGTCTTTTTTTATGTTTTTTTCGGGGCAGGCGCCAAGAAAAGACCATATTCGGCATAATATTATGCAGACTTCACCAATCAGCGGGACAGTGCAGTGAGTGTGATTGCCATATTATCAAGTCCCTCGTCCTTTAAAAACAGTGACGAGATGGATCGGCTGAGGCAGGTTATATCCTCAGGTTCGGGCATTGTGCACTATGAAGTGGAGAAACATCGTCACATCGGGGAAGCCCTGGCGACTTTTAAAAAAACCGGCGCCGAGGCGATCATCATTATTGGCGGTCAGGCCCTGGCGGCGGCCACGTTCGAATTTCTTATCGAAAAGGATCCGTTCGAGGGGGAAATGCCCCCTCTGGCCATTTTGCCAGCCGGTGACAATAATATTATCGCTGAAAGTATGGGGGCTCAGTCCGCCAGCCCTCATCGGGAACTGGCCAGACTTTTGAAACGGAGAAAAAGCGGTCGACTTCTCGAAAACACACTCACCTGTCCGCTGCTGAAGGTGGAGGGAGTCTACGGGGTGGGAACCGTTTACGGGTTATATTTCTGCTGTGGCGAGGTCACCCGAAGCAAGAATGTTTTTGCAGGAAACTTTTCAGGGGCAAGTATTCTTGGCCGGGCAAAAAGGCGTTTATCCACTATGGGGTTCATCCGTCGTGCGTCATTGAGGGCCATGAAGGACAAGGGCATGGATAGCGCTGTCCGGGTCAATCTGAACCAGCGGGGTGCCGTTGTCGGTCGCTATTTCATGATCTGTATCACCAGCTTGCAAAAGGTCCTGATGGGGGCAAGCCTGCCGGGACCGGCGGACCCGGACAAACTGCGATATCTCAGTATTGAAAATACTTCCGATGCGCTTCTTGCGACCGGCAGACAGCTTCTTAAAGGCAGGTTTGAGGACCGCATTATTCCCGGTCAGGTGATCCGGAAAATTGCCCACGCCCGTATTGTCCAGCATAAGCCGTTCGTTCTGGATGGCAGTTTTTTTGAGGCGGAACAAAGCGGCGAACTGCTGATTTCCTCAACAGTTCGCCTGTCATTTCTGATGCTGTAATAACCTCAAGCGAAGATTAAGCCGTTTCCAGCGCTTCCGTGGCCAGAATGCCCAGCTTGCTACCGACTTTCTCGAACTTCTCCAGCATAAAATCAATCTGCTCGAAACTGTGGGCGGCGGACAGGCTGCAACGCATTAGGTTGTAATTGTTAGGTGTCGCCGGCGGCAATGCCAGGTTCACATAAACACCTTCCTTGATCATTTCACCCCAGAAGGCAATCGCCTGGTGCATGTCGTCGACGATGATGGCGGCTATCGGGCTTTCCCCGGTGGTACCCATTTTAAAACCGATGTCCGCAAGTCCCTTGTTCAGGCGCATGCTGTTGGCCAGAAGTTTTTCCCGAAGGTTGGTGTTGGCGATGATTTCCAGCGCCTTGGTGGCCGAGGCAACAACGGACGGCGGCAGGGAGGCCGTGAACATATAGGGACGGCAAACCAGCCGCAGCACTTCAAACTTCGGATGATTGGAGACACAGTACCCACCGATGGTGCCGACACTTTTACTGAAGGTGCCAACGATAAAGTCAATCTGGTCTTCCACTCCCTGGGCCTGGGCGACGCCGCGGCCGGTGGCCCCGAACACACCGATGGAATGGGCCTCGTCTACCAGGATAAAGGCATTGTGTTTCTTTGAAACGGCAGCCAGTTCTTTAAGCGGAGCCTGGTCGCCGAGCATGCTGTAAACACCTTCGACAACCACAAGAACACCGGCTTCCGGATCGGATTTGCGCAGGCGTGTCAGGCGTTTGTCCAGATTTTCCGGATCGTTATGGGCAAAGCGAATAACTGTGGCGTTTCCCATGGCGCAACCGTCATAAATGCTGGCATGACTGTCGGCATCGATCAGGATATAGTCCTTGGAACCGGCCAGGGTGGCGATGATGCCCAGGTTGGCCTGGTATCCGGTGGAAAAGACCATGGCATGTTTTGTGCCGTAGAACTTCTTCAGTTCCTCCTCCAGCATGGTATGGCTGGTATAGGTACCGTTCAGAACCCGGGATCCGGTGGTGCCTGTTCCCTGGGTCAGCAGAGCATCCTGTGCAGCGGCAACTGCTTCCTCGTTAAAGGTCATGCCCATATAGTTGTTGGTACCGGCAAGAATGGTCTTGCGACCATTGATGATCGCTTCGGTGGGCGAAAGAATTTCTTCCATGTTGACGGTAAAGGGATTGGTTTCCCCCTCCGGCAACTGACGGAAGTTATTCAGTGTGGCATCAAATTTTTCAAAAAGATCAAGAGTCATTGTTCACTTAATATCTTGTCAACGGCGTCTGCAACCTGACCGACTTTTTCCAGGTCTGGCAGAATATTCAGGGGAACTGTTATGTCAAAGTGATCTTCAATTTCGGCCAGAAGATCCATAACGGCCAGTGAATCCAGTTCCAGATCAGTACTGAAAGTGGTGTCCGAGGATAGGGCAATACCCTTCTTGTTGAAGGGTTTGATCAGGGTGCAAATTTGGTCTAGCGTACTGTTGTTTTGTGTCATGTTTCTCGCCTTGGATAAGGCTGGCTAAGTTACATAAAAAATAATGGTAAATCCATCTAAATTCAGGTTTATTACAACAAATTTTCTTCCCTGTACCAGCGGAAACATATTTCGAGACCCTTATTAAGCCTGATTTTCGGCTCCCAGGCTATGAAATTCTTGATATGTTCGTCGCGGCATCTCCAGTCCGGATGGCAGAGTTCATTGACCTTTTCGGGAGAAACCATTGGAACATAACCAAAAATTCGCGACATAAATTTGTTGGTATGGGCAAAAAGTTTCAGGGATTTTCGCCCGGCAGTCAGCTTCACAGCCCGCCGGTTCATGATTTCCGAGGCCGTCGCGAAGATTTCCTGCAGGGAATATCCGCCTTCTGTGCTGTCATCTACATCAAGGATTTTGAAAAAAACATTTTCGCAATTGGCACATTCTGTCATCGCAGTGACCAGGTCTTCCACAAAAATCAGCGACGTCCGGTTGTTCCTGCTGCCGGGGACAAGGGAAAACCCCCATTTCAGGGATTTGAAGAGTTTCAGGATTTCATAATCCCCCGGGCCATAGACGGCTGGCGCCCGGATAATGGACCAGTTCAGATCCTGCGGGGCATGGTCAAACAAAATTTCCTCACCCTGACGCTTGCTTTCTGCATAGGGGGACAGGTGTCTCTCGCGGGCGGCGAGGGAGGACAGGAGCACAAAATGGGGTTTGGGGCGCTTTGCCGGAATGGCGTCCAGCAGTGCGGACACGCTGTCCCGGTTTATGGCGGCGAATTCCTGGAAATTCCGCGCCTTGATGGCGCCGGCAATGTGAAATATTACGTCGGCCCCGGCAACAAGCTTTGTAAGGGCGTCACTGTCGTGGAAACCGCCCTCGATCCAGTCCACACTCTCAAGCGATGGCTGAGGTTTACGGGTCAGGGCCCGGACGGTGTATCCCCGGGCCGCCAGATGGCGGACCATATGCTTTCCCACGAAGCCGGTTGCACCGGTTACTGCGGCAATTTTGCTCATCGGACCCCGAATGTGGTTACAGGTTGTACGGCAAAAAAATATAAACCCCTGTCGGCCAGGGTCAACAGGGGTTTACTGATGGACTTGTAATCTTCAGGACGCCAGTTTGCCGGAAAGATACTGCTGCCGTGCCTTGGTGCGGCTCAGCTTTCCGGAAGACGTGCGGGGCAGGGAGCGCGGCGGCAGAAGCACGACACGGGCGCTTGTCCCCACCATTTCCTTGACCTTGCTCTTGATGCGATCTTCCAGTTCCAGGCGATCGGCCTCATCTCTTGTCCGGCACTGCACGAGAATGGCGGGAATTTCCTCGTCATTCTCACCCGGGATGGAAATGGCGGCACTGTCCCCGGAGCGAAGGTCGGCGAGCTGCTCGACCGCCCACTCAATATCCTGGGGCCAGTGGTTTTTACCATTGATGATAATCAGGTCCTTGATTCGGCCGATAATAAAGATCGAACCCTCTACAACATATCCCATGTCGCCGGTATCAAGCCACCCATCGTCAGAGAGACAGGCTCGCGTCGCTTCTTCATCGTCGAAATAACCGACCATTACACTAGCGCCGCGAACACAGATGCGGCCGATTTCTCGTTCGCCGAGGGCATTGTTGTCCTCGTCGCGCACTTCAAGCTCATATTCTGTAAGCGCTTTACCGCAATTGACAACTTCGCGGTAGCTGGCGCCGTTGCCGTTGATTTTTTCATATTTCTCGAGCGTCTTGATTTCACCGGTCAGAACTTTTTCATTGACCAGGTCGATCTCCACGCCGGTATCCAGGGTCATGAAACTGACTGCAAGGGTACATTCGGCAAGGCCGTAGCTCGGCAGGAAAGTGGTTTCCCGGAACCCGTGGGATTTAAAGGTTTCGTGGAAATTCCTGAGAACATCTGCCCGGATCATGTCGCCACCGATACCGGCCACACGCCAGCTGGAAAGGTCCAGGCCTTCCGTGTCCTTGCCGTTGGCGCGGCGGGTGCAGATTTCATAGCCAAACGTCGGACTGTAGGTGATGGTGCCCTTGTTACGGGAAATCAGCTTCAGCCACTGCATCGGGCGGCGGGCAAAAGCCTCGGTCGCCAGATAGTCTGTGGTCATCTGGCAGGCGATTGGCGACAGCAATGTGCCGACCAGGCCCATGTCGTGATAGAACGGCAGCCAGGAGACAACCCGGTCGTTGTCATTCACATCCACGCCTTCCTTGCCGATGCCATAACAATTTGAAATCAGCGAACGATGCGTCACCGCAACGCCATGGGGAAAACGGGTGCTTCCTGATGAATATTGCAGGTAGGCCAGGTCATTCGGCTGGGCAGTCGGAAGTTCAACTTTTTCAATTTTGCTGAGTTCTTCCTGGGCCTCGAATGTATCGGCAGTGCCGACAAACTTCATTTTCAGTCCGTCAGTGGCCTCATCCAGAAGCGGCAGCATATAGGATGCCGAAAAAGCCATCAGGGCGCCACAACTCTTCATTTGCTGGTAAAGCTGGCTGGTATAGCCTTCACGCCCGCCGAAAGAAGTCGGCAGGGGCAGGGGCACAGGCAGCATGCCAGCATACTGACAGCCCATGAAATAGCAGACAAAATCTTCGCTTGTCTCGGCAATCAGGGCGACGCGGTCGCCTTTCTTCATGCCAAAGTGAATAAGGCGCTGGCCGATCTCTCTTGCACGATCCCGGATTTGAGCAAAAGTGATGCTGCTTTCCAATTCGCCTCTTGGAGAATAGAAATTCAGACCCCTGATTCCCTTGGCCGCATAATCCAGGGCGTCCGGGAGGGTGTCAAAGTCCGAAATACGCCTTGGCAGCGTCGGATCTAGTGTAGGAATAGGTTCACGCATATACGTTTTTTATCACTTACCTAAGCCTTGTTAAGCTTTTTCCTCAAACAAGAACATGGTGTCTGACCATGCTTTCGTTAATTTAATTTCACTCTCGATACCGTTACTCGTGCGGTATCGCAAGAAATTTATTTTCTTTTTCCCACTTATCTTTCAAATCAACAAATGGGCATTTATAGGCAAAAAGTTTACTAACATGCTGAATTATATGTCAATTATCTTTTTTTAGCTGTTGGTTTCCAGCGTTCTGTCAAGTAAATGCCGACCAGGACAAACAGAATGGACGCAAATGTGGTTTCTTTCAAGGGTTCATCCAGCCAGAAATACCCGGAAAAAACGCCGACAATGGGCACCAGGTAGGTGTTGTAGGAGACAAATGTGGCACCAGCAAGATGGGTCAGATGAACAAGAACTATGGTTGCTGTTCCGGTCGCCATGATCCCCAGGAAAATAATCGACCAGACACCGGCGGCGTCCGGTGTCACGGCCCATGGCTGATCGACGGCCATTGCCAGGGGCCAGATGGCCAGCGATGAGCAAATCAGCATCACGGTGGCTGCGACCAGCGGGTTTTTGTTTTTGAAGTGCCGGATCATGACGCCGCTGAGGGAATAGAAAAAACCGGTCAGGAGAAATGCCAGAAATCCGAGTATCGGAAGTAAGCCGGAGCCTTCAAGCAAGGTGGCGTCAATAAAGAGAATCAAAATTCCGACAATGCCGCAGAGCAGTCCGGCCAGTTTCATCCATGACATTTTTTCATCATGGGTCAGGAAATGGGCCAGCACAAATGTATTCAGAGGGATCAGGGACATACAGATTGCAGCGGTGCCGGCGTTCTGATATTTCACTCCCCAGCTGACCAGCATGAAAGGAAAGGCCGTGCCCAGAATGCCGACCAGGCCGATATATGCCCAGCTTTTCAGGTCGGACGGCAACTGGAGCTTCCTGTGGCGCAGGATTATCCAGACCACGAGGGCGCCGAGGGAAATTCGGCTTGCGGCAATGGTCATCGGCGGAATAGACTGGACTGCAATCTTATTGAACATAAACGCTGTTCCCCAGACCAGCCCCAGGAAGAGAAGATACATATAGTGGACGGGGGTTCTGTGGTGGTTCATATTCAGGCTCTTCGGACAATGACCAGTAAAATCAGAAAAAGAAAAGACATAACACCGGAATATCTGCGTAACGCAACCTACAGATACCTGGAGCGATACGCAAGTTCGGAAGAGAACCTGAGACGAGTTTTGCGCGAGAAAGTAAAACGCCGCCTGAGGCTGGAGGACGGGAGCGGGGACCTGACCACGGAGCATGAAGGCTGGATTGACGAGGTTGTTCAATATTGCCGGAAGCACGCCCTGATAAATGACGAGCTCTATGCGGCCTCAAAGGCACGCTCCTTTGTCAGGAGCGGCAACAGCCGGTCTAAGATCATTCAGAAATTATTGTCAAAAGGGATTTCCAGGTCCCTTGTCGACAAGGTACTTTCGGAACTGTCCACAGAAATGCAGGACAGCGAACTTTTTGCGGCGGTGGGATATGTCCGCCGCCGTCGTTTTGGCGCCTTTGCTGTGAAACCCTGCAACGAGGACAAAAGGGAGAAGGAAATGGCTTCCATGGCCCGGGCTGGGTTCTCCTATGAGTTATCCCGACAGGTTCTGGACAAGGACCGGGAAGAGCTGGAAGACATTCTCTTTGGTGCTGTAACGCCATGATGCATTCACCGGGTGATCTGGACAGGCCTGCCTCGAGGCAGAAGCGTGAACGACGGTCGGCTTCGATCCGGCTTGGCAGTGTTTACGGTGTTTTATTTCTTTATGTTGGGGTAATGCTGCCCTTTTGGGGCTTGTGGCTGCAGTATAAGGGGCTGACACCGGTGGAAATCGGCATGGTAATGACCGTACCTTATCTGATGAAGCCGATTATTCCGCTTATTTCCACCCAGCTTGCCGATCGTTTTGGCCGGGTCAAGGTTATCTTTCTGATCAATCTCGTTCTGACTCTGCTGTTTTTCACACCCTATCTTTATGTTGACGATTTTGGTTCGATCCTGCTGGTCACCGTCGTGCTTAACCTGTTTTTCCAATCCCTGATGCCGTTGCTGGAAACAATGTCCGTGGCCCAGGCCAGAAAATGCGGGATGCATTACGGTCGGGTGCGGTCGACGGGTTCGGTGACCTTTATCATCAGCGCGATCCTGATTGGCCTGCTGATCAAGGGCAGCGATCCGGAATGGGTGGTGGCTTCTGCGGTCGCCTGTCTCGCCGGTACACTTCTGGCGGCGCTCAGACTACCGTCGGACGAACCGGAAAGTGTCGCCGATGAGGAGGAGGACACGGATATCTACCGTCGTAAACCGCTCAAAAGACTTTTGAAGGATCGCCGGTTTATTCTTTTCATGATCGTGGTCGCCCTAATTCAGATGAGCCACGGGATATATTACACCCTGGGAAGCATTCACTGGAAGAATAACGGAATTTCAGCGGATATGATCGGCATGCTCTGGGGAACCGGCGTGATGGCCGAGGTGCTGGTTTTTATATTTGCCAGCGGGCTGATTGCAAGAAATCGCCCGACTTATGTCTTTACGGTCATTGCGGCACTGGGCGTCCTGCGCTGGCTGGTAACGGGGGCAAGCTTGTCACTTCCGCTGCTGTTTCTGGTGCAGATCATTCATGGCTTGACCTATGGGGCTGCACATCTTGCGGCGATCTACTATATTGCCAACAGGGTTCCCCGATCTGCATCTTCGACGGCACAGGGGCTTTATTCCGCTTTTCCCATGGGGATCGCCCAGGGGCTGACCACTGTGTCAGCCGGACTGTTTTATACCTATTGGCAGGGTAAATCATACTGGATCATGGCCCTTCTGTGTCTTATTGCTGTTTTGGTCGCCAAAAAAATGCGTTCTATCCCATCCTCGTGAAGGGTTTGCCATATAATGATCGTATTATAATTGTCATGTGGATATTCGGGAGAGGTAAAGGAGAGAGCAGATGAAAAAAATTTCAATCGCAATTGTTTCCGGCATTCTTGTCGTTTCAGGAGCCGGCATGGCCATCGCACAGACAATACCCCAGGGGCCCGGTCCATTGAAGGGCGGTCATCCGGGCTGGACACAGGGTATGGGTCATGGCAAGCATGGTTCAATGGGCATGTTTCGGGAACTGATGGATGCTGACGGCGATGGCAATATCAGCAAACAGGAAATTGCCAAATTCCATGAGGACCGCATCAATCAGGCGGACAGGAATAAAGACGGTTCACTTTCCCTCGAGGAATTTGACGTTATGCAGGAAGCCCTGATGGAGGAAGCGAAAAAGCTTCATCTCAAGAAAAAATTTGATCGGCTGGATGCCAATGGCGACGGCCGCGTAAGTGCCGAGGAAATGACGGCTCATCACGGTATGATGTTTGACCGCATGGACCGGAATGATGACGGTATGATCGGTCCTGACGATCGTCCGCACAAGAAAAAATAGAACATTGTCTGGTCCGGGCCTTTGAGCCCGGCAGGCTGGTAATGGCGGGTTTTGCCCGCCATTATTTTGTCTATTTTTTCCCGCTATAATATCTTTCTTGCAGTTCTTTCTCAGGAAGACTATTTTGCCAGCAAATAAACACATATTTCAGGAAGTTCGATGACCAGCAAAATGATCAGGGGCTCAATTCCAGCCTTGATTACGCCTTTCAATAACGGAAAAGTGGATGAAGATACTTTTCGGGAATTTGTGAACTGGCAGATAGAACAGGGATCTCACGGCCTCGTCCCATGCGGTACGACCGGTGAGTCTCCTACATTAAGCCATGCCGAACACAGGCGGGTTACAGAAATCTGTATCGAGGCGGCAGCCGGGCGTGTGCCGGTGATTGCCGGCTGCGGCTCCAACAGCACAGAAGAGGCCGTCGGCCTGATCCGCTTTGCCAGCGAAGCAGGGGCGGATGCAGCACTTGTCGTGACACCCTATTATAACAAGCCCACCCAGGAAGGGCTGTTTCAGCATTTCAAGGCACTGAATGACATCAGTGAGATTCCGATCATTATCTATAACATACCGCCGCGTAGTGTGATTGATATGAACGTGAACACCATGGCACGCTGTTTTAATGAACTGGACAAAGTTGTGGGCGTCAAGGATGCGACCGGGGATATAGCCCGCGTTGCGCTGCAGCGGGTCGCCATGGGACCGGACTTCATTCAGTTGTCCGGCGAGGACCAGACGGCTCTTGGTCTGATGGTCCACGGCGGACATGGCTGTATCTCGGTCACCGCCAACATTGCGCCGGCCTTGTTATCGCAATTCCAGGAAGCCTGTATGGCTGGGAATTATAAAACCGCCCTGGAAATTCAGGACAGGCTGACCGTTCTGCATGACGCCATGTTTGTGGAAGCAAATCCGGGGCCGGTCAAATATGCGGCGGAACTGCTTGGTATATGTACCGCTGAAATGCGACTGCCGATGGTGCCGGTGTCTGAACAGACCAAAGAGATTGTGCGCGAGGCACTGACCACAGCCGGACTTCTGGATTAAGGATATGTCCAAAAAGAAGGAAAATGACGGACGGCGCATCATAGCCGAGAACCGCAAGGCCCGTCACAACTTCTTTATCGAGGAGGACTTTGAGGCTGGCATCGTTCTTCTGGGCACCGAAGTGAAGTCCCTCAGGCAGGGGGAATGCAATATTGCCGAATCCTATGCGGAAGTGAGAAATGGCGAAGTCTGGCTCATTAATGCCCATATCAAGGAATATGCCATGGGCAACCGCTTCAATCACGATCCGCGACGTCCGCGCAAGCTGCTTCTGCATCGCCGTCAGATCAACAAGGTCTTTGCCGCCATACAGCGCCAGGGCATGACCCTGGTGCCGCTGTCCATCTATTTCGATGACCATAACCGGGCCAAGATCAAGCTCGGCCTGGCCAAGGGTAAAAAAGCCCACGACAAACGCCAGGCGACAAAAGAGCGGGACTGGAATCGGGAAAAAGCCCGCATGCTCAAAGAGCAGAGCTAGGCCTTTTCGTCAATTAAGTCAGGACATTATCGTGCGTAGGCCGGAACCTGTTTGGCAGGACCGAATTTCCAGCTGCCGTCCGGCTGCAGGCAGGCTGTACCGTAAGCCGGAACCGTTTCGTTGCCAACCGTGATTGTGGTCTGATATTCACGCTCCTGCAGGCAGGTGCCGTGACTGTAGGCGACCTGTTGCGGGGCAGGGGCGGTCGTTGACCAGCCCTGGCCGCCTGCCGGTGAAGGCTGGGTTGCGGGCACGTAAATCACATCCGGCTGGTTGTTGGCCTGGGCCGCCTGGGTCAGGCCGTAGACCAGAAGTCCACCGGCCAGTATACCAAGCGCCACATCATCACCATGCCCGTGGACGCCGTAATGAACCCTGGGTCGATATGGGCGGTAGTGGTAATTCACATGCCCGTAATAACGGGACGGAACATAGTGATAATTGTTTCTATGGTGATTTCTGTTCTTATAGTGATTCTTGTGTTTATAGCGATTATCGTTCCGATGTTCCTTCTGATGTCTGTCACCGCGATGACGATCATCTGCCCAGACCTGTGTTGTTGACACAAGACCAAAGGAAGCCATGCCCAGAACTACCGTGGATGTTTTCAGGAACCGTGCTATCTTACTCATGGTTAGCCTTTCTTTATTTTCAGGGGTCATCCCTACACCTGAGTACAGACTATATAATCCTACATGAATATGTTCTGAACATGGCGTTCAGCCGGGCCTCACATGGTGTGCCTGTTTTAATCGCATGGCGCTCTTCGCGAGGCTGGCCGATGCGGTAAATGCCAGGACGGCAAGCGATCCCATGCGATCTAAGCCAGCAGGCCGGTGATTTTTCGGAAAACATCCTCGAACATTTCGGTGGTCAGCCGTCTTGTATTGGTATTGTAACGGGAACAGTGATAGCTGTCGATCAGGCAGATATCGTCCGACAGCCGGTGCAGGGCGCCGTGGGCGAACTTGTTGGCTGATTTCTTGACACCGAATGTGGTCAGCACAGCATTATGTGCGACAAGACCCAGGGCCAGCAGGACCTTGACGCTGGAAAGCGAGTCAATTTGCTCGACAAGAAACGGCCGGCAGGTTTTTTCCTCTGCCGGCGTGGGCTTGTTCTGCGGTGGTACACAACGGACGGCATTTGTGATCATGGCCCTGTTAAGGGTCAGGCCGTCATCAAATTCACTGCCATAGTTGCCCTCGGCAAATCCGAATTTGATCAATGTTGGATAGAGCAGATCGCCGGCATAGTCACCGGTAAAGGGTCTGCCGGTGCGGTTGGCGCCATGCAGTCCCGGCGCCAGTCCGACAATCAGAAGCTCACAGTTGCGATCTCCGAAAGAGGGGACCGCGCCATTAAAATAGCCGGGGAATTTTGTCTGGTTTTCCTGCCTGAATTCAACAAGCCGCGGGCACATGGTGCAGTCTTGGGGCGCTTCGCCTGCGGGCATTTGGTCTGCCGTCATGAATGGTTCCCGTTACCCTGTCGGCCAAAGGCCTCGTGCATGTCGGACAGTTCGATGAAGCTGTCCGCCTGCCGTCTAAGTTCATCGGCGATCATCGGCGGGCTGGTTTTGGTGCTGCTGATGACCGTAACCCGGACGCCGCGCCGCTGAACTGCCTCGACAAGACGGCGGAAATCCCCGTCACCGGAAAACAGCACCATATGATCGACATGTTCTGCCAGGCCCATCATGTCGATGGCCAGTTCCATATCCATATTGCCTTTGATTTTTCTTTCGCCCCGGTTGTCGATAAATTCCTTGGTCGGTTTTGTCACCAGGGTAAAGCCGTTATAATCCAGCCAGTCGACCAAGGGGCGAAGCGGCGAATATTCGGCTTCCTCGATCAGGGCGGTATAGTAATTCGCACGCAGCAGAATGCCGCGTGTGGCAAAATATTCCCGCAGGCGTTTATAGTCGATATCAAAGGAAAGGGCTTTGGCGGTGGCAAACAAATTGGAGCCATCAATGAACAAGGCCACTTTCTCGTTCGGATAGAAATACATAAGGTAAAGTCCTAAATAAATAAAACGCTTATTAGCATAACATGAAGTTTGTTGATTCACAAATACTTAGCTGTTTGTGGTGCGTACATTTTTAGGTGTCATGCTTCAGGTTGTTCCGCTATTGTAGGCGCAAAATTTGTTTTTATAAAGGCCTTGTTATGATCCTGATCGGTTTTGGCGGTAACCTGCCGTCCCCCGAATTCGGTGCGCCAGCGAACAATATCCGGGCGGCAATGGATATGTTGTCCGCCAATGGTGTGGTGGCGGAAAAGATATCCGGGTTCTACGAAACTGAACCGGTGCCGGCCTCTGACCAGCCGTGGTATGTGAATGCGGTTGCTTCCGTTTCAACCCCGCTGGGGGCAGGGAACCTGCTGGAATTGCTGCACCGGATCGAACATGATCTTGGGCGGGTGCGGGAAAAGCGCTGGGAAGCCAGGCTTATCGACCTTGATCTGCTGGCCTATAATGACGAGGTGCTGCCTTCCGGGGAAGACTGGCTGGCAGCAGGGCAGGCGGACCTGCCGGGGCAAGCGGTCGTGCCGCACCCGCGCCTGCACCTGCGATCCTTTGTACTGGTGCCGCTGATGGATATAGCCCCTGACTGGTTTCACCCGGTTCTGAAGAAAACAGCCCGGGAACTTTTGTCGGAACTTGAAGATACCGGCAATATCAGGAAGCTGGCAGGCCAAAATTAAGTGGATAATATCGAGAAATTACCGGATTCCGGTCTTTACAGGCGGCTTCGGCAGTTGTATAAGCCTCGTTTCTGGAAAATTCTATTGGAGAGCATTGCGGTATGGCACGCGTTACTGTTGAAGATTGCGTAGATAAAATTCCGAACCGTTTCGAGCTGGTTCTTGCTGCAGCCCAGCGGGCCCGTCAGATTTCCTCCGGCGCTCCCCTGACTGTGGACAGGGATAATGACAAAAACCCTGTTGTCGCGCTGCGGGAAATTGCCGAAGAAACCGTCAAGCCCGACGTTCTTGAAGAAGCCATCATTCATGGCATGCAGAAGCATGTTGAGATTGACGAGCCCGAGGAAGATGATATTTCCCTGCTGCTGGCCGGAAAAAAACTGGAAGAGAGCAATCAGGATGTGACTCCTGAAAATCTTTCGAAGATTGCAAGCGAGGTTATGGAAGAAACAGCCGCTTTCAAGGATATGTCCGGGGACGGTGAAGAAGAATAATCTCCCGATCGGATTTTGATTTAAGAAGGCCTGCCGGACATTGCGGCGGGCCTCTTTTTTTATATTAAGCCTTTCAAGATTGTGCAGGGCATCATATATCTGAGTGATAAGCAGGCAACTAGACGGGTCAGACAGTGATCAGGCAATATGAACTGGTAGAACGGGTGCGCAGCTATGATCGGGAGCTTGATGAAAATCTCCTGAACCGGGCCTATGTTTTTTCCATGAAAGCGCACGGCAAGCAGATGCGGGCCAGCGGTGATCCCTATTTTTCCCATCCCCTTGAAGTGGCAGGCATCCTGACCGGCATGCAACTTGACTGCGACACGATCGTGACCGCACTGTTGCATGATACGATCGAGGATACACTCGCCACCTACGAACAGATCGAAGAGCTTTTCGGGGAAGAAGTTGCCCGAATGGTGGACGGGGTGACCAAGCTTTCCAAGCTCGAATATATGTCGGAAAGTTCCAAGCAGGCGGAGAACTTCAGGAAATTCCTGCTTGCCATGTCCAATGACATCCGTGTCCTGCTGGTAAAACTGGCTGACCGGCTGCATAACATGCGGACACTTCATTTTATCACCAAACCTGAAAAACGTGCCCGGATATCCAGGGAAACACTGGATATCTATGCCCCGCTGGCGGAACGTATCGGGATGCAGGAAATCAAGGAAGAGCTGGAAGCCCTGGCGTTTCCGAATGTCTATCCGGAAGCACATGAATCCATTATCCGCCGGCTGGATTTCCTGCATGCGAACACAGCGGATATTCGTGATCAGGTGGTCACGGAGCTGGAATGGCTGTTGACGGAGGCCGGTATCGAGGCGGAAGTCAAGGGACGGGAAAAGAAACCTTTTTCGATCTGGCGCAAGATGACCTACCGCAACGTCAGTCTCGAGGACCAGGCCGATATCCTGGCTTTCCGGATTATTGTGGATGATACAGAAACCTGTTACCGGGCTCTGGGGGTCGTGCATCGGCAGTGGCAGGCTGTGCCGGGCCTGATCAAGGACTATATTTCCATGCCGAAGCCCAACGGTTACCAGTCCATTCATACGGCGGTAATCGGGCCCCAGAAAAAGAAAATAGAAATCCAGATCCGCTCAAGCGAGATGGATGCGGTGGCGGAAAAAGGGGTGGCGGCGCACTGGTCCTATAAACAGCATGCCTCGGAAAAAGAGGGCGCCCAGTATCGCTGGCTTCAGGATCTGCTCGAAATTCTGGAACATTCCACCGATCCGGAGGAATTTCTGGAACATACCAAACTGGCCATGTATCAGAACCAGGTTTTCTGTTTCACACCGAAGGGAGAATTGATCAGTCTGCCCATGGGGGCGACCGTGATTGATTTTGCCTATGCAGTGCATACCCGGATCGGCGATAACTGTGTCGGCGCCAAGATTAACGGCAAGCCGGTACAGTTGCGCACCCGGCTTTCCAACGGTGACCAGGTGCAGATTTTACGCTCCAATGCCCAGCAACCGTCGCCCAACTGGTTGAGCTTTGTTATCACCGGCAAGGCTAAATCTGCCATCCGCAGGTTCATTCGTCATCAGAAACGGGATGAATATATCAAGCTTGGCAAAAGCATTCTTGAGCGGGCCTTTCAGCATGAAAACCGCGATTTCAACAAAAAATCCATGGAGCTTGCCGCCAGGAACCTGAATATTTCCGATCCTGACGAGTTGTTCGAACAGGTGGGCAAGGGGGAACTTCTGGACCGCAAGGTGCTGGAAACCGTTTTCCCGGGGATTAAACTCAACGGCTGGGAAAGCGCGACGGCTTTTGTCCGTTCGGACACCGCCGATACACCCAGGAAAGGTGATGGCTCAATCCCTATCAGGGGGCTGACCCCTGGTCTTGCCGTTCATCTTTCGGAATGTTGCCATCCTTTGCCGGGCGACCGGATTGTCGGTATTTCGACCACGGGCAAGGGCATACTTGTCCATACCATCGACTGCGACGCCCTGGATGTCTATTCGGAGACCCCGGAAGTGTGGCTTGATCTGTCCTGGTTCAAGCCGGGAGAAGAAGCCAATTTCTTCGTCGGCCGGATAGAGGTGCTGCTTGATCATGAGCCGGGATCGCTTGCCAATGTGCTTAATGTGGTGGCCCTGGAACGCGGTAACCTGAGTAATATCAAGTTTGCCGAGCGTTCGCCGGATATGTTCAGGATTGAGCTTGATATTGAGGTCAGAGATGTTAAACATCTGACCAGCATTATAACAGCTTTGCGCGCCAATGAACGGGTTAACAGCGTTGAGCGGTCGTTCAGCTAGACGGCATTTCAGACAAGAGGAAGATATCAATGGATCGTGAGGAAGTACTGGAGCATTTCAGGGAAGCCGGCGCTCTGCTGGAAGGGCATTTCCTGCTGTCATCGGGACTGCACAGCCCTATGTACCTGCAGTGTGCCCGGGTTTTGATGGATGCAAAAAGGGCCGGAAAACTTTGTGCGGCCCTGGCCGAGAAGATTCGCAACACCATCGATGAAGATATTGATATGGTTGTATCCCCAGCCATGGGGGGCGTTATCGTAGGCTATGAAATGGGCCGCCAGCTTGGGGTGCCGGCCATTTTCGCCGAACGGGTTGATGGTGAGTTTGCCCTGCGGCGCGGTTTTGAAATTCCCCGGGGGGCAAAAATATTGATGGCGGAAGATATCGTCACCACCGGCCTGTCTTCCCGTGAATGTATTGATGTGATCCGCAAATATGGCGGCAATGTCGTCGTCGCAAGCTGTCTCATCGACCGGAGCAACGGCAAAGCCGATGTCGGGGTGCCGCTTGTTTCCCTCGCCGGTCTTGATATTCCGGCTTACGAGGCTGATAAACTGCCGCCGGAACTGGCCGCAACGGAAGCGATCAAGCCGGGAAGCCGGGGATTGAAATAGAGGGGCCGTTTACAGGGTAACCGGTCTTATGATTTAGGGTCCGAAAAGACAGGAAAGGGAAAACACTGTTTCTGCGCCGCAATAAAAAAAGCATCCTGACCAGGATACAGGATCTGCTTTGGCCGGCAGTCGGTTGGCGTCGGGCCTTCAGTTATATGCATCACCGGCTGGCGCGGATTCCCGGAACCTCCTATGCGCTGGCGGCCGGTTTTGCCAGCGGCGCGGCCGTCTCCTTCACTCCCTTTGTCGGATTTCATTTCATTCTGGCGGCCACGTTCGCCTGGATTATCCGCGGGAATATCCTGACCTCGGCCATGGGGACGATTTTCGGCAATCCCTGGACTTTTCCCGTTATCTGGGTGGCTACTTACGAAACCGGAAGCTGGCTTCTGGGCTGGGAACCGAAGGAAAATATGTGGGGCGGCATGATGGAGGCCGCGAACCAGGTCACATTCGGCAGTTTCTTTGTTGATCCCCTGAAGGCCCTGGCACCGATCACACCCTATTTTCATTCTGTATTTTTGCCAATGTTGCTTGGCGGAATTGTGCTTGGCGCTTTCGTCTGGGGGGCTGTATATTTGCCGATCTATAAGCTGGTGGCAGAATATAAGCGCAAACGCTTTGAGAAAAGAATGAAGGCTCTGGAAAGAAAGATTTCCGATAGTGGCCACGGTGATGTGGGAGAGGAAGGGAAAACAATATGGTAGGGCAGGATCGTATTCGACTTGGCGTTAATATTGACCATGTGGCAACTATTCGCAATGCGCGCGGCGGACAGCACCCCGATCCGGTACGGGCGGCCATAATGGCGGCAAAGGCTGGCGCGGACGGTATCACCGCCCATCTCCGCGAGGATCGTCGCCATATCTCGGACAATGATATTGAACGGCTGATGGCGGAAATAAGCCTGCCTTTGAACCTGGAAATGGCGGCAACAGAGGAAATGCTGTCGATCGCCCTGCGTCACAAGCCGGCGTCAAGCTGTATCGTGCCGGAAAAACGTCAGGAATTGACTACAGAAGGCGGACTGGATGTGGCCGGAAGCGAGCAAATGCTGGGTCCTTATGTGGAAAAACTGAAAAGCGCAGGCATCAGCGTCAGTCTGTTTATCGATCCTGACGAAGGACAGATCAGGGCATCGCATCGGCTCGGAGCAAACAAGGTGGAACTGCACACGGGCACCTATGTGGAAGCGGAAGGGGAAGATCACGTCCGGGAGCTTGATCGTCTGCGCCAGGGGGCGCGCCTGTGTGAAGAGCTGGGTCTGGAAGTCCACGCCGGTCACGGCCTGAATTATGACACGGTTGAGGCGGTAGCCCGGATTTCACAGTTCACAGAATTCAATATCGGCCATTTTCTGGTCGGTGAAGCCATTTTTGTCGGACTGACGGAAAGCCTGAGACGCATGCGTGTCATTATGGACCGTGGACGCGGGAACAGGGAAGGCTGATGCGGGTTCTGGGGCTTGGCAACGATCTGGTCGATATAAGGCGGATTGAAAAATCCCTGAAAAAATACGGCGATCGTTTTATCCGGCGCACATTTAACCAGGTCGAACAGGCACGGGCCGAAGCCAGGCCGCAAACCCGGTCCTCGGTCTACGCCAAGCGCTTTGCCGCCAAAGAAGCATTTTCCAAGGCGCTGGGCACCGGATTTCTACAGGACGGGGTGAGCTGGCAGGACGTGTGGGTCGAAAATGATGACAAGGGACGCCCCCATATCCGTCTGGCGGGCCGGGCGAAGGAAATTCTTGATGCGCGGGTGCCTGCCGGGATGACTGCCCAGATTGATCTGACAATTACTGATGATTTTCCCTGGGCGCAGGCCATTGTCTTAATTACAGCATATTCCGCTGATAGATGATCTGAGCCGCCGGTAAAATTTATAAAATCCTGCCGGCTTTTGGCTTTTAGCAATTGTGATTTCATGCTGCATGGGCTAAGCCTATGGCATATCGGGTTTTTGATTCCCGACCTCTGATCGTCGTGAAAAAGAGATATATTGATCAATGACTGAAAATACAGAAGACCAGCCCTCGTCCTCCATCGAAGTAAAGCAGGAGGAAAACTGGCTGGATTTTGCAAAAACAGTAGGGCTCGCTGTTCTGATCGCGGTTATCTTTCGAAGCTTTGTCTATCAGCCGTTTACAATTCCCTCTGAATCGATGTTGAAAAACCTGATGATCGGCGATTATCTGCTGGTTTCCAAATTTTCCTATGGCTACAGCCACCATTCACTTCCCTTCAGCCTGAATCTCTTTTCCGGACGTGTTTTCGATAGTCCGGTCGAGCGTGGCGATGTTGTGGTTTTCCGGCTGCCCCGCGACCCCGATGTCTATTATATCAAGCGTATCCTTGGTCTGCCTGGAGATCGTATCCAGATGAAGAAAAGTGTACTTTATATTAATGACCAGCCGGTCGCGCGTGAACGGCAGGAAGATTATGTAAGAGTACGGAACGGGCGCGAGGAACGCTTTGAGCAGTATCGCGAGACATTGCCCGGCGGGAAAAGCTACATCACCCTGGATATGGGCTATTTTCCAGGAAGCCGGGCGGATGACACACCTGTTTTCAAGGTGCCCGAAGGGCATTATTTCGGCATGGGTGACAACCGGGATAATTCCAAGGACAGCCGCATGCCGAAACATGATGGCGTTGGTTATATCCCCGGCGAGAATGTTATCGGCAGGGCCGAATGGCTGACGTTGTCATTTGATAACCAGGCAAAGCTGTGGGAATTCTGGAAATGGTTCCCGGCCGAGCGGCGCGAGCGGTTTTTCACGAAAATAAGATAGATCAAAAATGATCCCGGCAGGCAGGATGTCACGCTGAAGTTAAGGTCGGGAAAATTAAAAAGATTGTGAGAACAGTGACTTCAACTAAAGGACAATACAGCAAACTGTATAAAACGATCGGGTATGAGTTTCAGGATGAGGACCTGCTGCGCCAGGCTCTTACACATCCGAGCCTGGAAGGACCGGTAAGTTATCAGCGGCTGGAATTTGTCGGTGACCGGGTGCTTGGCCTGTTGATTGCCGAGTGGATTTACGAAAGATACCCCAACGTTGACGAAGGCGGCATGGCGAGCCGGCACACCAATTTGGTCCGTCGGGAAACCTGTGCCGAGGCGGCGGAAAAAATGAAGTTGGCGGACTATATCCTGATGGCCAAAAGCACTGAGGATACCGGCGGCCGGAAACGGGCCACCATTCTTGGTGATGTCTGCGAAGCAATACTGGGCGCCATGTATCTGGAAGGCGGACTTGATGTCTGCAGGAAACTGATCCGTACTCACTGGAAGGCTTTTATCGACCAGGACGGACTTGCCGTCCGGGATGCGAAAACAAGATTGCAGGAATGGGCGCAGAGTCGGCGGATCTCGACCCCGAGTTATGTTACCTTGGGACGCGAGGGACCCGCGCACGAACCCCAGTTTACGATTGCGGTGCGTCTGAACGGCATGGATGAACAGATCGGGCAGGGCGGTTCCAAGCGAGAGGCCGAACAGGCTGCGGCAGCAAAAATGCTTGACTATATTGATGAAAATTACTGATCACAGGTGAACCCGATGAATACTCAGGAAAAAACACGTTGCGGTTATGTGGCGTTGATCGGGGCACCCAATGCGGGAAAATCGACCCTTCTCAACTCCCTGGTCGGAAGCAAGATCGCCATTGTCACCCATAAGGTGCAGACCACCAGAACCCGTATTCTTGGAGTGGCTATTGACGGGCCGAGCCAGATGATTTTTCTGGATACACCTGGAATATTTGAGCCGAAAAAACGCATGGAACGGGCCATGGTGGCTGCCGCGTGGGAAGGCGCTCATGACGCCGATGTCATTGTGCTTCTGGTTGATGTCACCCGCGGTATTGACGATGATACCCGTCGCATTGCCGAAAGCCTGAAGGAAAAGGGCCGCAAGGTCATTCTGGCTCTCAACAAAGTTGACGGTTTCAAGCGTGAAAAACTGCTCCCCCTGATGGAGGAACTCAACCAGATTGGCGATTTTACCGACACGCTGCTGATTTCGGCTCTCAAGGGGGATGGCCTGGATGAGCTGAGGAAGAAAATCTCGGACTATCTCCCCGAGGGCGTATGGCTCTATCCCGAGGACCAGCTGACGGATATCACCGAACGCATGCTGGCGGCGGAAATCACCCGCGAGAAATTCTTTTTGCGCCTGCATGAGGAGCTTCCCTACGCCACGACCATTGAAACGGAACAGTGGAAGGACCTCAAGGACGGCTCCGTCCGGATCGAGCAGGTGATCTATGTGGAACGTGACAGCCAGAAAAAAATTGTCATCGGCAAGGGTGGCCAGAGCCTCAAGGAAATCGGCAGGCTGGCCCGGGAAGAACTGGAGGAAATCCTCGGCCGCCGGGTGCACCTGTTTATTTTCGTCAAGGTGCGCAAGGACTGGACCGAGGACCGGGAACGTTACCGCAATATGGGTCTTGACTGGGTTAAATAACTCAGCCCTCCTGAAGTACCTCTGAAATCTGTTCGGCAAGCCAGTCGATCTGTTCCATTTCAATCACCAGCGGCGGCGCCAGCCTGATCACATAATCGTGGGTTTCCTTGCACAGGATTCCCCGTTTCATCAGGGCTTCGCAATAGGGACGGGCAAGACCCGCTTCCTTATGCAGTTCGATACCGATGAACAGGCCTTTGCCGCGGATCTCGACCACCTTGTTGGTGGGGATGTCCTCCAGCTTGCGCATCAGGTAGTCGCCCAGCAACCTGGACCGATCGGCAAGTTTCTCGTCTTCGATGACTTCGAGCGCGGCAAGCCCGACCGCAGCGGCCAGCGGATTGCCGCCGTAGGTGCTGCCGTGAATGCCCGGGGTGAAAACACCAAGGATCTCGCGCGAGGAGATGACAGCTGAAACCGGATAGGCGCCACCACTCAGGGCCTTGCCGACAATCAGCATGTCCGGCCGCACGTTTTCTTCATGCTGGTAGCAGAACATTTTACCGGTTCGGCCGAGGCCGGTCTGGATTTCATCCATCACCATAAGCACGTTATTGTCCCGGCAGATGCGGCGGGTTTCAGCAAGATATCCCTCCGGCGGCACATTGATGCCGGCCTCGCCCTGGATCGGTTCCATGATGATGGCTACGGTATTATCGGTAATGGCGGCCTCCAAAGCGGCGGCATCGCCGTAGGGGACAATCTTGAACCCGGGGGTGAAAGGGCCGAAATGGTGTTTGTAGGCCTCTTCCGAAGAGGCGCTGACGGTGGTCACTGTCCGGCCGTGGAAGTTGCCTTCGAAAAAGATGATTTCCGCCTGGTTATCGGGCACGCCCTTGACCTCATAGCCCCATTTGCGCACTGCCTTGATAGCTGTTTCCACGGCTTCTGCCCCGGTATTCATGGGCAGGGCCATGTCCATGTCGGCCATGGCGCAGAGCTTCTCCAGGAATTCCCCCATTTTGTCATTATGAAAGGCCCGTGAAGTCAGGGTCAGTTTGCGGGCCTGTTCGGTCAGGGCGTCGATGATTTTAGGATGGCAATGTCCCTGGTTGACGGCGCTGTAGGCGCTCAGGCAGTCAAGATATTTGTTGCCGTCCACGTCCCAGACCCAGATGCCTTTTCCCCGGGACAGAACCAGGGGCAGGGGGTGATAGTTGTGGGCGCTGTGCAGGTCTGTTTTTTTGATGATGTCCTGTTGCAGGGTCATTTAGTTTTTCCTTTTGCAGGCGGTAATATGTGGTTGCCGAACAGGCTGGCGGCCAGATCGACGGCCAGCTCTGCAGTTGTATTTTTCTGGTCCAGAGCCGGGTTGATCTCGGCAATATCAAGGGAACCCATCAGGCCGCTGTCATAGACCATTTCCATGCAAAGCTGGGCTTCGCGGTAGGTAAGGCCGCCGGGAATTGTGGTGCCGACGCCCGGGGCGATGGTCGGGTCCAGGCTGTCCACATCAAAGCTCACATGCAGGTGGGCGTTTTTATCCCGGACCTGCTCGATAATGCTCTGCATGGTCATACGCATGCCGATTTCGTCAATACGGCGCATGTCAAACACATTGATGCCGCTATCGGTGACCAGTTTTTTCTCGGCCCGGTCGACGGAGCGGATGCCGACCTGGTAAATATTTTGCGGCTTGACCATGGGAACAACGGAGGAAAGACCGGTCAGTTCGTCAGGACCAATGCCGGACATAACCGCCACCGGCATGCCGTGAATATTTCCGGACGGGCTGGTATCCGGTGTGTTGAAGTCCGCATGGGCGTCGATCCATAACACGCACAGCGGAATATTTCTCTGGTTGCAGTAACGTGACACAGCGGCAACAGACCCGATGCTCATGCCGTGATCACCGCCCATCATGATGGGCAGGTGGCCTTCCATAAGCTCCGAATAGACCGCATCCTGGACATTTTGGCACCAGATTACAGTTTCCTTGAGATGGCGTAACCCGTCATCGGGCGGCAAATCAGGATTCTTGGGGCCATACAGGTTACCCGTGTCGACGACGTCGTATCCCAGCTTCTCCAGCGTAGAGGACATGCCGGCCACGCGGAGAGCTTCCGGGCCCATGGTGGCGCCGCGATCCCCGGCCGATATGTCGCTGGGGACGCCAATGAGTGAAATTTTCTTTGTCATATTTCAGTTGTCCACATGGAAATAATGCTTTGATTTTGGCTAGAATTGCATGAAAAAGGAAAAATGAAATAACTATTTTTCAAAAAGCGCCGAATATTCTTCGGGTTTAATGAGGAATGTGGTACATTGTTCTAAAATACTAAAAAACAATATGTAATAACTACAATTATATTCTACGGAGAGAATAAGTGGCCCGGAAAAAGTCTATGGATCGCATTGATCTGAAGATTCTTTCGATTCTTCAGGAAAATGCACGTATCACCAATCATGACCTGTCCCAGCAAGTGAATTTATCCCCCAGCAGTTGCCTGCAGCGCGTACGAAAGCTGGAAGAGGACGGCTATATCGATAGCTATATGGCCAATGTAAATCTGGACAAGATCTGCCGTACAGTGACAGTGCTGGTGACGGTAAGCCTGCACGATCATACCAATGCCAACTTCAAGGCCTTTGAAGAGGCTATGGCTCAGTTCCCGGAAATCGTCGAATGTTATACGGTGAGCGGAAACTTCGATTATTTTCTGCGCGTGGTCTGCCCGGATATGAACAGCTATCTGAAACTGAATGACGATCTGATCGGCAAGATGGAGGGCGTCGCCAATATCTCCAGCCAGGTGGCGCTTGCCCATACCAAACCATTCCGCGGCTATGCCCTTGAGCGGCTCGTAGAATAATTTTTCGCAGAATTAATAAACTTTTACGCGAAAAATATGTTAGAAAACTCCCCGGGTTTGATGGAAGATAAATATGGTCTTCCATAGTTGAGTAGGGGGGAGTTTTTGAATGATTAAAGAAGTTGCAAAGCACTATGTAAAAAGGGGGGGGAATTTCCTCAGGGAGATAGGGGAAGCTCCTGCAACACTCGTCTGTACGGACTATGAAATCAAATTCCCCTTTATCCGCCTGTTTTACGATTATCGGGGAACATCGCACCAGATTTCACTGGAGTGGTGCGAGGTCGAGCGATCCGACTTCGAAAAGCTTGGCGAGAACGAATGGGAAATTTTCCTGTCCAATATGGCGGTTCTTTACTCTCCGGCTTTCTTTAATCTTGGTCCGATTGATGGTGTATATTGTTCATTTGCCGGTTTCACAGAGACAGCATGCCGCTTCTTCGAGGATTACCTTCAGGGGTCCCTGGGGGAATACCGGTTTCTGAACGGCCTTAATCCATCCCAGCGGACATGGGTGGCGGGAAACAGCACCCAGGTGAAGGGAACACTCCCCCATGTAAAAATGGAAGACACGGTTCTGGTGCTCAACGGAGGTGGCAAGGATACTGTCGTCATGACGGAACTAGTTGCCGGGCTGGGTCTGCCCCAGGCCTGGCTGACCAATGATCGAAACAAGGTTCGGGAAAATGTGATTAACCGCTCTGGTCGTCCGGAATCCTATCATGTGAACTTCGACATTCAATATGGCTTCAGGGGGCGCTATTCAGCCCGCGGTCCTATTCCTTACGGGGCGCTTCCGATGATCCAGGCGCTTATTCTTTCCTACATGCGCGGCTTCCGCTATCAGGTGGTCGGTAATGAATATTCAGCCAACTTTGGCAATATTCGGTTTCAGGGCATGGATATTAATCACCAGTATCGCAAGACATATGAATTTGAAGTCAAATTCAGCCGCCATATACAGGAAAATATTTCCGAGCAGTTCCATCTGTTTAGTCTGCTTCGCCCCCTGTATGAGTTGCGAATAGCCAGGATCTTTTCAGGATTTCCAAAGTATTTCGATGTTTTTGTCAGTTGTAACAGGGAAATCAAGAATGCCCGCTGGTGCGGGGAATGCGCAAAATGCGCCTTCATCTATTTGTGCCTGTTTCCCTTTGTCAAAAGGGAAGACCTGGTCGGAATTTTTGGCAGCGATCTGATTTTAAACCCAGACATTCGCAAACATATCGTGGTTCTGGCCAGTGGTGGCGTCAAACCCTGGGAATGTGTAGGTGTGTCGGAAGAGTGCCAACTGGCTCTGGCTCTGGCGCTGGAAAAGGATCCGGAGATGGAATTTACGGAATACCCCTTCCGGGCCGACCTGGAAAAAGCCTGCGAAGGGGCGGATTTGCAGAAGGCGGAACAGGATATTCTGCAAAGTTTTATGGAGCCGAACAATATTCCCCGGAACATTGTTCCGCGGCTGCGGGAACTGATTGAAAGACTGGGCTGACATTCCCATCAAAATTCCCGTCTACTCCCTCTTGCGGAAGTGCCCGCCCGGTGCTAGTTTCCGCCTTTCGGAACTAAACTCAACCTGTCAGGAATAATATGTCTGTTGATAAGGATACAGTGGCGAAAATCGCCCATCTCGCCCGCATCAAGGTGCCTGAAGAAAAACTGGAACCGCTGGTCGGGGAACTGAACAATATTCTGGACTGGGTGGAAATGCTGTCTGAAGTGGATACAGACGGTGTCGAACCCCTGACCAGTGTTGCTAATGTGACGCTCCCTCTGCGGGAAGATAAAATCACTGACGGCGGATATCGTGATGATATCCTGGCCAATGCACCGGCAGCCGAACATGGCTTCTTTGCCGTGCCCAAAGTGATCGAATAGGGGGACGCGCGATGACAAAACTGACAAAACTTACCCTGACGGAAGCCAGAGATGGTCTGAAAAAAGGCGACTTTACCGCCCGGGAAGTGGCAGAGGCCCATCTTTCCGCCATGGAAACAGCCCGCGAACTGAACGCCTATATTGTCGAGACCCCGGAAATCGCCCTGGAAATGGCCGACAAGGCCGATGCCAGGATCAAGGCCGGTAATCAGAAGGGGATGACCGGTATCCCGGTCGGCGTCAAGGACCTGTTCTGTACCAAAGGGGTGCATAGTTGTTCCGCCAGTCATATCCTGAACGGCTTCCAGCCGCGCTACGAAAGTACTGTCACACAGAAGATGTGGGATGATGGTGCCGTGATGCTGGGCAAGCTCAACATGGACGAGTTCGCCATGGGGTCCTCCAACGAGACCAGCTATTACGGTCCGGTGAAAAACCCCTGGCGTGCCGAAGGATACGGCCATGATCTGGTGCCGGGCGGCTCTTCCGGCGGTTCCGTGGCCGCAGTGGCTGCCGATATTGCCATTGCTGCAACCGGGACTGATACAGGCGGTTCCATCCGTCAGCCGGCCAGCTTCACCAACCTTGTCGGCCTGAAGCCGACATATGGACGTTGTTCGCGCTGGGGCATCATTGCCTTTGCTTCCTCGCTGGACCAGGCCGGTCCCATTACCAAGACCGTGCGCGATGCGGCCATCATGCTGGAAAGCATGGCAGGGCATGACCCGAAAGACAGCACTTCCGTGCCGACGGCAGTGCCTGACTTTGAAGCGGCTCTGACCGGGGATATCCGTGGCCTGAAAGTCGGAATTCCGAAAGAATACCGGGTTGATGGCATGCCGGAAGAAATTGAAAAGCTCTGGCAGCAGGGCATGGACTGGCTGAAAGACGCAGGGGCCGAGATTATCGACATCTCTTTGCCGCACACAAAATATGCGCTGCCGACCTATTATATTGTGGCGCCGGCCGAGGCGTCATCCAACCTGGCCCGCTATGACGGTGTGAAATATGGTCTCCGGGTGGACGGAGAGAATCTGGCCGACATGTACAGTAATACCCGCGCTGAAGGTTTCGGCGACGAGGTCAAGCGCCGGATACTGATCGGCACCTACGTTTTGTCAGCCGGTTATTATGACGCCTATTATCTGAAGGCTCAGAAGGTCCGCAGCCTGATTGCCCGTGATTTCCGCGAGGCCCATGAAAAAGTAGACGTAATTCTGACCCCGACGGCGCCAAGCGCAGCCTTTGCCCTGGGAGAGAAAACATCCGATCCTCTGTCCATGTATCTCAATGACGTCTTTACTGTTCCGGCGAGCCTTGCCGGTCTGCCCGGTATTTCCGTGCCGGCGGGTCTGAACGGTGAAGGCCTGCCACTTGGCCTGCAGCTTCTGGGACGGCCCTTTGACGAGGAAACCGTGCTCCGGGTCGCAGAAGTCCTTGAAGGCGCCGCCAATGTTACCGCAAAACCTGTTAAATGGTGGGGAGGCAAGTCATGAGCAAGTTAATACAGGGCGCGACAGGCGATTGGGAAGTTGTCATCGGTCTGGAAGTCCATGCCCAGGTGATCTCTGAATCAAAGCTGTTCTCAGGCTCTTCCACTTCCTTCGGGTCCGAGCCCAATACCCAGGTCAGTTTTGTGGATGCAGCCATGCCGGGCATGCTGCCGGTGATCAACCAGGAATGTGTCCGCCAGGCAATCCGTACCGGGCTTGCCATGGGCGCCAAAATCAATCTGCGCTCCATCTTTGACCGCAAGAACTATTTCTATGCCGACCTGCCGCAGGGCTATCAGATCAGCCAGTTCAAGGATCCCATCGTTGGCGAGGGCGAGATCGTTATCGAGCTGGAAGACGGGTCAACCAAGGCTGTAGGCGTCGAGCGCCTGCACCTGGAGCAGGATGCCGGTAAAAGCATGCACGACCAGCATCCAACCATGACCTTTGTCGATCTGAACCGGTCCGGCGTTGCGCTTATGGAAATCGTATCCAGGCCGGATATGCGTTCGGCCGAGGAGGCCGGGGCCTACTTCCGCAAGTTACGTTCCATTGTCCGTTATGCCGGCACCTGTGACGGCAACATGGAGCAGGGCAGCATGCGCGCCGATGTCAATGTCTCCGTGCGTCGCCCGGGTGAAGCTTTTGGTACCCGTACCGAAACCAAAAACGTGAACAGTATCCGCTTTGTCATGCAGGTGGTGGAGCATGAGGCAAATCGCCAGATCGCCATTCTGGAAGACGGCGGCAGCATTGATCAGGAAACCCGCCTGTTTGATCCGGGCACCGGGACCACGCGGTCCATGCGGTCGAAGGAAGAGGCCCATGATTACCGCTACTTCCCGGATCCGGATCTTCTTCCTCTGGAGTTTACCCAGGAATTCGTCGATGAAATCGCCAAAAGCCTGCCGGAACTGCCGGACATCAAGAAAAGACGTTTTATGGAAGATCTGAAGATCAGCGCCTATAACGCGGGCGTTCTTGTGGCGGAAAAGGAGAATGCCGACTATTTTGAAAAGGTGCTGGTGCATCTGGAAAAAATGACCGGCAAAGACAAGCATGAATTTGCCACGCTGGCCTCTAACTGGGTCACAGGCGACCTGTTCGGCGCATTGAACAAACTTGGCTGTGCCATCACCCAGAGCCCGATACCGCCAGAGCATGGTGCCGAGCTTATCAGCCTTCAGATGGACGGCACTATTTCCGGCCGTATCGCCAAGGATGTGTTTGAAATCATGCTCGACAGCGATCAGAGCCCGTCACAGATTGTGGAGGAGGGAGGCCTGAAGCAGGTTTCTGACACCGGGGCCATTGAAACCTTTATTGATGAGATCATGGCGGCCAATATAGACAAGGTCGAGGAATATCGCGGCGGCAAGGACAAGCTGCTCGGTTTCTTTGTCGGCCAGGTGATGAAGAAAACCCAGGGCAAGGCCAATCCTCAGATGGTCAACGAATTGCTGAAGGCCAAGCTCAACAGCTGAATATTTCGATAGTTAAAGAAAAAAAGGTCGGAAATTTTATGTTTCCGGCCTTTTTCATCATAAAATTGCCTTATTAACTATAATACTGTACTGTTCCAAAGGGTGTGACAGTCATGCTCAAATTAAACTTTAGTCAGTAGGGGACGAACAACATGTTGGATATCAGAAAATTACTCCTTTCTTCAGCCATTGCAGCAGTTGCTGCTTTTGGTCTTACCGCCTGCGGTGAAGACAAGTCTTCAGCACCGGCGGAAGCTGAAAAGGCTGCAGAGGAAAGCTCATCCATGATGGATGACGCCGCCGGCACTGCCGACGAAGCAATGGAAAAAGCCGGTGAAATGGCTGACGACGCTGCTGAAGCAGCTGGTGAAGCTATGGAATCAGCAGGCGAAGCGGTGGAAGACGCGGCCGAGGATGCTGAAAAGGCTGCGGAAGATGCTATGGAAAAAGCAAAAGAGGCAATGCCGAAGTAATCCAGACGTCTTTTTAATGGTTAATATAATCCATCTGAATAGATTAACTAATGCGACGGGTCCCATGATGGGGCCCGTTTTTTTGTCCTATAAACCTATAAAAAACAGTATGTTGTAAAGTTTTTCTTAGGGTTAACCAATTGTTTAACCTTTACCGGGCATTCTTGTTTCACAGGCCGGGAACACGGCCGGAATTGAACGCATACAGCATTAACCAGGATAGGGTTTTCAGGAGAAGAAAAATGGGGCAGTTGGACCATAGCTATGTGAAAGAAAGAATTACAGCCGCTGACAGCGGAACACCAGAGGCGCTTTATGACCTCGGGTTGTTGTATTCCATCGGTCAGGGTGTTGAGCAGAATAATGTAGAGGCTCACAAATACTTTAATCTTGCTGCGATCCGTGGCATGAAAAGCGCCCAGATCGATCGGGCGGAAGTGGCCGAATATATGTCTGCGGCGGAAATTGCCACGGCCCAGAAAATGGCCCGGGAGTGGTTGTTCACCCACTAAAAGAAAGCATTCGATGTCCAGTCATAATCAAAAACCTTCTCACCAGCCGGTCGAGAGGGTTTTTTTACGCCGGTCCCGGATCAGCATCTTAGGTAAAAATCGGGACAAAGACATTGACACCCCATTTAGACTTGGGTAAATACGGCGTGACAGAGAGGTGGCTGAGTGGTCGAAAGCGCTCCCCTGCTAAGGGAGTATACCTGGATAAGGTATCGAGGGTTCGAATCCCTTCCTCTCTGCCATTTTATTCCCGACATAAATGACGAAGATCAATGTGCAGCATCTAAGAGTGTGATTGCATGTGATTTTTGCTGTTTCGACGGCTCGCTAGCGAAGATTGGCTAATATCGCCGTGGCTTTATCTGCTTCTCCAAGCATGGTGTAACTCTCGGCCAGAAGCGTGTAAAAACGCTGATCTATTTTCCGTCCATAATCGATCTTGTTAAGAAACTCCACAGCGGCCTCATAGTTGCCGTTGTTATAGGCATCCTGGGCGCGGAAAAACTGATAGTAGGGATTTTTTTCCTGATAGTCGCGGGCTTTGGCGGCGAAATATTCCGCTTCCTCGCTGTCGCCTTTTATATCATAAAGAATGGCCAGGTTGGACAAGGCGGAATGGTTGGACGGGTCGTATTTAAGGGCGGCGTGATAGGCCATTTCCGCATGATCCAGCAGGTTGTTCTTGCGGTAAAATACCCCGAGGTTTGACCAGAAATAGGAAGTTTCCGGGGATAGTTTTATGGCCTTGACCAGATAACGAAAGGCATTCTTCATATTACCCTGATTCAGGTAGCCTGCTCCCCTGTTGCTGTAATAGTGGGCTTCGGCTTCTGCATCGCTCATGATCCGGGTGGGGTAGGTCGGATCCACATTAACCTGGTCGATGTCCAGAATAAAATCCCGACCGGTACGTGACTGTATTCTGACATTCACATGCCGTGTGGCATAGAGGAGCTTGTCCTTTTCCGAAGACCACAGGGGAGGAACGTCCACTTCCTGAAAAGAGGCTTTCAAGCCTCGTTCGCGCGCCATAAGCGCTGTCAGGTAGCTGAAACCAAGACAGTTCCCTTCTGCCATTTCAAAGGCCTCTCCGGCAGAAAAAGTAGCCGTCCGGTTATATTTCATATTCAACCCGTCAGGGGATACGACGGCTTCGACCAGAGCCCTGACCTTGACAACCTCGGCATTTTTTTTCGGGACATTCTCTTCCAGAAAATCCAGCATGTCCTGCGTCATTTCCAGTACATTGTCTTCCGGCTCCTGCAGGTCGTCAGCTACGGGGCCCCACAGGGCATATCCGCTGAGCAGGGCGCCGCGGCCGATAAATGTTTCTGAATAGTCATTCGGTGTGGAGGTGGTGGTGCAGCCTGGCAGAAGTAAAAACAGGGAAAGGGCCAGCGCTATCAGGCTGACTTTTTTATAATGGACTGTGACCGTTGTCCGGATCATATCGTCTCCCGTTGTTGTTTTCACCTCTTCCCATATTTTTTTTCGGACTGTCAAATTAATGTAACAAACCCGTTATATCATCAGAGGGATATTACATTATTCCCACATTAACCTTTGTGAACTTTTTGTTGCACGAAGCCTGTTTCTGCGGAATATGGCGGATTTCCCTGATAAAAAAGATTGCCAATCCATATGGATTGCGGCTTATTTGGCCCTGACCGACGGTTATTTCTTAATGTATGGAACAGGTGGGATGGCGATTTTGAAGTGGGGTAGTGTATTGATGTTGGCTGCGGCGGGAATGTTTCTGCTGCCCGTCAGTCAGTATTTATGGGGCGCCGTTCTTTTCATTCCACTTGTTCTCCTCAGTTTTATCGATCTGAAGAGTTTTCGTCTGCCGGACACTCTCACCCTGCCGTTGATTGTTGCCGGTCTGCTGTTCAGTTTTCTGAAGCTGCCTTATTTCCCCGATATCACTCACAGTCTCCTGGGCGCCGCTACTGGTTATTTGTTTATCTTCCTGGTGGCAGCTTTTTACCGGCGTTTTCGGGGCAGGGAAGGTATTGGCATGGGGGATGCAAAACTTCTTGCTGCCGGTGGCGCTTGGCTTGGCGTGCTTTTTATACCCTTCATTCTGTTGATCGCGTCAACGACCGGTTTGCTCATCGCACTGGTCTGCATGAGGGGCACCACAACACTCCAGACGGCAATTCCGTTCGGCCCGTTCCTGGCGGTAGGTATATGGCTGGCCTGGCTCCTGAAAGTCTCTTCTATAATAGTCCTTCATATTAGTTCCGGGTAATTAATAGAGACTCCGACCAACTCTTCCGAATGTTACAGATTTGTTTTAACAGATAGTCTCCCGATGGCCATGATCAGGCTGGGTATTTTATTGAAAGGCCGTTCAATAACCTGAGGACGTGTATGTTAATGTGCTGTAAATAAAGTATTTATTTATATGACGCAGGATGTAATAAAACATTAAACTAACCGTAACATTAACTGAAGCATAACTGTCACATTTCCCTCCTACAACCCCGACCTGATTAGTCCGGGTCGAAGTACGCCCGGGTTGTCTTATGAACCCAACTGTAAATTTTTTCTCGTTTAGGGGCGGAAAATGATCAAATCTATTAAATTCAGAAGTGTATTGCTTGCAGCATGCGCTACTATGGCGCTGGCAGCCTGTCAGGGCGACGACTCAATTGAACTTGCTTCACCGGGAACCACTGGTCCTAACCCGGGTACAGGCGGAAGCACCGGTGGTACAGGCGGTACCGGCGGCAGCAGCGCCGGTAACTGTCCGTCAGGTACAGCAGACTTGACGGTGGGCACTGAAACTCACTGTGAGATTTCCGGTACGCTCGCGAGCAACATTACTCTTACAGCTGAAAATCTGTATGTGCTTGATGGCCTGGTGATTGTTGGTGAGGATGTTGGCTACGACGGTACAGCTGGTGCCGCGGTCACTCTGACGATTGAGCCCGGAACCACAATTTATGGCAAAGACGAAAACTCCGTACTTTCTGTTGCTCGTGGTTCCCAGCTCGTTGCCGAAGGTTCCAACACAAACCCAATTATCTTTACTTCCGCCCAGGATCTGGGATTTGATGACGAACTTGGCCTGACGGCACGTACTGCTTTTTCAGGTGCTCCTCTGGAAGAGCCTTGGTCCGGTGAGTGGGGTGGCATTGTGATCAATGGCCTGGCCACGACAAACGTAAACTGTGTGGCCGGTGTCTGTGAAGGCATCGACGAGGTCACCGGTGAGCTGTATGGCGGTTCCAATGATGCTGACAGCAGCGGGTCTTTGAAATATGTTCAGGTTAAATATGCCGGCTTTAAAGTGAATGCCATCAGTGAACTGAACGGTATTGCCTTCCAGGGTGTCGGTAGCGGCACTGAAGTAGATTACATTCAGATCCATAATAACTCTGATGATGGTATTGAATGGTTCGGCGGTACTGTGAACGCCAAACATCTGGTTGTGACCGGTTCCGACGATGACAGCTTTGACTGGACATTCGGCTGGCGCGGTAAGGTTCAGCATGCCATCGCCATCCAGAACCCGAACCAGCTCAACACCGACCGCGGTATTGAGGCTGACAACAACGAAGACGACAACACGCTGACACCGCGGTCCAACCCGACCTGGGCCAACATCACCTTTGTGGGGATCGAAGACTCAGCACTGGGTGATACCGGTATTGTCCTGCGTCGCGGTACAGCAGCGAGCTTCTACAATGCTGTCATCACCAACTTTACAGATGCCTGTTTTGATGTTGACGGAACTGACTCCCACGCCGAACTGGCAGGTGGCAATATCGTCATGCAGTCCACATTGCTGGATTGTACCGCCAACCTGGAAGATGAAGCAGAGGACGCTGGCCTGCAGGCCTGGTTCGACGGTCAGCCGAATAATACCGAAGCTACGACTTCTCTTTCTGGCTTTGTGAACGGTGCAACCGAACAGGGGATTACCGCCACAGACGCAAGTGCGGTAGATGCCTTCTTCGACGCGACGGACTATATTGGCGCTGTAAATGGAGCAAACGATCCTGAAAACTGGACCCTTGGTTGGTCCTACGGCCTGAATGACGCAGCTGTTTGTCCGACTGGTACAGCAGATACAGGCAGCGGCGGTTGTGTTCTTGAAGGCACCTATACCGGTACACTCCGGCTGGTAGCTGGTCTTGACTATTTCCTCCGTGACCAGGTTAACATCGGTGTTGACGTGGGCTATGACGGCACTGCGGCCGGTGGTGATCCGGCAACTTTGATTGTTGACGCGGGTGTGACCATTTATGGTGAAGACACGGACGCTTTACTTAATGTTTCCCGCGGTTCACAGATTTTTGTGAACGGTACAGCAGATGCCCCTGTCACTATGACAGCTACCAACGACGGCGCTCGCAATATCGATAGCGATAGCGGCCTTTGGGGCGGTCTGATCATCAACGGTAGCGCAACCACCAACGTAAACTGTGTGGCCGGTGTCTGTGAAGGCATCGACGAAGTAACCGGTGAGCTTTACGGTGGTACTGATGATGCCGACAACAGCGGTCGCCTGAAATATCTGGTGATCAAATATGCCGGCTTTAAAGTGAACGCCATCAGCGAACTGAATGGTGTTGCCTTCCAGGGTGTCGGTAACGGCACTGAGGTGGACTATGTTCAGGTTCATAACAACTCTGACGATGGTTTTGAATGGTTCGGCGGTACAGTGAATGCCAAACACCTGGTTGTGACCGGTTCCGACGATGACAGCTTTGACTGGACCTTCGGCTGGCGCGGTAACGTTCAGTATGCCATCGCCATCCAGAATGCGAACCAGCTTAACACCGACCGTGGTATTGAGGCTGACAACAATGAAGACGACAACACCCTGACACCCCGGTCCAACCCGACCTGGTCCAACATCACCTTCGTGGGGATTGAGGAATCAGCATTGGGTGATACAGGTATTGTCCTGCGGCGCGGTACGGCAGCAAGCTTCTACAACGCTGTTGTGACCAACTTTACCGATGCCTGCTTCGATGTGGACGGGACTGACTCCCACGCCGAACTGACAGGTGGCAATATCGTCATGCAGTCCACACTGCTGGATTGTACCGCCAACCTGGAAAATGAAGCGGAAGATGCCGGTCTTCAAGCCTGGTTCGATGGTCAGGCCAACACTACTGAAGGCGGTTCTACTCTGGCAGTACCGTCTGACGGCACCAAGAAATATATCAATGGTACAGGTGAAGCTGCAGTGACTGCAACAGATGCAAATGCTGTTGATAGCTTCTTCGATACCACAAGCTATATCGGTGCAGTGGAGAATGCTGCTGGCGACTGGACAGCCGGTTGGACAGTCTGGATCCACGACTAAGCTCAGTGATTGGCTGCGGCAGGCAATGTAACGCCCGCCGCAGCTCTCTCATTTCAAAAAAAATCACACATGGTGCTTGATATGAAAATCTATTCTAAAAAATTGAAGGGAGCCCTTCTGGCCAGTACGATGATACTGGTGCCGGCAGGGGTTTACGCCCAGCAGGCAGAGCAGGCCAATCCTGATCAGGATATTGAGGAAGTGACCGTCATGGGTCAGTATATTCCTGATGAAAAACGGTCTACCTCTGAAATTTCCAACATTCTTGATGCTGCTGATTTTTCCCGTCTCGGTGACAGCGATATCGCAGGGTCATTGAAGCGTCTCACAGGCCTCAGTGTCGCTGAAGATGGAGTTGTTATCGTCCGTGGTCTTGGCGATCGCTATTCCAACGCCCTGCTTGACGGCGCAAATCTACCCAGTCCCGATCCACTTCGCCGGGTTGTTCCCCTGGATATCTTTCCAGTGAACGTTCTGGACGGCGTTCTTGTCCAGAAGACGTTTTCGCCGGAATTTCCGGGTCACTTTGGTGGCGGTCTTATCGAGATGCGTACAAAGGCGGTGCCTGACGAAGATTTCTTCGAAATCGGTATTTCCACAGCCTACAATACTGTCTCAACATTTGAAGATGGCCTGAGCTACGACCATTCCGACACTGACTGGCTCGGTTTTGATGATGGTCTTCGCGATATGCCGGATGCCATTAAGGCTGATCCCTTCCTGGCAAATATGTCAGACGCGGAACTGGAAGCCGCCGGTGAGGCTATTGCCAATGTCTGGTCAGCTGATTTCCAGGAAAATATGCCGGACTTCGGCCTGGAAGGCACCATGGGCAAGCGCATCGATTTTGACGACAGTAGCCTGGGTATTCTCCTCTCTGTTTCCTATGACAATGAGTACCGAAACAAAACAGGTGTTTTCAATGAGTATATCAATACGTCAGAAGGTGCTGCCCCCAACGACAGAATTGAGCCTGAAGTCTGTGCAGAATTCGGCGCAGCTTCTGAGGATTGTGGTCTGGAAAGTACAACTTTCGAAGTTGATCTGAACGGTATCCTGAATATTGGCTATGAATTCAACGGCAATAACAACATCCAGTTGACTTCATTACTGCTGAGGACGTCGTCTCGTTCGACTACTACCCTTGGCGGTGAGTTTGCCGCTGATACGGGTAAAATATACTCAACGACACAGCTTGAGTGGGTCGAACGCCAGGTATGGTCTAACCAGTTGTCTGGTGAACATTTCTTTGACCTGAATGATGCCGGTGAAACGCAATTTAACTGGCGCGCAGTTTATGCAACTGCCAGTCGTGATGTTCCGATGCGTAAACAGTCCACCTATCAATTTTTTGAAAACCTCGATACGTTCCTGCTGTCCCCTCGGGAGAGTATTCAGCTTGGTAACGGGATTTTCTGGGGTGAACTGGATGACACCATCAATGAATATGGGTTTGACCTGAAACAACCGGTTGAATTCGGTGATATCATGGTCGATCTTTCTGCTGGTGGTATGTATTACAAGAAGGAACGAGAGTCTTCATATTACAGATATCGTTTCGGCTTCCCGTCAACAGGTGCCAGCATCGAGCTCAGAGAACTGGTGCCCGAGATCGTATTCGGGTCATTCAACATCAATCCCGACGGATTTGTGTTGAAATCTAACCTTCTCGCTAGTGACTTCTTTGAAGGTAGTGAAGAAATCCTGGCCGGTTATATCAAGGCAGATGCCCAGATTTCCGAGGATATCCGGCTGGCCATTGGTGGTCGTTTTGAAGATACAGATCAGACAATCACGACAATTGTTGATCTTGACACTTTAGAACAAGTGACTGTTGAGCCGGCAAGCCAGAGGTTCCTGCCCGCAGCGACTCTGACCTGGACTTTTGCGGAAAACATGCAGCTTCGTTTTGCTGCTTCCCAGACCCTGTCCCGGCCTGATCTGAGAGAATTGGCACCTGTCACCTACTATGATGAGTTTAATCGTTCCTATACCGGTAATCCAGAGCTGGAGACCGCAAAAGTGACCAACCTGGATGCCCGTTTTGAATGGTATTTCGGCGAGGATGAATCTCTTACAATCGGTGCTTTCTACAAGGACTTCAAGGATCCGATTGAAGAAACCGTAACGATCATTGGTGACGGCACCAAAAACCTGAGCTGGGAAAATGCCGAATCCGGTGAGCTTTATGGTGTTGAAGTCGAGGCCAACATCAATATTCCGCTCGACGAGACCTTTGAAGGTGAATTCTGGCAAAACCGTATGTTCTATGTGAAGGCAAATGGGACCTATATAAATTCTGAAGTGACCATTGCTGAAGAAAACCTGGGAAGAGCGACCAATGCGATTCGTCCGATGCAGGGCCAGTCAGAGTGGCTCGGAAACCTCCAGATTGGCTGGGACGGTGAAGATGATCGCTTCACAGTCCTCTTGAACTACACTGGTGAGCGTATTGCCAGTGTCGGGACATCTAGCCTTCCGGATCTTGTCGAGGATGCGACCCTCTTTTTAGATCTTGTTTACAAGCGGGATATCCAAGTCGCAGGTGGTGAGATGGAACTGAGCTTCAAAGTTTCCAATATCTTGGATGAAGATTTTGAAATTATTCAGGCTGGATTGGTTGCCGAACAATATAACATCGGCACTACATTCTCCATCGGGGTGAGCCAGAAGTTCTAAGGCTCCTGACAGAACAAAATTTCAAAGGGCATCCACTATAGTGGATGCCCTTTGTCTATAGGCAACAAAACAATCTATATGTAACAAAACAGTCACATCATTGTAATACATAGGTTCCAGAAGTTGACTCTTGGAAATTTTTACTGGGTTGTCGCGTGGCTGTAATAAATTTAAATTCCACTGAAAAGCTGGCCTTCTTTCGGGAAGCGTTCGCACACTTTCCGCTCCGGGGCGGAAGGGCAGAATCGCGGGACAGAACGTTATTGCGTTACCTTGTTCTGGTTCTGGAAATATCTCTCGCCGCCCTGACACTCTATGTCATGGCGCTTTTGTTCTGGGATTTTATTTCCCCGAAACTGCCGGTTGCGGAAACCGGCTCGATTGCAGTGCCCACCAGAATGAAAAGCGGGGCTGTGACCGACTGGACGGTTTTTGCCACAGTCAATCCATTCTACCGCGACCAGAAATCAGAAATTGTCGAGGATACGGTGCTGGCCGACGCCCGGGAAACCAACCTCGACCTTGAACTTTTCGGTATCAGATTCAGCCCGGACGGCAAAGGGGTGGCGATTATCCGCACACCCGACAAACAACAGGGCGCTTTCCGGGTGGGGGATGAAATTTTCAACGGCGTGGTGCTCAATCGTGTGCTTCAGGACCGGGTTGCCATCGAACGCGCTGGTGTGCTGGAAGTCCTGACTTTTCCCGGTCAGCAGGGCACCGGGCAGCTTGGACCGACGGAAGCAGCTCAGGACAAGGCGAAATAACAAACAATGAAATCAGGACAAAAAAAGGTTCGGGCAGGGACATGAGGAAACATTTCAACAGGCTCACATTCATTCTGGCGTTCTTGTCGTCGGCAGTAACGCTACCGGCAACGGCACAGACAAACGAGCCGGCGCTTCTGAACTACCGGCAGGCCGATATCAAGGCCGTGACCGAGGATATTTCCCTTTTGACCGGGCGGTCCTTTATCATTGATCCGCGGGTGTCGGGGAAGGTCACCATTATCTCGCAGGAGCCGGTGGAAAGATCCGCGGTGCTGGAAACTTTCCTGTCGACCCTGAAGGTGCATGGCCTTGCCGTTCTGCCGACGCCGGGCGGCGCCTATAAAATTGTACCCGAGGACCAGGCAGCGGTAGAGGGGCAGATGCTGGCTTCTCCCGAAAGTGCCTCCGACCAGATGATTACTGAAGTGATCAGGCTGCGCCACCTCGATGCCACGGCGGCGTCCAACATGTTAAAAACCCTGGTTGGGAAATCCGGCAGGGTGCTGCCCTATCGTTCCGGCAATGTCCTGATCCTTGTGGACTTCGCGTCCAATATCCAGCGCCTGAAAACCGTATTGGCCGAGGTGGATAAATCCCGTGATGTGGTTCGCATGGTGTCGCTTGCCAATACGTCGCCCAGCGAAATGGCGGAAATACTGGATCAGCTGAAAGGCTCAGGCAGTGGCGAGAATGCGCTCTACAGCGGCTTTACGGTCATCCCGGTGGATGCCAGCGACACTTTGATGATCAAGGGTGAAGAAACCATCATTGACGGTCTTCTGCCGGTGATTGAACAGCTTGATGCCAAACGCAAGTCCAAGGGCGCTCTTCGGGTGGTGAAACTGAATCATGCGGACGGTGAGACCCTGTTGCCGGTGTTGCAGGAGGTCAGCCAGTCCCTGGCAAAGAACAAGGGGGAAAATGCGGGTGCGGCGGGACCGGGGAAAACAAGCATTTCCCTGCATCCGTCCACCAACTCTCTGGTGATCAACGCGGACCCTGAAATGCAGAAGGCGCTGGGCGATGTGATCCGTCAGCTGGATGTGCCCCGCGACCAGGTGATGGTGGAGGGCATTATTGTCGAGGTATCGGACACCACGGCCAAGGAACTCGGCCTGCAGTATTTCCTGTCCGGCAGTAAAACCTCCGGTGTCCCTTTTGTAACCACCAACTATTCCAACAGCACACCCAATATCCTGGCCTCGGCCGGTGCCCTGCTGGCGGCTGATGAACTTGGTGAGGATAGCGATGCCTTGGCGGCTCTGCAGAGCACGGCTATTGATTCAATCCTCGGCATCAACGGTTTTGCCGGCGGTCTGGCTGGTAAATCAAATGGCACGACCTTCGGTTTTATCCTGAATGCCCTGGATGAGGACATCACCTCCAATATCCTGTCGACGCCGTCGGTCATCACTATCGATAACGAGGAAGCGCGTATTCTCGGCGGTCAGGAAATCCCCATCACCACCGGCGAAACCCTGAGCAGCAATAACTCAAATCCCTTTAGGACCGTAAACCGGGAAGATATCGGTGTGAAACTCACCGTCCGGCCGCAGATCAACGGCGAAAACGGTATCCTTGCCCATATTCACCAGGAAGTGTCCAGCGTTGCCGGTACCATCAGCAGTGAATCCACCGACCTGATCACCAATAAGCGCGAGGTGGAAACCACCGTAATGCTGGAGGATGGGGAGATTATGGTGCTCGGTGGCCTGATCCAGCAGGATGAGGCGGTTTCCATGAGCGGGGTGCCGTTGCTGATGGATATTCCCGTTATCGGCCGGGCGTTCAGGAGTGAGGGCAAATCCATGGAACAGCGCAATCTGATGATTTTCCTGCGCATGACCATTATCCGTGACAAGAACCAGCTGCGCAAGGTCACCAACCAGAAATACAATTTCTTCCGCGATGATCCGCTGATGAGGGATGCCTACGGCGGTATCGGCCTTGACGGTGTGATGAACCGGGTGATCGGGGCGACTCCGGAAAAGCCCGAAGGTGAATGAGATGTCCGGCGCGGAAGCACAGATAATCCGGACTCCCATTTCCTACAGTTTTGCTCGGGAAAAGGGCGTTCTGGCGATCCCGGAGGAGGGCAGCCTTGTCCTTGGCCTGCGTCCCGATGCGGCACTTGCGGATATTCTGGAAGCGCGCCGGGTTTTGCCGACGCCGGCCGTTCTGCGTCGGCTGGAGCGAACGGAATTTGAAAAATACCTGTCGGATATCTATGCCATGGGTGACCTCGCTTCCGAGGATCTGTCCGACAGCCTGGAAGAGGAAAGCAGTCTTGACAGTTTTATCGAAGGCATGCCCAAGACAGCCGATCTTCTGGATAGTACTGACGATGCGCCGATCATCCGGCTGATCAACGGCCTGATTGCCCAGGCGGTCCGGCTTAAGGCTTCCGACATCCATCTGGAGCCCTTTGAAAGCCGCCTGTCCGTGCGCACCCGGGTGGACGGGGTGATGCAGGAGATTCTCAGCCTCAATGCGCGTCTGTCCTCTTTGCTGGTGTCCCGCATCAAGGTGATGGCGCGGCTGGATATTGCCGAAAAACGCATTCCCCAGGACGGCCGCATTTCCCTGTCGCTGGGGGAGCGGACCCTTGACGTTCGTGTGTCCACCCTGCCGTCCCAGCATGGAGAGCGGGTCGTAATGCGCCTGTTGGACAAGTCCCAGGCTCAGATTGGTCTGGCCGATCTGGGCATGGAGTCTGAGACTCAGGCCCGGATGGAAGCACTGCTGGAGGAACCAAACGGTGTCATTCTGGTCACCGGTCCCACCGGATCGGGTAAAACCACAACCCTTTATGCATCGCTGTCGCGCCTGAATAACGCCACCCGCAATATCCTGACAGTGGAGGATCCGGTGGAATATGCCCTCGACGGGATCGGTCAGACCCAGGTCAATGCCAAGGTCGGCATGACCTTTGCTGCCGGTCTGCGCGCTATTCTGCGCCAGGATCCGGACGTGGTCATGGTCGGGGAAATCCGCGATCCGGAAACGGTCGAGGTGGCGGTGCAGGCCTCACTCACCGGCCATCTGGTTCTGTCCACCGTTCACACCAACAGCGCCATCGGCGCCATCACCCGCCTGCGGGATATGGGGGTGGAGCCGTTCCTGCTGTCGTCCACCATCAAAGGCATTCTGGCCCAGCGTCTGGTGCGCCGGCTTTGCCCGTCATGCAAACGGGAAAAGACGATTGCCGCGGCGGAACGGAAACTCTCCTCAGGCCATCTGACGGAGGGAGAGAAGGTCTATGAAGCCGTGGGCTGTGAGGCATGTCATCATACCGGTTATTCCGGTCGTATCGGTCTTTACGAACTGGTGGTCATCAACGAAACCCTGCGCCGCATGATCTATAATTCCGCCAGCGAGCAGGAAATGGAAGCAGAAGCCTTCAGATCTGCCGGCAGCCTGTTTATTAACGGCCTCAAGGCGGTGAGGGACGGCGGGACCTCTCTGGAGGAAGTTCTCAGGGTCTGTCGTCATCAGGAGGATGCTGATGGCGGTCTTTGAATATGTGGCCCTGGATCACAAGGGGCGCAAAAAGAAAGGTGTGGTGTCTGCTGACAGCAGCCGCCAGGCGCGAAAGGATCTGCAGGATCGGCAGATGATGCCGATCAGCCTTGAACAGGTGGATCGCAAAGCTGAAAACTCCCCGTTCACTAAATGGCTGGGGCGCGAAAAAATCGGCGCGAAGGATCTGGCCATGCTAACCCGCCAGCTGGCCACCATGATCAATGCGGCGGCGCCGGTTGAGGAAGCTCTTTCCATGACTGCCGAGCAGACCGACAATCCGTCGATTTCGAAAAAACTGATGGCGGTGCGGTCCCGGGTGACGGAAGGCCGTCGTTTTTCCGAAGCTCTGGCTCTTTACCCTGATGACTTCAGCAGTTTCTACCGCTCCCTCGTTGCCGCCGGGGAGGTATCCGGCGCCATGGGACAGGTGCTGCAACGGCTGGCCGATCATCTCGAAAAATCCCAGCAGCTGAGAAACAAGATTCTGACGGCAACCCTCTATCCCTGCATGCTGGCGATGGTGGCGGTCACGGTGGTGATTATCCTGATGACCTTCATTGTGCCCAAGGTGGCCGGTCAGTTCGAGAGTATGGGACAGACCCTGCCGTTCCTGACCAGAACGATGATTTTCCTGTCTGACGGCATGCGCGAGTATGGGGTTTTTATCCTTGCAGGACTGGCACTTGTAGTGTTTTTCTTCCTGCGTAGTTTAAAAGAAGAGAAGTTCCGCCGCCGCTTCGACGGTTGGATGCTCAGGCTCCCATTGCTGGGCAAACTGGTCAGGGGACTTTATGCGGCCCGGCTGGCCCGGACCCTGTCGACGCTGATCGCCAGCGGATCGCCGGTGATGGAGGGACTGCGGTCTGCCGGTCATACCATGCAGAACCTGGTGATGCGGGAGGCGGTGGAAAAAATGGTCACCCAGATCAGCGAGGGCACCAGCCTGTCCCGGGCTCTGCGCAATTCCGGTGTTTTTCCGGGGATCGTGATTTATATGGCCAGCGCCGGTGAGAAAAGCGGCCAGTTGCCCGACATGCTGGAAAAGTCCGCCGACTATCTGGAAAGTGATTTTGAGACATTTATCGCCACGGCCCTCAGCCTGCTGGAGCCCGGCATTATTATAGTTATGGGGGCGGTTGTCGCCCTGATTGTATTGTCCATCCTGCTGCCGATCCTGCAGCTGAACACGATGGCGCTTGGTTAAGTTACGGAGAAAGAGATATGTCTGCACATCCTGAAAACAAGGCGCAGCAGCCGGAAGTTACTAAAGAATCCGGTTTTACCCTGGTCGAACTGATGGTGGTGATTGTCATCATCGGCCTGTTGGCCACGGTAGTGGTGATCAATGTCCTGCCGAGCCAGGACAAGGCCATGGTGGAGAAGGCCAGAACCGACATCAGCCGCCTGCAGATGGCGCTGGAAATGTACCGCAAGGACAATCTGTCCTTCCCCACTACCGAGCAGGGTCTTGAAGCGCTGGTTACCGAACCCGGCGGTCTGCGCCAGCCGGAACGTTATCAGAAGGGCGGTTATATCCGTGAACTCCCCGACGATCCCTGGGGTATGCCGTATCAGTATCTGATGCCGGGCGAACATGGCGATTATGACATCTACTCCACGGGGGCGGACGGCCGTCTGGGCGGTGAGGACCTGGACAAGGATATCGGAAACTGGAAATAGCATGAAACGGGGCAAATAGCGTGACGCAGAATAGGCAGGCAGGATTCACTTTGGTCGAGCTGATGGTAGTGATTGTCATCATCGGGCTGATGGCCGCTGTGGTTGTCCTGAATATGCCGTCGCCGGTCTCCGATCTTGAAAAAGGGACGCAGAAACTTGCGGCCCGCCTGCAGCTTGCAGCAGAAGAAAGCATTCTGGCCGGGCAGGTGACCGGCGTACGTGTTTCATCCGAAGGATATGAATTTCTGGCCTATCGCCGCGGCCGCTGGATCCCTATGGATTTACCGGGAGATGAATGGCCGGAAGGGGTCATGGTCCGCCTTGTCAGGGATAATCTGCCTGTTGACCTGGCTGGTAACCAGTCGGAAAAATTGCCGTCTCTGTGGTTTGACCCGTTGGGAGACCAGTTGTCATTTTCCATTGAAATCAGTGAATTGGAACATAAATTTAAAGTATCAGGAGAGGAAAATGGCGAGATCGTTATCACCCGAACTCCCTGATACGCACGGCGAAAGTGGATTTTCGCTGGTGGAAATCATGGTTGCCCTGTTTGTCTTCAGTATCGCCGCCCTGGCGCTGGTTAAGATGGGCGGGGAAAATATACGCAATCTGTCGCTGATCGAACAGCGGACACTGGCGGGTATTGTCGCCGAAAACCAGCTTGCCCTGACTGTTGCAAAAAAGGGTGAAATCCGTCCCGGTGTGCAGACTGGCAGCGAACAGCAGGACGGCATTGACTTTGACTGGCAGGTGCAGATCCGGCCGGCGCCGGATCCGAAAATATATGAGGTCCGGGTCCGGGTGCTTGATCGGGAGAACAGGCAGGAGCTTGCCCTGCTGACCGGATACAGGGGGCGCGAATGAGTAACGATCGCGGTTTTACCCTGGTTGAGGTTATGGTTTCTCTGACCATTTTTGCCCTGCTTTCCGTCATGGGAGTGGCGATCCTGTCGTCTGCTGTATCCGGCAGGGATGTGGTGGAGGAAGGTTCCGCTCATCTCAGGCAGCTTCAGGTCAGTCGTTCCCTGATGAAGTCCGATTTCCTGCAGCTCGCCCGGCGCCAGGCCCGGGATGCCTATGGCGGGGCCCTGCAGAACGTCTTTGCCGGATATCAGCCGGAAGGCCGGGATGCTTTCATGAGTTTCGTGCGCAGGGGCTGGATCAATCCCGGTCAGATGCAGCGGCGGGCGGAACTGCAGCGGGTGAGTTATGTCCTCAGGGACGGTAATTTCATACGCCAGCTGTCCCCCCATGTTGATCCGGCCAAAGAAGAGGATGTCTCCGAACGGGTCCTGTTGTCTGGAATCAAACGGCTGGAAACGGCCTTTTACCTGAACGGTCAGTGGTTCGACGTCTGGGAAAGCCGGACCGGAGAGAATGTGGAGCTGCCGCAGCTTGTCTCCGTTGACGTGGAGTTCCTGGATGGACGCCACCTCAAACAGATCTTCATGACGTCACAGGGACGTAGCTCATGAGAATGCGTCAGACCCTGAAATATGACCGGGAAACCGGGGCGGCGCTGATCACTGTGTTGCTGCTGGTGGCGATCATATCCGCGCTGGTGGTCGGCATGCTGGACCAGCTCCGCTTTAATGTGCGTCACGCCGGCACCATGGAAAAACAGCAACAGGCGGAATGGTATGCCCTGGGGCTGGAGGAATATGCCGCCGGTATGATGAAAAGCCTGCACAAACTGTCGGCCGACAAGACCACGGACAAACAGCTGGACCGGGTATCCTCCTTCAATGTACCGACAGCCGGCGGACTGATACACGGACAGGTCCGGGACGGCGGCAATTGTTTCAACCTGAACAGCGTGGTGAAACGGCATAATGGTTATACCCTCATGATCCGGGAAACCGGTCGTGAGCAATATCTTGTCCTGTTGAAAACGCTCGGCATTGCGGCCGGGGATGCGGTCATCCTTGCCAATCGTCTGGTTGACTGGATCGACAGCGACAGCGCCCCCATGACCTGGGGCGCGGAAGATTATCACTATATGGGGCTGGAACAACCCTACCGGACCGCCAACACGCTTCTGGCCAATGTCAGCGAGCTCCGCCAAATCGAGGGGTACACGCCGGAAATACTTTATCTGATCAGGGATTATGTCTGTGCGCTGCCGACGGCAGACCTGAGCCCGATCAATGTCAACAGCCTCAAACCGGAACAGGCCGCCCTGCTGGTGATGATGCTGGGCGAGGAACTGGATTTGAACAAGGCGGAACTGGTGATCGAGAAGCGGCCCGACGGCGGCTATGACAGCCTTCAGGCCTTCTGGGCGGACCCGCTGCTGCTCGACACGCCGCCGAACCTGGAAGTGCAGGACCAGGTATCCCTGACCACCCGCTATTTCGAACTGAGGGCGGAAGTGTCCTATTATGAACGTTACCTGACCATGACGTCGGTGCTTGAACTGGAGAATAATGGCGATGTGCGCCTTGTCTCCCGTCAATTTGGAGAAACACTGTGAGTATCGGGGTAATCCTTTACATTGATCCCGCCGGAAAGATCAACTGGCGCCGGGCATCCGGGACCGGACAAACGCCTCAGCCCCTGGCTGACGGCATTGCCTGCCGGGCCGCAATGGATGAGAACCGCAGCCTGCTTGTCAGACTGGTTCTGCCGGGAACAAAAGTCTCTTCCCGGATTCTGGACATGCCGGACACGTCCGAGGAAAATGCCCGGGCTGCGGTCGGCTTTCTGATGGAGGACAATCTGGCGGTTCCGGTGGCCAAAACCCATCTGGTCAGTAAAAAGCTGGAGGACGGCAAACGGCTTGTGCTGGCGGTGGCCCATGCCGACATGGAAAGCTGGCTCGGGGAACTGAAGGAAATGGATATCCGGCCGGACGAGGTGACGGTTGATTTCCAGCTTCTGGCGCCGACCGGTCAGCCCGCTTCTGTCGAGACAGACGGTCATCGCTATTTCCAGCAGGAGCAGGGCGACGGTTTTGTATTGGACCGGGATACCCTGGGGGAACTGGACCAGAATGGTTTTGCCGGAACAGACGACATGCCGGTTCCGTCGGTGGCCGACCGAGGCGGCCTGTTTGATCTGTTCGCGGTTTCCGGGGCGCTGCTCAATATGCTGCAGGGACCTTATGACACCCAGGCCTCGCTTATGGAATATTTCAAACCGCTTGCCCGGGTGGCAGTCCTGGCGCTTGTGGTATTTGTCTTTTACCTCGGTCATCTGGGGCTGGAGGCCCGGGCCTGGCGACAGGCAGCAGATGTGCTGGACAGCCAGGCCGAGATTCTGTTCAAGCAGGCCTTTCCCGATGTGACCCGGATTGTCAATATCCGGGCCCAGCTCAAGTCAAGAACCGCCGGGGCCGAAGAGGGGGGAGAAGACAACTTTATGCTGCTGAACAGTCGCCTGTTTGATGTGCTGGCAAAAAATAACGAAGTTCAGCTCGACAAGATGCGCTATGGCAGCAATGACGGTCGACTCTATGTGACATTGTCGACAGGAAGTTTCGAGCTTCTGGAGGGATTTAAGCGGGAGTTGATGTCCGGTAGTCTGATGGTGCAGGACCAGGGTGCACGACAGGACGGTACCCGGGTCAGCGGCGATTTTGCTCTGGAGGTGACCCCATGATGTGGTTTATGCATTTGTCCCGCCGGGAGCGGGCACTTGTTGTCGGGGCAGCATTCCTCGGCGTGCTGGTTTTCGGCTGGCTTGCGATCTGGTCGCCTGTTACCGGTTATCATCAGGATGAAAAACGGAATTATATCCGCGCGGCCGGGGATTATGATTTCGTGCGCCAGAGCCTGGCCCGGATGCCGGTACTGACGGAGCAGTCGCAAGAACAGGCCGGAGATGAAGAGATTTCCCTGCGTGTGGCGGCCGGACAGACGGCACGGAGTATGGGCCTTGCCATAACCCGCCTGCAGCCGGGGGAAAAGGATACCTTGACCCTGTGGTTCGACAGTGCCGACGGCGGTCTGCTGTTCCAGTGGCTGGCCCGGATCGGACAGCGCTACGGCATCCAGGTGAAGAATATTGCCGTGAACAAGAATGAAGGCCAGGGAACGGTTCGCGCACAGGTGACGCTTGGCAGGAGCGGGGCATGAGAGACTATTTGAAAATTGGCCTGCCGGTTTTGCTGGTCTTTATTAGCGCCCTGATCAGCCTGATGCCGTTGCGCACGGCCATGATGATGGGCAAACCCGCTTTCTTTGGCTATCAGCGGGTGGAAGGCACCGTCTGGAACGGAAAGTTCCACTATCCGCGGATTGCCGGGCAGGAAGTTCGTTCTCTTGCGGTCTCACTTTCTCCCTCAGGTCTGTTGACCGGCAGGGCGGTGACGGAGTTTCGCCTGGTCGGGGATGAAGTAAAGGGGGATGGCACTCTTGCCCTGTCCCTGGGCGGAACCATGCAACTGACCGATGCGGCGTTTGATGTCACTCTGGAACGGCAGGCGGGAATGGTCCGCTTTCAGGGCGGTATTTATCTCAGCATCGACCGGCTTGAGTTGACGGATCAGGGGTGTGAGATGATTGAGGGCGCCTTTCGCACTGATCTGATGACCCCCCTGTCGAACATGGGGCTGTGGACTGTGCCGGAGAATACCGGTGCCCTGACCTGTAACAACGGACGGATCGTCATGGCCATAACTGACGGCGCCGGCGAAGAGCGGCGTCAGGTGAGCTTTACCTTTGATCCGTTGCAAATGCGTCTGGATACTGATATTTCCATCAGGACCGGTTTACAGGAAGTGCGCGACAAGCTGCAACAGGCGGGCTTTCGCAAACGGAACAACAACTGGGTCTGGCATCATCAGGAAAGGTTCGGATCGTGAGAATAACAGGCAGGAAATCAATCGGCGTTCTCATGATGCTCATCGCAATGTCTGTGCTGACCGGCTGCACCACCGCCGGATCAGACAAGGGCAAGCGTGACAGGGCGCCGGCGTTTCGGGCCTATGTCTTTGAATCCGGCATCTCAACCCTGCCGCCCCGGACCATGGAGGCCGGCCAGTGCGGTCTGTTCTTATGGTCAAAGGTGCCGCAAAGGGAGCTTGTTTTTTATTCCGTCAGCAAGAATATGGCCGGCGACATGGTCATTGACGGCATAGCCCGGTCACTGGAACGGACCTCGGCCGAGGGCGAAGGATTTTACGGCCAGTTCACTCGTCAGATCTTTGCCGGCGAGGGGTATGAGGTGCAGCTTTTGCTGGAGCCGGAAATCCGTGACGGCATGGCTGACTCCGTCGTTGTCCCGCGCGGCAGCCTGCGTTTGAGAAAGCCCGACGGCTGGGAACATGTCATGGCCGTTGGCGGTCTGATCAGCTGTCAGAAATGATGTTTTTCAGACGGACTGGAACGTCTTGCAGAACATGCTGTTTTATTCTTCCAGATCGTCTTCGTCATCGTCGCGGGCATCCATAAGCATTGAGGCCAGGAAAAGCCCCAGCAGAACACCAACGGCCAGTACCAGAAATATCATCAAGGCCCTGGACATGGAAAAGGTCCAGAACAGGAATTTGATATCTACGATGGTTGCATTTTGCAGGGTAAAAATAAAAATAAGTCCCAAGAGGCTCAGGCCGGTAATCAGTTTTGATTTCATAGTGGTCACTCCCGTTTATTATGTCCCCCGGGGAACTGGTTTGATTTCTGACGGGGGGTGCAGCTAAAAATCTACTATGGTTATAAGTTGCCTTCCATGATTTTCGGTCAAGGCGGTTGCTGTGAAACTTTCTCAGTTTACTGTTAATAATGTGGATGCGCCAGTATTCTGGACATGAATTCTGATTTTCCGTGACGAATATTTGTGATATGCCGTGAGGGATGACCATGGAAATATTATTCAATGCCGCCGGGGGACTGGCTCTGTTCATGATGGCGATGGCCATGATGACGGACGGTCTCAAGGTCTTTGCCGGCAGCGCGCTGAAGAACATTCTCCAGAACTGGACGTCGAGTGTGACCCGGGCTGTCCTGACCGGTGCCCTGATCACCGGCTTTGTTCAGTCTTCCAGTGCGGTAACGGTGGCGACCATCGGTTTTGTCAACGCCGGTATCCTGTCTCTGCGTCAGGCGATCGGGGTGATTTTCGGCTCCAATGTGGGCACCACCATCACCGGCTGGCTGGTCAGCATTATCGGTTTCGGCATCAAGATCGAGGCCCTGTCCATGCCTATGCTCGCGCTGGGTGTCCTTATTCGTTATACGTCCGGTTCCAAGCGCATTCAGGGATTGGGCCAGTCGATGATCGGGCTGGCCCTGTTTTTCCTCGGGCTTTCCATCCTCAAGGCCTCCTTTTCCGGTGTGGCAGACACCTTCGGCAGCGGGATATTCACCACCCGGGATGTGGGCGGGGCCTGGATCTTTGTTTTGATCGGTTTTGTTATCACGGTGCTGACCCAATCTTCCAGTGCGGCGATCGCCATTATTCTGACGGCTGCCGGCGAAGGTGTGGTCGGGGTGAATGTGGCTGCCGCCGCCATCATCGGCGCCAATGTAGGTACCACCTCGACAGCGGTTCTGGCGGCTCTCAATGCCACCCCTAACGCGAAAAGGGTGGCCGCCGGACATGTGGCCTTCAATGTACTGACTGGATTGCTGGCGCTTGTTATGCTGCCACTGGTGATCTGGTTTGTCGCCAAAGCCGGTCATCTGATCGGCATTTCCGACCAGCCGGTACCGTTTTTGGCCTTTTTCCATACGGCATTCAATATTCTCGGCGTCCTGTTGCTGTCGCCTTTTGTGAACAGGCTGACCAGGGTGCTGGAGAAAATGTTCAGGACCCAGGAAGAAACCATCAGCCGTCCGCAGTTTCTTGACCAGACGGTTTCAAAAACACCAGTACTGGCCATGGCGGCCATCTGGAAGGAACTGGACCGGCTCTATGACCTTTCCTGTGACCTTGCTCTTCTGGCTATTAAAAGCAGAAATGGTACCGAGCGGCTTGTGGAAAAACAATCCGAAGCCATTTATAGCCTTGGCAAGACGATCACCGATTTCGCCATACATTTACGCATGGAGAGCATGGCGCGGGAACAGGCGGAGGATCTGCCGTCTTCCATCAGGACCACCCGTTATCTGGAAGAAGTGGCGCGCATGGCGCCAAATCTCTGCGCCCTGGTAATTTCCACTGACAGTCTGCTGGAGGGGAAGACCCGCACTCAGTTACAGGCATTCCTGTCCGTGACGGAGAGGTTTGTTACCTCTTATGCCCGTCATGAAGATGGCCCGCAGGACAGGGAAGTCAGGATGGCGGCGGTGGCAGAGTTCAAGGAAATTTATCAGGACACCAAAGCTGAAATGCTGTGGGCGGCGGCCGAAAAACATCTGTCCATTGATGAAGTGGACGAATTCCTGGATCAACTCAGCCGTACCCGTCGCCTGGTCGAACAGCTTGCAAAAGCGGATCACATCATTGATCTGAAAAAGAACGGGATGCAGGAGCCTGAAAATAATTCTGACGACGCTGACCTGGAGGAAGAGGCCGGTCAAGCCGACATGCAGGAAGACAATATATAAAGGGAGAAGACGATGAAAATTACGTTGAGGATACTGCAATTTATAGTGCTGGCCGCATTGGTCTCTCCTTCAGCCTTTGGCGCGGAACAGGGCTCGGTAAAGATCATTCGCGACGGCTATGGCGTGCCGCATATCTATGCCGATAAGACTTATGGCCTGTTTTACGGCTATGGCTATGCGGTGGCCCAGGACCGGCTGTTCCAGATCGAAATGATCCGCCGTTCAGCCATGGGCACGGTGGCGGAGGTGCTGGGCCCGGACTATCTCTCCTTTGATAAAAATATCCGGTCCTCTTATGATCTGCGCTCCATCAGGGCCCAGGTAGAGGCGCTGCCGAAGGAACGGCGCGATATCCTCGACGGTTATGCGGCGGGCATGAATGCCTGGATTGCCGAGGTCGAAAAAGCGCCGGGAAAATACCTGCCCCGGGAATACAGTGATTTTGGCTTCACGCCGTCACACTGGACTGCCGTCGATGTGGCCATGGTCTTTGTCGGCGCCATCGCCCACCGCTTTTCCGATTTCAATACGGAACTTGAGAACCTGGCTTACCTCAACGACCTGATCGCCCGCCATGGCAAGGAGACGGGCTGGCAGATTTTCAACCAGACCAACTGGATCAATGATCCCACGGCGCCGACCACGGTGCCGGGCAGGAATGCCGGGAAATTTTCTGAACGGCAGGACATGCCGACCCATTTGGCGGGGCTCGGGGGTTCTACAAAACAGAAGCTGATCCTGGATAAAGACGGCAGTTATTTCCACGGAACAGAGGAACAGGCCGCCGACTACCGGGCCCGGGAGCTGGCATCTTCGGGCCTTAGCGGCCCGGCCGGATATCCTTCCGCCAGCAACATCTGGGTGGTCGGCAAAAACAAGGCCAAGGGCGTCAACGGCGTATTGCTCAACGGCCCCCAGTTCGGCTGGATCACCCCGTCTTACGTGTATAACGTCGGTCTGCACGGCGCCGGCTATGACCTGGTCGGCAACGCCTATTTTGCCTCGCCCGCAGTGTTTTTCGGCCGCAATGACAAGATCAGCTGGGGCAGCACCGCCGGCATGGGCGATACGGTCGACATCTATGCGGAAAAGCTCAATCCCGCCAACCCCCGCGAATATCACTATAACGGCGCCTACAAATCCATGGACAAGCGGCTGGAGGTGATCAAAGTCAAGGACAGTACGCCAGTGACTATTGAAGTGCTCAGCACTGTCCACGGGGCCGTTGAGCAGATGGATGAGGCAAATGGCGTGGCCTACAGCCGCAAACGCACTTGGGAGGGACGGGAGCTCGAAACCCTGATGGCCTTCGTCGATGAAAATACCGCGACCGACTGGGACAGCTTTATGGAGGCGGCGTCGCGCTGCGCCGTGTCGGTCAACTGGTACTTCCTCGATCAGGCCGGCAACATCGGTTACGCCATCGGCGGCCACTATCCGGAACGTCCCGCGGGCCAGGACCCGCGCCTGCCGGCCAGTGGTACCGGCGACATGGAATGGCAGGGGATGAAGCCCTTTTCCACCAATGCCCAGGTCTATAATCCGGACACAGGTTATATCGTCAACTGGAACAACAAGCCGTCCGACGACTGGGACAATGCCGATCCCTGGTATTTCATCTGGACCAAAGCCGACCGGGTCAATGCGCTCAGCCGGGAACTGGAGGCGAAAGACCGCCTGACGGTCAAGGAGGTGGAGAAGGTGAATGAAGCCGGATCCTTCGCCGATGTGAATGTGCGTTTTTTCCTGCCTCATCTGGAACGGGCGGTGGCAGAACTTCCCGATGACGCGCCGGAAAAACGCCTGGTCAGGCTGCTCACCGACTGGGACAAGCAATGGACCGATAAAAACCGGGACGGTTATTACGACAGTCCCGCCAACGCCATCATGCACCAGTGGCTGACCCTCATGCTGGAGAAGACCCTCAAGGATGATGTGGGCGGGAAATTCTTCTATTTCTATGCCTCGCCGGGGTATGCCACCGAGCCGATGACCGCCTCGGTCAATGTCTCGCCTGGCGCCCGGGTGCTGTTTAACGCCCTGCAGGGGAAGGCGGCAGGCGTGCCCCAGGTCTATGATTTCTTCAACGGCGAAGATAAAGACATGCTGATCCGCAGGGCGCTGACCGAAACCCGGAGTGCGCTCAGTAACCGCTTCGGCGGCAATGCGGATGACTGGCTGCTGCCGGTGGCGAAGCAGATCTTCCGGGCCTATAACTTCTACGGCATTCCCCAGACCACGCCGGAACACGCCAGGGCCGCCTATATCAACATGAACCGGGGGTCCGAAAACAATGTGGTGGTGATGACCGACAAGGGCATTACCTCAAAGGATGTGGTTGCTCCGGGGCAATCGGGATTCATCGCGCCCGACGGCACTGAAGATAAACATTTCAACGACCAGATGGGGCTTTATGAAAGCTTCCGCTACAAGCCCTTGCCCTTCAGTGAGAAAGAGGTGAAAAAAGCCGCAAAATCGAGTATCGTACTGGAGTATTGAGGGTTAAAGGAACCGTGCCAGAACCTCCCGGTAGTTGCGGCTGACCTGCAGCTCGCCGCCGCCCTCCAGCACCACTTCATATTTCCCGCCTGACGTGGGCCGCAGTTCCCTGACCTTGGTCATGTTGATGATGGTGGAACGATGCACCCGCTGGAAAATTTCCGGGTTCAGGCGTTTCACCATATTCTTCATGGTTTCGCGCAGGATATGGGTCTTTCCGTCCGCATGCAGGCACATATAGTCGCCGGCTGCATCAATCCAGTCGATGCTGGTGACATCGACCCGGGTGATTTGTCCCCGGTCCTTGATGCTGAGGTGGCTTTCATAAGGGGAATGGGGCGTGAGCTCCGTATTGTTGATGATTTCAGAAAGCTCCTCCGGCGGTTCCGGCATCGACCGCATCAGGTCGACGAGTCTTGCGTTCTGTTCAATGGCGATCCGGTCGGACAGTTGTTCGCGGACCCGCTGGATGCTCTGGGCGAGGCGGTCTTCCTCCACTGGTTTCAGCAGGTAATCCAGTGCATGGGACTCAAAGGCCTGGATGGCGTAATTGTCATAGGCGGTGACAAAGATGATCAGCGGCAGTTCCTCCCGGATCAGGCTCTTGACCACGGCAAAACCGTCAAAGCCCGGCATCTGGATATCAAGGAATACAAGGTCGGGTTTTTCGGTGCGAATCGCCTTGATCGCCTCCCGGCCGTTGGAGCAGTTGCCGATGATCTCGATATCGTCAAATTCCTCAAGCCGGATCTGCAGGCCGCGGAGGGCCAGCGGTTCGTCATCAACCAGCAGGGTTCTTATTTTTTTTGTCATTCTGCCACCTCGGACAATGTCTCTTCCTTCGATTCATAGGGTATTTTTATGGTTATTTTCAGGCCCGTGGGGGAGTTGGGGCCGATTTTGAATTCATGATCTTCGGGATACAGCTGTTCCAGCCGCTCCCGGGTGTTGGCAATGCCGACACCGCTGGAGGTAATCCTGTCTTCCCGATGCGCCGCCAGACCCGGTCCGTTGTCGGTCAGGATGATCACCAGTTTATTGTCTTCCACTGTCGCCCGGAGCGTGATCTTGCCGCCGTTTTCCATCGGGGCAATGGCGTATTTGATGGCGTTTTCCACCAGCGGCTGCAGCAGCAGGCTGGGGATCATGGCCACTCTGGCGGCCTCATCGACATCAAAATCCAGTTCAAGCCGGTCCTGGAAACGCACTTTTTCGATATCGAGATAGAGCCAGAGGGCATAAAGTTCCTCGTCCACGGTCATTTTCTGCATGGGCTGGCTGACCAGGCTGAAGCGCAGGAAGGCACTGAGCTTTGACAACATGTTGTTGGCTTGCTTGGTCTGTTTGTCCAGCACCAGGGTGGAAATGGCGTTCAGTGTATTGAACAGGAAATGGGGGTTCAGCTGATAGCGCAGCATCTTGAGCTGGGCCTGATGGGCCTGGGCCATGGCCTGGAGGTATTTTTCCCGCTGTTCCTGCAGCTCGATCTGGTTGTTGATAATAAAATACAAACCGGTCCAGGTCAGCAGCACGAACACATCATAAAGGGCGTTGGAGAGGAATTCCCAGCCGCGCGGGTTCCAGTCCGGCTCATAGGTCTGAACGTAAGTCCAGACCTCGACCGTGGAAAAGATCAGCGAGCCGATCACCACCGCGGTGGTTACCGACAGCAGCATGGTCACCGGGGGCGGCGAGATCTGCCGCAGTTTCTGGTAGATATAGCGCAGGCCCAGGGTGACGATGAAACCGCCGAGGGTGCCGAACAGGGTGGCATAGAAATATTCCGGATCGCGGCCGTGGGCATAACCGTTCAGGGTCCGGATCGCACAGAAGGCGATCCAGCCGGTGATCTGCAGCAGCCAGAAAATACTTTCCTTATACTGGATGATGTTCCTGAGTTTATTTTTCAAACGATCTGCAACCCCTGTTGTATCTTATGTCAGGACAGGTCGCTGCCGGAGATAATCTCCACGTCCTGGCCTGCTTTCAGGGTTTCTCCACCACGGACGATGACCCTGTCGCCTGCCTTCAGACTGCCCTCGACTTCAATCAGGTTATCTGCAATGGCGCCGGTGCTGACAGCGACATTTTCCGATTTACCTTCGTCATTGACCCGAAAGACAAAATTGCGGCCGGCACGGATGATCAGGGCATCCCGGGGGATGGCTGTCACCTTGCGCGGCAGGTCTTTCGGCAGGTTCACCCTGACGGCAGATCCTATTATCCACAAGTTTTCAGGTATTTCCAGCCGGATTTCAACCATGCGGCTGACATTGTCGCCAACCGGAATGATGGCCCGGACCGGAGTGGTGATGCTGTTGACGCCATTGGTGACGGTAATTTTCATCCCGGCATTCAGGCCGTCAACCAGGCTCAGCGGGGCCTGGGCGCTGATTTCCGTCTCTTTTGTATCGACCAGACGGACGACTTCGCTGCCGGCGGATACATATTCCCCGACAGAGATAAAGCGTTCGACCACCCAGCCGGGAACCGGGGCCCGGATCACACTTTTTTCCAGCAGATATTCCGTGCGGTCCCGTTCCGCCTTTGCCTGCTCCAGTTGTTGTTTGAGGACCGCAAGGGTGGAATAGGCCTCGTCATAGCGGGCTTCGGAAATGGTGCTTTTCTTCAGAAGTTCTTCCAGGCGGGCAACTTCCTTCCGCCGGAATTCGATCTGGGCCTCGGTGCTTTTGATTTCCGCTTCCCGGTTGGCCAGGTCAAGAGATAAGAGGCGCGGATTGAGGCGGGCGACAGGCTCGCCTTTTTCCACCTGGGTGCCCACTTCGGCAACCCAGTCCACGGTGGCGGAGGTTTCGGCAGCAAGCCGGGAATCATGCATGCTGATGACGCTGCCGGGAACGGTCAGGGTCGGGGACATTTCAGTGTTCACGACCTCGCCGACCACGACACGGGCTTTTGGCATGTCCTGGGCCTGTGCCGTTATCGCTCCGGCCAGAGGCAGGGCCAGCAGGAAATACAGGCCTAACTGTCCTTTCATCCGGGTTGTTTTTCTTAATCCGGTTCCCAGAATTGCTGAAAGGGTCATTCTCCCACTCCTATCATTTTGTCTTCTTTTTTGTCGTATGTCCGGTTGCTGACAACAATCTGCGGACGCGTGGTGTTTTTTCCCAGCTGCAACAGGCTTGGCATCAGCAGCAGGGTAAAGATGGTGCTGACGGTCATGCCGCCGACAATGCTGGCCGCAAGGCCGCGGTAAATGGCGCTTCCTTCGCCGGGGAACAGCAGCAACGGCAGCATGCCGACGATGCTGGTCAGGGTGCTCATCAGGATCGGTCGCATACGCAGCTCCAGGGCCTGCTGTACGGCCTCTGAACGCTCGTTGCCTTCACTTTCCGCCTTGCGGGTCTGAACCACAAGCAGGATGGCGTTATTGACCACCAGACCGAGCAGGATGATGAAACCTATCATGGTCAGCAGGTCAAGCGGCTGGAAGGTGATCAGATTCAGCAGCCGGATGGCGGCGATACCGCCGACTGTGGCCAGCGGGATGGAAATGAGTACCAGCGCTGCATCCCTCGGTGATTTGAACAGGGCGGCCAGGATCAGGAACAGCAGGCCGAAAGCGAGCAGGAAGTTGGTGCCGAGGCTGCTGATGGCCTTTTTCAGCTGATTGGCGCTGCCGCCGTAAATGATGCTGCCTTCAGCGCCGAGGATTTCCCGGGCTGCCGGCTCAACTTTTTCCCGGACAATTTCCAGAGCCTCCTGCAGGGCGATGCCCTGGGGCGGAACAAGGTTGATAGTGGATGTGCGGCGGCCGTTAGTTCTTTTGATGAACTGCGGTCCTACCGTTGTTTCCACATTGGCCAGTTCGCCAAGCTGCATAATGCCGCCGCTGGTGGTGGCCAGCGGGATGGCGGTAAGATCCTCCCCGCTGTTGTTGGGCAGGGTTTTCAGGATGATGTTCATCCGTTTCTCGCCGTCAAAATATTCACCGACATAAAGGCCGTTGCCCAGGGTCTGAACAACCCGGGCCACATCATTACGACTCCATCCGGCTTCCTGGATGCGGCGGTCATTGGGAGTGATATTGAGCAACGGCTGGGTTTGTTCACCGCTTTGCTGTGCCTGAACCATGGCTTCAGGCAGGGCCTCTCTCAGAAGGTCTGTGACTTTTTCCGTGGCTTCAGCCAGGACTGTTTCGTTGGAGGACTGGATGTGGATCTCGACACTGCCATTGCCGCCGAAACCGCCAAACAGGTTACCCTGTCCGCCGAAGGCCTGAACGTCGGGAAGTCCAATGGTAATCTCTTCTTTAACAACACGCTCAAGTTCCTTGACCATACCCTGGTCCTTGGCGCGAATACCGATGGTGGCGCCCTGGCCGCCGTTCCAGGTGAGCAGATAGTAATTCCTGAGCGCAGGCTGCTTTTCCCCTTTCATATAGGGATCAAGGCGCTCCACAATGGTGGCGGCAATTTCATTCTTCAGGACATCGGACGATGTCCCCGGCGGAATTTGCAGGAACATGTCGACGGCGTCACGTTTTACCGGCGGAAGATAGTCCATTTTCGGAAACAGCAGGTAGCTGCTGAGAAGTGATATACCGATCAGGCCGAAAATCCAGCCATAGCGTTTCCGGGGTGCATTGGTAATTTTTATGATACCGGCTGACATACGTTTCCAGGTCGCCATATTGCGATCCTCGGGCATTTTGCCGTGCATGAATTTCTTGTTGGCTACGGGCAGGATGGTCACAGCCGCAACCAGGGAAAAACTCACCGCGATGGCGATGGTCAGGGCCAGGTCAGCGAAAAGCTGTCCTTCGACGTCCTCCAGGAACAGGACGGGAATGAAGATGGCGACCGTGGTGGCGGTTGAGGCCAGAAGAGCCCCCCAGACCTGCTGGGACCCTACCTGACAGGCGTCGGTGTCCTTGAGGCCTTTTTCCCTGAGCCGACAGATGTTTTCCATAACCACAATGGCGGCATCAAGCACCATGCCGGTGGCAAAGGCGAGGCCGGCCAGCGAGATCACATTCAGGCTGCGTCCGGTCAGCTGTAACACAATAAAGGTGGCCAGCAGGCAGACCGGAATGGTCGTGGCAATAATAAAGGTTGCCCGGACCTGGCGCAGGAACCACCAGAGAATTCCGACGGCAAAGGCGATGCCGATCAGCAGGTTCGAGCTAAGCAACCCGATGGCCCGCTTGATAAAGACAGAAGGATCGAAGGACTTCTGCATGATCAGGCCTTTTTCCTTCAGGATCGTCGAGTTCAGTTCATCGGCCAGGGCATTGACCCGCTCAATGGTGGCAAGGGTATTGGCGCCGCTTTCCTTGAAGATATTCAGAGACAGGGCCGGGTTGCCGTTCTGGACACCCACATCGGTCAGCATGCCGCGCTGTACCTTGATATCGGCAATATCGCCCAGGCGGATAGGCGTACCGTCGCGCCACTCCAGAATCATGTTGCTCAGATATTCCGGTGTATAGCGGCCCTGAAAGCGAAGGGTATAACGTCGGCGCCCGTCTTCAATGACGCCGCCGGAAACATCCCGGGACTGGCCGGCAAGCTGGGCGACGCGGGGAATCTGCACATTCAACTGGGCGGCCTTGAAGGGATCAAAAATGATCTGGACTTCCTCTTCCGGCATGCTGGTTTCATTATCGACGCGCGAGACGCCTTCAAGGGCCTCGATACGGGGGATCAAGGTGTCGTTGATGAATTGCATATAGTCTTCGACGCTGTTGGGATTGTCCGGAAGCTTCTGTACGAAATAGAAGATCAGCCGGTCGCTGTCCGCACCGCCGCCGCCCATATGCAGTATTGGCTGGTCCGCGTCTGCGGGCAGGGGGGGAAGCCGGTTGAGTCGGCTGATCACGTCCAGAAGGGTCCGATCCATGTTCGTGGTGATGCCGAATCTGAGATTTGCCCAGGCGCCGTCCTGGTTGGAATAGACATTCATTTCCTCCAGGCCGGGGATCCCCTGCAGGACCTTCTCAAGGGGTTCTGTGATTTCTGATTCAACTTCTGTGGGCGAGGCCGCCCGCCAGTACGTCGAAATAGAAACTTCAGGCTGTTCGATGTTGGGGAAAAGCTGAACCGGAAGTCTGCTGATACTGAAGGCGCCAAACAGGAATATGATGGCGACGATAACGGCGACGACGGCCGGGTTCTTCAGACTTTTTTCTGTCCAGTTCATGACAATCCCCTGTCCCTAGATGATGTCTATAAATGTTCCACATCATCCGGGATACAGGGGATTTTATACAATCAAAACCTGTTTGCGATAAGCCGTTGGAAATTGGCGACGAACGGCTTATCACCAGTAAAACTAGTGAATCTCAGCCTTATCCGGGCATGGAAATGACATGCATGTCCATTTGCGGGTAAGGGATGTTGATGCCCTTTTCATCAAGCTTGTGTTTGATGTTTTTGGTCAGGGCGGCTTTCACAGGCCAGTAATTGCTGTTTGCCGTCCAGGCTCTGACGACAAGATTGACAGAACTGTCTGCCAGTTCACCCACGAACATGGCGGCTTCCGGGTCTTTCAGCACCCTGTCATCTGCATCCAGAACTTCGCCGATAGCTTTCAGGGCGTCATCGATATTATCGCCATAGCCGATCCCGATCACCAGATCCACACGGCGGTTTGTGTGGTGGCTGTAATTCTTGATGGAGGATCCCCAGATGGCGCTGTTGGGGACAATGATCTGGACATTGTCACCAGTGGCCATTTCGGTGACAAACAGACCCAGGTTCTTGATTACCCCGGCATGTCCTGCGCCTTCAATGAAATCCCCGACCTTGAAGGGACGGAAGATCAGCAGCATGACACCGGCGGCTACATTGCTGAGCGTACCCTGCAGGGCCAGGCCGATAGCGAGGGAAGCGGCACCGAGAATGGCGATCAGGCTTGCAGTTTCCACGCCAAACCGGCCAAGGACCGCGATCAGGGTAAAGATCAGGATGACGTAGCGCACAAGACTGGCGAAAAAGGATGTCAAAGTATTGTCTACTTTTTCACTCTTGCCGAGCATGCGCTTGGTGGCATTCTTGGCCCAGTTGGCGATTATCCAGCCAACGATCAGCGTAAGCAGGGCAAAAATCACATTTAATCCGTAGGTTTCGATATAGACCATAATCGTATCCATATGTTCCATAACCGTTTCCTGAACATTTTCTTCCATCGTAGGATCCTTTTCGGTTGTTCCCGATTTATAGTTAATAAAGTGTGAATTTGATTATTGGCAAATTAATTACAAAAGCAATATCTAATGAAAAATTCAGCAGAATTTTCTTTGCCGGGAAGGGAGAGGGAGGACCTGGCATATGTTTGGTTTGGATGGGTGGATTGAGCATATGCCAGGTCAGGGTATTCGAGGAGTATAGGTACCAGCAGGACGATAGCGGAAGGTCCTAAAAAGACCAAAAGGACCTTCCGCCCGGGTAATACCAATGTTGCTCACCATCGGGTATCACCGGTTCCTGTTGGTGATTCTCAATATACAGAGCTTTTTGATAATGTAAATAAGAATTATTATTAAATTCTTTTCAGATAATACATTGTCTCATTCTGATGTATTGGGGTTTTTGCTTTTGGATGTTATACTTTAAGTTGTTGTAATGTTTCTGATCATTTTCCCGGAAAAAATATGACGCCTTTCTATTTGATTTTCAGAACTTCGGGATTGGTGACAGGGTATGCCGTTCTGGCGTTATTCTTGTCCTTCTGGGCTCAGGTGTCGTTTTCAGCATCACAGGAAAAGATGCCGGTAATTATTACAAGTCTCAGAATCGATGGACTGATTGGTGTACCGAAAGATGCCAGATACAACCTGTTGCTTGAACGGATCAGCCGGGAGACAGGTCGGTCGATAGAGCTGAGACCCGTTCCGGGGAGAAGACTTTCAAGGGAATTTTCTAAAACAGGCAGGGGGTGTCTGTTTCCGGATTATCGGGCGGATGAAGATCTGAAAGTAATTCGTTCGAATGCGTTTAATCAGGCAATCGTGTACCTGGTCGTGCTGAAAAAGAACCACACAGAACCATTGCGTCAAATCAACGGGCTTCGGGTGGGAGTTGTAAATGGTTATGGTTATAATCTTGATAATCTAAAACAGGCTAAGGAAATTGTTGGGGTGGAAACAGAGCGTCAAAACCTGAATTTGCTTTTATTCGAAAGGGTCGATGCAATCATCTCTTATTTCCCTGATCTTCCCCTTGTGGCCAATCCGCAGGAAATGAGTGAGATACTCTATGATACTGCGAAGCCGCAGTTCGTCAGTCCAGAACGTTTTGCCTGCTATGATACTCCTGAAAACCGGGACTTTATCATGAGGTTTAATTCTGCAATTGCCAAATTTGCCGAGACGGGTGAATTGGCAACTATGTTGTATCCTTATTATTATGGTTTGCCCGAAATAAAAGTGGAAACCCATTACGGGAACTAGTGATATATTTTTCGCCAAAACACAAACATGTGAACGGCTGTGACTGTATGAGTATCTGTCCATTTGTTATGAGTAGCCTGCTGAATATCCGATAACAAGCATCAACATCAAATAAAGGAATACGAGATGAGTACAACAATGAAAGCCACCGGTCTTGCAATGGCCGTTGCCGCGGCCGGTTTTTTTGCCACAGCTCCTGCTACTGCAACCGCCGGCGAGGAACATATGGTCAAATGTCACGGCGTAAATGCCTGCAAGGGACACAATGACTGCAAAACGGAACACAACGCCTGTAAGGGGCATGGTGCTTGCAAAGGCCAGGGGTTTGTGAAGATGTCTGCTGAAGCCTGTGAAAAAGCCGGTGGCAAGGTAGAAAAAGAAAAATAATTCCTGCAGAAAATTTTCTGCACAGAGTAAAATAGCGGCTGCGCCAAAAAGCCGCTATTTTTATGGGTGATATGACAAAAGAGCATTTTCTGGGATACGGTCTTGGCCTGAGACCGGAGCATTACGACGACATCCTGTCTGCAGACCAGGACAGGCGTGTGGATGTGGACTGGTTCGAGATACTGTCCGAAAATTATATGGTGCCCGGCGGCAAGCCGTTATGGCATTTGGACAGGGTCAGGGAACGATATCCTCTGGTCATGCACGGGGTATCGATGTCGATCGGCTCCACAGATCCTCTGGACCGGGAATATCTCAAGGACCTCAAGGCCCTGGCGGAAAGGGTTGAACCCTGCTGGATTTCCGATCATCTGTGCTGGACGGGGCAGGGCGGACATAATCTTCATGACCTGATGCCGCTTCCCTATTGCGAGGACAGTCTGGATCATGTGGTTGACAGGGTTGGGCAGGTCCAGGATTTTCTTGGCCGACAGATCCTGCTGGAAAATGTGTCTAGTTATCTATCATACAAAAAGTCGGATATGACCGAGTGGGATTTTCTTTCTGAAGTGGCGACGCGCGCAGATTGCCTGATTCTGCTGGATATCAACAATATCTTTGTCAGTGCCTTCAATCATGAATTTGACCCGCTGACCTATCTGGAGGCCATACCTGCGTCGCGGGTCAGGCAGTTTCATCTGGCCGGACACCAGCATAACGGCGATTATATCATCGACACCCATGATCAGGACGTTCCCGGGGATGTCTGGCAACTCTATCGCCGGGCGCTGAAAAAATTCGGCCCCGTTTCCAGCATGATCGAACGGGATGACCAGATCCCGCCTTTTCAGGACCTGGTTGCTGAACTGGAGATCGCCCGGAAGATCGGCGCCGAGGTGCTGTCATGACCAGCCTGAAAGAGCTGCAAAAGCTGTTCAAGTCCTCAGTTATGCTACAGACGGGGGATTTAGTGTCTGAAATTTCCGAAGGCGGCCGTATCGGTCCTGAACAGAGACTGGCGATTTACGGCCATGCCTACGGGGCCCGGCTCAGGGAGGTCCTGCAGAAGGATTTCCCGGTCCTGCATACCATGCTGGGGGATGAACAATTTTACAGTTTGTGCAATGCCTATATTGCCGCTTATCCTTCCGAACATCCTTCCCTGCGTTATTTAGGCCGGCATATGGAGACTTTTCTCGAGGGAGAGAAATTCCGTGAACAGCCCTTTCTGGCCGAAATGGCAAGGTTCGAATGGACGTTTATTGATGTCTTTGATGCATCGGACAGGGTGCCGGTAACTTTCGAGCAGGTAGCTACGTTGTCGCCAGGCAGCTGGACGACCCTGAGGTTTGTTTTTCATCCATCCCTTCACTGGAATAGCTTTGCCTGGAATGTTCCCGCCATCTGGTCATCGGTTCAGCGAATGGAAGTGGACAGTGATGAGGAACCGGTTTCACCGCAGAAAAATGCCGACCCGATCAGGGTCATTCAGTGGCGTCACGATTTGGTGAGTTATTTCCGCTCTCTGGAAAATGACGAAGCACAAATGCTGGACCAGGCAATGACGGGCACGGATTTTGCTGCATTATGTGAATGCCTTGCCGGCTATCACGGTGAAGAAGCTCCGATGAGGGCAGCTGAATTCCTAAAAACCTGGGTGACGGAAGGGCTGATCACCGGCCTCGACTTTGCCGATTTTACCTGAGTTCACGCAATCTCACAGATTCTCAAAGTGAATGTGATGAGCTGTGATTTTCTTTTTTATTACGAACATGGGAAACAGGATGTGGCGGATGCATCGGGTACAGACAGACCTGCAATCTGCGTGACATTTGCATATTTTTAGCGTGATAAAGGAAAGACAATGAACAAAACAACAAAAGCCACTTCTGCAATTCTGGCGACCGCAATGACTGCCGCTTTTGCCATGGCGGCTTCGACAACGCCGGCACAGGCCTCAGACAGCAAGGTTGAGAAATGTTACGGCGTTGTCAAGGCCGGCAAGAATGACTGTCAGACTGCAACCAGCTCCTGTGCCGGAACGTCAAAGGTTGACGGTCAGGGCGATGCCTGGATCTATGTGCCGAAAGGGACCTGCGCCAAGCTGGTCGGCGGCAGCACAAGCCCCAAAAAATAAGCCGGACGGCGGCGGTAATGAACAAAACCCCTATGTCCATACCTACCCCTCACCTTATGGACATACCGATCCCGGCTTCCGCCGGGATCGGCCTCAAGGCCTGTCATTTCGAGGAAATTCTTGAAACCGGGCCGGATCTGGGATGGTTTGAGGTTCATACGGAGAATTATATGGGCGAGGGCGGGCTGGCGCATCATTTTCTGGGCCTGATCAGGGAACGTTATCCCTTGTCCCTGCATGGCGTTGGCCTGTCATTGGGAAGTGCCGGGGGACTTGATCGCGATCATCTGGAGCGGGTCCGGCAGGTGGTTGAGCGTTATGAGCCTGGCCTGGTGTCCGAACATGTTTCCTTCAGTACTGTGGGCGGGCATTTTCTCAACGACCTGTTGCCGCTTCCCTATACGGAGGAGTCACTGGAGATCATTTGTTCCAACATCCATCACATGCAGGATGTACTGGGGCGCAGGGTGCTGGTGGAAAACCCCTCTACCTATCTGGAATATAATCTGAGCAGAATACCGGAACCCGAGTTCCTGAACGAGATATGCCGGAGAACCGGTTGCGGTCTTCTGCTGGATATCAACAACATCTATGTCAGCTGCTGGAATAATGGCGGAGATGCGGAAAAATATCTGCAGCAGATTAACCCCGCATATGTGGGTGAATATCACCTGGCAGGCCATGCTGAAAAGAAATGGCAGGACAGAATTATACGGATTGACGATCATGGCAGCAATGTCTGCGGCGCAGTCTGGCAGCTTTATGATATTGCCCTGCAGAATATCGGTGTCCATCCTACGCTGATAGAATGGGACTGCAATATTCCTTCTCTCATGACGCTCCTGCAGGAAGCAGGCCGGGCCGATAATGCGATTGAGGCGCTAAGCCGTGGGGCGGCAGCATCAGGTCAGGGGTCGCAGTCATGAAACTTCACAAGCTGCAGGATAAATTCAAACTATTTGTCCTGACTGGGGAAGCGGACAAGCTGGCGCGTCATGTGAAACGCACGGATCGTCATGCCGACGAAAGGCTCATGATCCATTTCAACAACAGCCGGATTACCCTGATCGACGCTCTGGCGGATAATTTTCCTGTTTTATGCAGACTGGTGGGACAGTCGTTTTTTCACCAACTGGCCGCATCCTATGTGAAGGAACATTTGCCGGTGACACCTGTGCTGGCGGAATACGGTCATACTCTTCCGGAATTTATTGGCGGGCGCCGGGAACTTGAGAATTACGGTTATCTGGTGGATATCGCCAGACTTGAACTGGCCTGGAACCGGGCCATACACAGCAGGGACGCCACGCCGATTGATCAGGAAGATCTTGCTGTCGTCAATCTGGAACAACCGGAGGGCCTGGTATTTCATTTTTTGCCGTCCCTGGAGTTGGTTTCAAGCAACTTCCCGTTACTCAAAATCTGGCAGGACAATCAGCAAGATGAAGACCCCCGGGACAACATAAACCTGGACGAGGGTCCGGACCATATCATCCTGTGCCGCCCGCAATGGCAGGTGACGGCCTTTTCGGTCGAGCGGAATATCTTTGAATTCACCAATGTATTGCGCCGGGGTAACAGCCTTGGGGACGCGCTTTTAAAAGTAACGGACCAGCAAACGGGTTTTGACCTGTCCCGGGCGTTGGCATTCATTTTCAGCAACGGCCTGGTTACCCAGGTTACAGATGGGAAAGACATATCATGACATTCACAGCGAATTCGGCTCTGCATAATCTTGCGGGAAATATCAGCCGCGGATTTCAGAAAATACCGCTCAGTCTTTATCTGTTGCTGTCCCGGGCCGGCATGGCCGGCATTTTCTGGCGCTCGGGCATGACCAAAATCATATTTGAAAATGATGTCAGTAACTTTTCCTTCACTCAGCTCGTTGCGGTTTTCAGACTCGACTGGTCCGTGTCCGATTTCACCTATATCCTGTTCGAAAATGATTATGCACTGCCATTGCTGTCGCCGAAACTGGCGGCCCACATGGCCATACTGGCCGAGCTGACGTTGCCGGTTTTGCTGCTTTTGGGGTTGATGACGCGGCTGTCCGCTTTTGCGATGCTTGGCATGACCCTGGTCATTCAGCTTTTTGTTTATCCTGACCTGTGGCCGGATCACAGCCTGTGGGCGGCGGCTTTGTTGCTTTTGATGGCAAAAGGCGGCGGATTCTGGTCCCTGGATCGTCTGTTGGTGAGAAGACTGCCGCACTGATTTGCTAGTCGCCGGTTTTGCCTGTCATAGCCCGGATCAGGGCCTCGATCGGCAGGGTCACGCATTTATAGCGGTTTCTATGTTCGGCCACCGGCGCAAAGATCGACAACTGGTGCCATTTTTCCTCCGGCCACCGGACTGACTGCAGATTATCATTTTCAAGACCCTCTTCCAGAAGAGCCTGCACCTGTCCGAGGGTTTCAGCCGTTTCGCCGGCGGCATTCTCTGCCAGAAGGGAGGCATTGGCCTGGCACAGCACACAGGCTTTGGTTTCATGCCCCATTGCCGTGATCTGGCCTTTTTCCAGGCTGAGATAAACGGTGATCTTATCCCCGCACAGGGGGTTATGCAGAGTATAGCTGATGTCCGACTCTGCCGGACGGCCGTGTCCGACGGCCCGGGCAGCCTGCCTGAGAATTGCTTTCTGATAGAGTTTATCGATCATTCTGCCTGACTTAATCGATCACAAATGTGGTGTCCAGCCTTTTCGCAGTACTCAAACTGCAAATTCACATCGTTTTTTTCCGGTTTCACTTGATCTTAAGGGGCTTGTAAAAGTATGAAAGGTCTGAACCTTTCCTGATCAGGGAAAATTTAGGTAAAAGCTATGGAAGGTGTAGTAAGTCAGATGGTAAGAACGCTCACTCAAGGTATGGTTAAAAATTTCATGGGCCATTCCCCGGATTGGTATAAACTGACTATTCTCGGTTTTTTGGTCCTGAATCCTTTATTGTATGTATCACTCGGCCATGAGGTCGGCCCTTATGCGGTTGGCTGGATTCTTGTGCTGGAGTTCATTTTTACGCTGGCAATGGCGCTTAAATGCTACCCGTTGCTGCCTGGGGGATTGCTGGCCTTTGAAGCTATTGTCATGGGGCTGACAACACCCGGCGGCGTTTATGCGGAAGTGCGGCACGGTCTGCAGGTTATTCTGCTTTTGGTCTTCATGGTGGCGGGTATTTACTTTATGCAGAGCCTTCTGCTGTTTACCTTCACCAAGATACTCCTTAAGGTGCGCTCCAAGGTCCTTCTTTCGCTGTTATTTTCATTTGTGGCGGCTTTTCTGTCGGCCTTCCTGGATGCCCTGACAGTGACGGCTGTGATCATCACCGTGGCTGTTGGATTTTACTCTATCTATCACAAAGTGGCCTCGGGCAAACATTTTCATCATGAACATGATCACTCCAGCGATGAAAGTGTGGAAGAACTCCATCGCTCCGATCTGGAACAATTCCGTTCCTTCCTGCGCAGCCTGATGATGCATGCAGCGGTTGGAACGGCACTGGGCGGCGTTTGTACCCTTGTCGGTGAACCACAAAATGTAATTATCGGCGGGGTTGCCGGCTGGGATTTTATCGAATTTGCCATTCGCATGTCTCCCGTCAGCATGCCGGTTCTTGTTGCAGGCCTGATGACTTGTGTGTTTCTGGAGAAAGTAAAAATCTTTGGGTACGGCGAACAGCTCCCTGAAAAAGTCCGTCATATTCTGCAGGATTATGACGCCGCTGAATCAGCCAAGCGTACAACCAGCGAAAAGGCGGCTCTGATTGCCCAGGCCATTGTTGCGGTATGGCTGGTCATCGGTCTGATGTTCCATCTGGCTGAAGTGGGACTGATCGGTTTGTCAGTGATTGTCTTGCTGGCCGCCCTTAACGGCGTGACAGAAGAACACCAGATCGGTAAATCTTTTGAGGAGGGGCTTCCCTTTACGGCTCTTCTGGTGGTTTTCTTCGCCATTGTTTCCGTGATAAACGACCAGGGGCTGTTCAAGCCTGTGATTGATTATGTGCTTCAACTTGAAGACACTGCCCAGATTGCCGGCTTCTATATCGCAAACGGGCTGTTGTCGGCAATCAGTGATAATGTCTTTGTTGCCACGGTCTATATCGGCGAGGTGCGGGATGCCCTTGTAAACGGGTTAATTGAACGGGATGTCTTTGACCTGATGGCTGTGGCGATCAACACCGGAACGAATATTCCGAGTGTGGCTACACCGAACGGTCAGGCCGCATTTCTGTTCCTGTTGACGTCTGCCCTGGCGCCGCTTATCCGCCTGTCATATGTACGCATGGTGATCATGGCGTTGCCTTATACCATTGTCATGTCAATTGTTGGTCTGCTGGCAGTGATGTATCTTTTGATACCGGCAACAAACCATATGTATGAGAATGGTATGATTACACACCATAGTGTTGCAGAACTGGATGGTCAGTCAGAGCATCATTGATGCCTCCCGGGCTCTTGAAGCGCCCGGAAAATAGTTGAAAATTCAAGCATTAGGCAGGATTAATATAATCCTGCCTTTTCTTTAGGGCTTCGTAATATTTTTAAACCTATGGTTGGCCTTTTCTCGAATACGTGCTATTATTGCAATACTGAATTGAGAGTAATGACTAAATTACCTTTTGGGGAATGCATACACGGGAAGTAGGTGCGATGGAGTCAAGTGCTGCAGTTGGTGCGCAGGTAGAGCTAGAGAATAGTAACGGTTATACCGGGGCGGAATCAGAAGAACAAAAAGCTAAGAAAATACAGAACAACTCGGAACCATTCGAGGAAGTGGACGGGGTTGTGAAGTGGTTTGATGCTGTTAAAGGCTACGGCTTTGTCGATGCCGCCGATTCTCAAGGCGACATCCTGATTCATTTTTCGATTCTCAAGGAACTTGGTCGACGGTCACTCCCGGAGGGGTGTACCATCAAATGCCTTTCGGCTGACCGGCCCAAGGGACGGCAGGCTGTCAAAATTCTGGAATATGATCTCTCGACCGCTGTTGAGACAAGTGACAATCCGGCCTCCCGGATTGACGAGGATATTGACGTCAGCCAGCTTGAGTTTGTCGAAGCAACGGTCAAATGGTTCAACAGGGTCCGCGGTTACGGTTTTGTAAATCGCGGCGATGGCGGGCAGGATATTTTTATCCATATGGAAATCCTGCGTCACTTTGGTATGGATCATCTTGTCCCCGGGCAAACGATTTATGTTGCCATTGACGAGGGGGACCGCGGTCTCATGGTCAAGGCCATAAAGACCTGATCTCTGCCTTTTTGCCGAGAACTGCCTTTTAATTGCCGGAATTTTCTGACATCCTTACTATGGAAAGGGTGTTGAATGAAACTTGCCGCCGATCAGAACATGTTGAACCGGGATAACCGGCTGCGGGATAAACCGTTGCCCGGCTTCCGTGTGATGTTTCTTACCCTGATCTTTTTAACCATCCAGATGCTATTTTGCATGCCGTTTCCGGGGTATGGCCAGGATTCGGATGCACCCACGTCATTGCAGTCAATGGTTGTGGTTGAGGGTCGCGGAGCTACGCATGAATTCAGGACAGATCTGGCGATTACGCCCTCGCAGCGTGCCCAGGGTCTGATGTACCGGGAGAGTATTCCCGAGGATTACGGTATGCTTTTTGTCTTTGACGATGTGGCGCCGGTGGTCATGTGGATGAAAAACACCTTCATTTCCCTGGATATGCTGTTTGTTGATGGAAAAGGCGAAATTGTCCATATCGCTCATTCCACCACGCCGCTTTCCCTGTCGCGCATTTCATCCCGATATCCGGTCCGGGGGGTGCTGGAAATAAAGGGCGGGAAGGCTGAAGAGCTGGATATTGCAGTGGGTGATCATCTTGTTCATCAGCTGTTTGCGGACCCCGGATCGCAACCGTCACCATAGCCTTACTCAACAGAATTCCGGAAAAATACGGACAATGCCGCAAAAAGGCTTGCCCTTGCGAAGGGGATCAAGTATGAACCCGCAATGCAGTCGGGCAACAAGCCCTGAACGGCAGTTGACCCGGGGAGTGGCGCAGTCTGGTAGCGCATCTGGTTTGGGACCAGAGGGTCGCAGGTTCGAATCCTGTCTCCCCGACCATTTTCTAGAAGTTATTTAAAAACAATGACTTGTAGAATGGTTATGAAAATTCTAGTACATGTTTCTAGTACATGACTCTAGTTTTCTCTTATTCCCCCTTTTTATGCTCAAGCGTTCCTCTATGATGAATTGTCTGCAAGATAAACGAATCCTGCATAATTGGGGAGGTTCTACAAGTGGATAAAACAAAGAAAATACTCTTGCTAGATCAGGACTTGAGGTTTGCCGTCGGTGTCAAAGAGGGCAGGCTGAGTGAGGTTTGGACGGTGTTCATCGGAGGCGATGGAAGCTTTTATCTTACGTCAACGGCAATTAAAAAGGCAATGAAGCTGAGTGTTCATCATGGTTTTGCAACACTCGGGTTTACGAAGCAGGCACATGAAAAATACGCTGCTGACGGTTTTCCTGTGCCTGATAGAAGAACGTTGCAGCGTATGGATTTGCCTGACATTCAAGATAATCATGTAGTTCACATTCTAACTATCATAATGCCAGGGGAGCAAATTCGGTCAAAGCTGGTTCCGTGGGATAAGAAGAAGGGGGTACTCTATTCCGCCCCTCCCGCGAAGACGCAAGCACGTTTTTATGGATTGTTCATGACAACGTCTGATGAAATAATTCACAATATTGACGGAATTGGAGAGGACGCAGAGGTTATCGGCTACATACGACATGGACCATCACGTCGAGTGCTTTGTATAGCTACGACAGTAGGAGGTTTTGATCTTGCGGGTTTACGGGAAGACATTAACAAAAAGTCAAAAGGGAGTTTCAGGAGATTGACTGATGAACTTCCCGACAATGGCGACAGACTTGGAGCAGTTGTGTTTCTAGCCCGAAAGGAAGATCAGCCCTTTAAAATAGTCGAAGTAAGTGGGATGACGTACCATAAGCCGAGCGAAGATTAGGTCCCCTTCTCGATCACGACAGCGAGTTTCAAAGCTCTCTCAAGGTCGTCCCTGTCGGGGGTGTTGGCGGCTTTCTGTTCAGGGGTGGAGGGTTTGGTATCCCTGTAGGCGTCAAGGAACGCACGTATGCCGCCGTCAAAATGATGGAGGTCCATCACTTTGGCTTTCTTGGCTACCTGCATGTACTCACGTGCGGTGGCGTAGCTGAACGTGCAGTAATACTCGATCCACTTCTTGAACTCCCCGTGCTTCACCTGCGTCTTCACTTCAAGCAGTCTCTCCCCGGCGTCCCGAGCAGCTTCCAGCATTGTCTTCTGCATCGTCTTCACAATGGCGTGGCAGTGATTGATCTGGCGGATCGTGTCTAGCGGTAAAGAAAATCTTGTGCAATACTAGCAAATACTCAATTTCAAGTATTGGAGGGGACATGAGAGAAAAAACAGAAAGGTTAAGCATGGTCTTTCATCCGCTTCTCGGGGATGATACCAATCTTTCTGTGACTAGTTTCTCTCAGGGGATCGAAGGACTACGTAAGGCTGTAAGTAAATTTAAATGTAGGGACTTAAAGATTGTGCAACTTTCGTCTAACAGTCCTGTGCATATGACAGTAGAAGGTAGCGGGCAACTTTCCGAGTTCTACGGTGGTTTGTATGAGTTTCAAAAGACGAATAAAATACCTTCCTCATGGCCTCGGTCTACAATAGATGCGGTGAGAGAGTTTCTCGACCCAATAGGTAAATCCATAGGTCATCTTTTAATAGGCTGTAATGATACCAATACACTTCATGTTAGCCCAGAATTTCGGTTAAACTTCGAGAACAGTATTCAGGGGGACTATTCTGCCTTTGGGACTATTGACGGTATGTTGGACGCAGTAAATATTCATGGGAAAAAGAATACACTTACTATCTATCCTGTAGTTGGAAAAGCTAAGATTACCTGTGAATTCGATGGTGAACATCTTGAAAAAATTAAGAATTATATTGGCTGCTATGTAGAGGCAAGTGGTGAGTTATCATATCGTTGGAGAGATCGCCATCCGCATAGTGCCGTTGTGACAAAAATTAAAGTGATTGTTGAGGACGACTTGCCAACATTTTCTCAACTCTACGGCATGGCTCCCAATGCTACTCACGGCCTGCCATCTGAAGAATTTGTAAGAGGGGTTAGGAAAGAGTGGTCAAGCCACTAATATATTTTGATAGCTGCATTTGGATAGGCATGATAACTGCAGAGAGGCGGCTTGATTCCTCTGAAACTGCCGCCATGGCTGGTTTAGTCAATCAATTGGATCAGAAAGAGATAATAGTTGTGTCTTCATCTCTTATTAACTCAGAAGTTTTGGAAGCCGACATGACTGAACAACAGAAAACAGTTTTTCAATGTGTCGTACAAAGGAAATCGGTGGTTCAACTCAAAGACCCCAACCCTGAGATTATGCAGATATCGGCGAAGATACGGAACTATTACAAGGAAATAAAAAATAATAATCCCAAAGCGCATAAAGCACCTAGCGTCCCCGATACGATCCACATCGCAACAGCAATATATTTCGAATGCGACGAGTTTTTTACTTTAGATAAAAATAATAAGCCAGACGGATGTGGTTTACTAAATCTGGAAAGTCCAATTGCTGGGGAATACGATTTAAAGATTGTCAAGCCACATGTTCGTCAAGCTGGTTTATCGTTGTAAAAAAAAGGCCATCCTTGCATTAAGGACAGCCCTTGGGGATTATCTTGTCACCTACCTGATTAAGCAGGTTGTTGCTGTGGATTATACTGTTGCCCTGGGGCGAAGTTTGTACAGTGCGCAGCAGGGACTTTGACAGGCGTCTACCTGTTGTCTCCACGTCCCATTTCCGGGGTAAGGATCGTAGATACACGCCTTGCACATGTCTGCTATCGCCTTCATAGGCTTCGGCTTGTTTTCACGGGTTTTTCGCTGACAATCCCAGCAGGAATTTACGTATCCATCAGGGGCTAAAGGTGTCTTAGCGAAATTGTCAACGGGTTTGTCCTGCTCACATTCGGAACAGGTCTTGTTTGTCTGTGTTGTTGTCATTGTTTTTCTTGGTCTTGATTGGCCGTTTTCATAGCTCTGTGCCATTTGGACGGAATATGGATTATATTGTCTCGACGTAAATTGTGGTTGTTCCCGTCGATATGTTTGATGCGTCCCCCTAGGTATTCAGCGCTGAGTATCAGTCGCGCCACCGTAACAATCTCATTGTTGCCGCCGAGTTTCTTTGTGCGGACGTAGCGGTACTTACAGACACTCTCGTGCCAGTTCATGGAATATCCCATTGCTTCGATGATCATGAGGTCTTCAGGGAATATCTTGACGACACCACCGCCGGGACTGGTGATAGGAACAATGGCGATATCCACGCCATCGCTGTCTGGGGTTATGGTTGTGTAGTAGGTCATTGGTAATGATTTTCTTTGGATTGACTGTAGGTGCGACGCTGAGGCGGCTCTGGGAGAGTGCAAAGTCGTTTACAGCAGGGTTTGATATTGAGGTGATTGATGGGCTGGTGTTTAACAACTTATAAAAAACAGCTTAACAGACCCAAGAGCGATAAAGCCGAAGACATCAATACAAGTCTGAAGGCCGTTGGGCCTCAATAGATCATTCTTAAAGTGGTTTCGTGAATGTCCTATTGCTGTCCAACGGCTTCACTAAATTGGTAATGGGGATTATCCCCATACCCGTCAGAACAACGAGGAAGCTTAAGGCACCGATAATCGACCTGAGGTAGACGCAGGGAGAACATAAAGTCTGACCAACAGTATTGTCCTGAGTTAGACCTTGATGGATGATACAATCATCTTCCATGACCAGAGAGCACTCAGTGACGACTTAAAGATGACCATAAGACAACCAATAGATAACTCTTAGAATAATACTTATAGGTTGACCGGGGGAGGGTTCTGTTTCCCCCTATGAAACAACCTTCCGATTTTTCTTTTTGTTTTCAATCGGTTAGGATGTCGTAATTTGGACGGTTAAAATCGGTCTTTTCCGCCTCGAAAAATAAATCAAAATCACCAATGAATAACACACGACAGTCGCAAACAGGGCTGGTGTCGATGTGTTTCCCTTTGTCGAGAAACTTCGATTATCTAAAGGGTTTCTCAATTGGATGGGAGGGGCAGGTTAGTTCGTTTTTCCGCCAGTGAAACACCGTGAAAATCGACCTAGAATTGACGGAAGAGGATCAAAGAGGGATATGGGCCGTCTTGGACTGTAACAGCGCTGTACGTGCTTTAAATTGAGGTTTTGTCCACAAATTAGGCACAGTGTCCATAGAGGGTGAACCTTGGTTCGTCGGAGCTGATATTCTTAACTTTCTATTTGGCACCGCATCAAGCAAAGGGATCATGTACAAGAGGTTGGGTTCGGACGAGGTTTCCAAAGCTAATCGGATTAGCTTAGGTGAAAAACCCGGCAAGGATATGTACATCGTCTCCGAAAGCGGCCTGTACAAACTCATTATGCGCTCAGATAAACCTGAAGCCGCCGCCTTCCAAGATTGGGTAACTCGGGAAGTCCTGCCGTCGATCAGGAAGACTGGCGCACATTCTTTCTTTCAGTTTTCTCGCCTAAGACCCAACCTTTCGATATCCAAGCACAATGAACGCAGAAAATAAGATGATATCAAAGGCGATCCATAACTCGCTTCACGGTCATTGCGTGCCAATTTGAGCCTCCGCGTGGTGTCGCAATGCCTCGCTCTGACAGTTCCTTCGCAATTTGACCAAAGGACGTGAAGCCCTGTTTTTGAATGTTTTCTATGACAACCTTGAGATCATTAGCTTTGTCCTGGGCTTTCCTTTTCAGGGCAGTAACGGCTTCCTTGTTTCCCCGTCCCATGAGGTGCTTTGCGCCGTTGGGATTGCCAAGCTTTACGCCACGCGCTTTGGCGGCTGCAAGGGCTTCCTTGGTCCTCTTTGAGATCATTTCCCTTTCATGCTCTGCAATGACCGCTAGTAGACCTACAGTCAGATTGTTGGCGTCCGGCATATCAGCCGCAACGAATCTTACCCCGCTATCTCTCAGTGTCAGGAGGAAGGCAGCATTGCGAGACAGCCGGTCTAGCTTAGCAATGACCAGTATTGCCCCGGTGATCTTACACATGTGCAGGGCTTCAGTGAGCTTGGGGCGGTCGTTGTTCTTCCCTGTCTCTACCTCAGTGTATTCCTGTATCAGTCTTGAGCCATTCCCGTTGATGAACTCAGAGACAGCCTGTTGTTGTGCCGCAAGTCCCAAGCCTGACTTGCCTTGCCGGGCGGTGGATACACGATAGTAAGCGATGTATTTCTTATCCATAACAAATTTCCTAATGACGGTATGGCAGTTTGTTATGTTTTATTCAGAGAGAAGTCAAGCAGTAAAACCAATAGACCGGGGTGGGTAATGTTTCGGTGTTGTTGTGGTGGGCTTTAAGTCGTCGGTGAGATGGCCGAGGGTGCCTAGGGGGGGAACTTCAGGTTCGGGAATGTGTGTTAGGGGCTTCAGATTTTTTGGTGGGTTTTATACCTCAGTGCCTGATATGCAGTCCTATGAAAACACACACCGTCATACTGGTTAAATATAGCGGTTTTTGACTTTTTCTAGCTGGATAGCGTAGTATTGTATTCTGATGGGCGCTGAATCGAGGGGGTTATGATGCAAGAACTGAAGAGCTTTACAGCCGTTGTGGCCATTGCGTCACTGCTAACTGGATGTGCAGCTTCACCCAAGCAGTTTATTAATAAATCTGGAGAGTTCAGTGATACCAGGGTTTGCCGCAACTATCTCAAGGATTACACCGAAGCTAATGCAGTTAATGCACTAGGCAATTCAGAGGAAATAGCAGAAAAGCAGAACGAGACGACCTTGGTGGATGTTGATGCTCCTTGTACGTTCTCAGATGCTGAAGTACCTCTTAAGACCAACGAGGTGGTACAAGAATGCATAGAGCCAGAGAATGAAACTGCAAGTTCAGATGAACTACAAGGGCTGTATCTCGCTAAGCTTCTTGACGAAGTAAATACTCGTGGACTGACGCTTCAGACATGCCAACAGCTTGTGAAAGAAGAAGACAATAGAATTGCAGCAGGAATAATCATTGGTGCAGCAGTTGCAACCGCGATTGTTGTAGGGACGTCTGGCGACGGTGGTGGAGGCGGTGGAGCCTATGATGGTTACGCATGGGACGGCTTTCGCGATCAATACGGGAATATTGTATGGCGGTGTAGAGACAAGACAAATGGGCAGTTTGCGTATGACTTCAATTGTGGGGGAATGGCAAAAGTCGATAATACATGGCCAAGCTGGTAGGTGTCAGATAGAGACTATGCACCTACAGCATGGCAATATTTGTTTTGGACCATAACTCTCCTGCAAGAGTAGTGCTGCTTTACCTAGCAGGCATGTTTTCTGAGTGTGAATGTTCACGCGTGGGATGACTGCCTTGATCGACATGCGTAGGATCAACTTCTTCATCGGTCGCATCCACATGTAAACTGCCGTTATTGTGATAGTGGTAGCCGGTGCACAAGCCTTTCTCTTTTGATTTCTGACTGCAGTTATGCCCGCCATTCTTATCTGTTCTTCCAGAGTGAGCGAAAGCCTGAGCGCTGAGTGCTATTAGTATCGTGAGTGCTGTCAAAATATTCTTCATGATCGTTCCTCTTGAATAGGCTTGTATTAGCAACTGAGAGGAGAATTAAACCACAGTAATATGCAATTGTCACGTGTGTATATCTTGGGCGAACAACGTCTACTGAAGCCGGTCTGGCAGTTTCAGCACCCCAGCCAGGTTGAAAGGTTATCACTTGGCCATCCCTGCGCCGCTGTAGGAAACAGGATTAACCCGTTTCGCTGTTCGATTTCAGTCAGCAGAACGACGTGGCCGCAATAGTCATCATCTCTTGGCGTTCCTTGATCGAATAGGAAAGCAGTCGCGCCCCCTTTAGTCGCCACTACCTTCCAATACCCAGAGGGTACCTTGTGTTCCTCATTGGCCTCTGGAAGTCCCTCTGTAGGATGTTCATACAGCGGGCCTGTAACTACGTAAACTTCACCAAGGTGATAAGCAGCGTGTCTTACTGCTTCCTCAAGGTCAACCCAAGCACCTTGATTGAGGTCTGACTTCTGGGGCGTGATGTTGGATAGGAAGTTGGTGCTTCTCCAGAAGATTGTCCCGGCAAAGCTGGCTAGGGGTACTTGATGTCCCCTATCAGTATCCAACTCCCTATTGGCTCTCTTGTAGTCACCCGGTTCGAGTGTTTCATTGTCATCTAGCAGCGGATCGGCCTTCCAGTCCCTGTTAAGGGATGCGGTGGTGCCTATGGTTTCTTTGGTCACTCTGTAGGCCACCCAATCGGCGAACTTTGTGTCGTCGTTGGATGACAAAGCGTAGATTTCACGGATTATCAGGTCGTTGGTTTCAGGTGTGCCTGAGGGACATCCGTAGAGGCAATGGACGATGTGAAGTTCTTCGGCCCATGTCGTTGACCCAATCAATAAAAGAATGACCGCTATTATTTTCTTCATGGGTAGGCTGCCGTCCGCTTTTGTTTCTCGAGATGATTGCTTTATCTTTATACCTTAGGCAAGATGAAAGAGAAAGATGTCTGATCTTTAGCGGGGTAGAGATATGAACAGAATGTTAGGCTCATCACTAGATACGGTTTTTGTGACTTTGTTCATTTACCTGATGAGCGTAGTCTCGTGTTTTTCGGAAGAAACCCTCGAAGTAAAAACTAGGCAGTTGCCATTGCAGAAGGTCTTAATAAAGCAAGACCTTCATGACACTGCCGTTAAAGAATATGTTGTAACACGTTGCATGGGCAACGCAGGTTTTTTCATCACATTGTTGATGAAGTCCGGCCAAGATTATAAGGGGTACGCAGACCTAAATAGTGGTTTCTTTGAACTGGCTAAACTCTTTAGAATGCACACCAATATGAAAAGAGGAATAGAAGAAGGGGAAGAGAGTATAATAAAAGACATTAACGATACTTCCTCTAATATGATGATGCGCTATGTCCATGATTCAAACGACTTTTGGGAAGCAACGGGAAGCAGGTTTGTCGAAACATATATTGAGGAAGACTTAAATATTTGTGTGAAGTTATGGGAAAATGTGAAGTCTTTCGTAGAGGATGATCTGTCCTTTCTTCGCTGATGGGGTAGCGCAATCTCAACAAGTCGAGCGATTAAGCTTCTAGCGGGGTGAACCAAAAAGAACCATAGAGTGCGTTCGCGTGTAGGGATATAAGGTGGTCACTAACAACAAATGAAAGGTGACCTATGAGTTACACTAGACGGAAGTCCTCCTACAGGTTCTCTGCCAGACTGGCTATATGGTTTCACATCTCTTATGGCAGGGATACAGAGGTGCAGTGCTTGGATGAAGATCGGAACCGCAGCGGTGTTGGTAACTGGATATCGTCTATTACTTCTCTGATGCTTGTGTTTGTTCCGGTTCTTGAACCTATTAAGAAATTATGGGGTGGTTGATAAGTCCCCGTAGTCAATAAGCTCAACAATCTCTGCTTTCCGTTGAAGGGTCAGGCCGTGACTGTATGTGGCATAAGTAAAAGACTTTTCATGCCCAAAGATATCCTGCCACTCGTTTAGGGGTACGCCTTTGTTCTCAAGCTGAGTAGTAACGTTCGAGCGGAGCGAATGAAATGATTTCTGCCTGCCTACAATGCCTCTACTTCGTTTGTGGTTTCCAAAAAACCTTGAAGCGTGTTCACCCGGTTTCTCTCCCGGCCCTTTAGGTTTGAACTGTGGCCATATCTGGTCTGTGGGTTTGTGTCGTTTCTTATCTAGTAACCAAGACAGTTTTGAATGCACTGGAACGACGCGCCGTCCTGCCTTTGTTTTCGCCTCACCAATATCAAAGTACCATATCTTCCCATCCTGCTTTAATTGACCCCAGGTCAACGATGCAATCTCGTTGATACGCATCCCTGAGTACATGCCTACAAGGAAAATCTCGTGCAGGGCCTTTTTCTTCGGCGGTGGAGAGAGAAGGGCTTCAAGTTCATCATTGGTGAAGGCGATGAAATGTTCTTTCCTTGTCCTCTTATCCTTCAGACGCAAGCCTTCAAACGGGTTGTCGCCGGATGCTTTTCCGCGCATCTTCGCCCACTTCCAGACTGTGAACAGGACATTCATGTGGCGATTGACGGTAGGGGGAGAGAGCGGGTTTCCTTTGCCCCCATACATCTTGTGAATTTCTGAGAAGGTCATCGTCTTTATGTCAGGATTGCTCTTGTATGTACCGCTGATATGCCGAAGCTTGTCGAAGAATTCAGCAGCGTCCTGCTGTCGTATCTTCCTGATTGTCTTGTCGCCCCAGAAGCTTGCAAACATTCGGATTGTTGACTCATATTGGACAGAGGTGTTGGTCTTCTTCTCTCTGCCTTTCTTCCAGTCCTTTATCCACTCGTCGGCCACGTCTTTGAACGGCGGTTCGTATTCCTCGCGTGGTTTAGCTTCTTCATCCTCAAGGAACTCTTTTCGACTATCGCTGAGAGCGTCAACCTCTGCCTGAAGTTCAGGTGTTAGCGGATCATCAACACCAATGCCCTGCTTCTCTGCGCGGGCCTCAAGGTCAGCTTCCTGTCCCGTAAAGATGTCTGTAAGTTCTTCTAATCGACTGGTATCAGTTTCCTCAATGTGTCGCTTAAACCCCTCGCGGGCCTTTTGGTAAATCTCTCGGACGGACATACGGGATTGATCCGGCTTCTTTCTCAGGTCCACAAACTCCTTCTTGTAGATTCCAGCGAGTTCAAGGGCCGCTGCCTGCGCTATGTCTTCATCTCTAGTCCCAAGGCCGCTTTGAATCACAGTTCGACCATTGTATTGTTGTCTGAGGTCTTTAGGCACGGCGATCTGAAAGGCGAAACCTCTCCCCCGTTTCTTCATGAACTTATAGCTCGGCATAAGATACTTTCTAGTACATGTTTCTAGTACATATATCTACCCATATCTAATTGAAATGCAATAACTTTTATGGTTTTCAGTGTGTTGGGGTAAGGCGCTTAAGGTCTCCTGTCTCCCCGACCATCTTTTCTGATAAATCCTCATATTTTCTCATTGAAACCGGATATTTGCCTTTCCGGGCTATTTTTCTGCTTTCCCTTGGCGGGTCTTTGCGATAAACAACTGTGAACGATTGAGCGAACGGTGACAGGTGATCAAATGACGGTACGTATCTACAAACCGGCTAAAAACGCCATGCAGTCCGGCACAAAACGGACGGACAAATGGGTGCTGGAATTCAGTCCCGAGCAACACAAGCATCTGGACCCCCTGATGGGCTGGACCGGATCCGGTGACATGCACGGCCAGATCAGGCTGAAATTCGACAGCCGCGAGCATGCGGTGGCCTATGCTGAAAAGCACGGTCTTGATTATCAGGTGATCGAACCCCATGTGCGCAAGCCGCGCATCAAGGCCTATGCGGATGCCTTTGCCTTCAAGGGTTAGGGGCGAACGAAACACGGACTCCGTAGCTCAGCTGGATAGAGCAACTGACTTCTAATCAGTAGGTCGCAGGTTCGAATCCTGCCGGGGTCGCCAATATTCAAAACCCTCCCGATTGCGGGAGGGTTTTTTCATTTCAGGCCTTCCGACAAAGCTGGGAAACTGTCAGTGCAACAAACTTTTTATCTTTTCTTCTGTTCAAATAAACCGGGTGCTATGCTAAGACGTATCTCATATGGGTATATTAAAACTGGATGGGCAAAATGACCAAATTTAAACTGAATGGCGAGACCCGCACTTTTGACGGTGACGGGGAAATGCCGCTTCTGTGGTATCTCAGGGACGAGGCCGGCCTGACCGGCACAAAATACAGCTGTGGCGTGGGCCAGTGCGGGGCCTGCACGGTGCATGTGAACGGCGAGGCGGTGCGCAGCTGCCTGACCTTTATGGACGATGTGGAAGGTGAGGAGATCACCACCATCGAGGGCCTGTCCGAGACCGGCGACCATCCGCTGCAGAAAGCCTGGGCCGAACATGATGTGCCCCAGTGCGGTTACTGCCAGTCCGGCCAGATCATGCAGGCGGCGGCCCTTATTGCCGAAAATCCCGATCCCAGCGAGCAGGAAATCATCGACGGCATGAACGGCAACCTGTGCCGCTGCGGCACCTATCAGCGCATCCGCAAGGCCATCAAGTCAGCAGCAGAATCAGCAGGGGGGGCGTCCAAATGAACCAGATAACACGACGTTCCATTCTGAAAGGAACTGCTGCCGGCAGTCTGGTGCTGGCGGCGCACAGCGGCGGGTTCAATATTATTCAGGCCATGGCAGGTGAGGAAAAATCCCTGTCGCCGAATCTGTTTGTGGTCATTCAACCGGACGGCAGTGTCCTGATCACCGCCCATCGCTCCGAAATGGGGCAGGGAAGCAAGACCGGCCTGCCGCAGATTGTGGCAGATGAGCTGGGCGCCGACTGGACCCGGGTGAAGGTCATCCAGGCCGATGGCGACGAACGGCTCGGCGACCAGAATACCGACGGTTCCCGTTCGGTGCGCTGGTTTTATGTCAAGATGCGTGAAATGGGGGCCATGGCCCGCCTGATGATGCAGCGCGCCGCGGCCCGTGAGTGGGGCGTTGATGCCGCCGCAGTCAAAGTGGCCGGCCATAAACTCAGCCACGGCAAGAAACAGATGGATTTTGGTGCGGCGGCAACGCTTGCGGCCAATGATCCGGTGCCGTCCACAGACGAACTGACCTTCAAGTCGGAAAAGGATTTCACCTATATCGGCAAACCGGTAAAAATCGTCGATTTGCCCGACATGGTGACCGGCAAGGCCATGTACGGCCAGGATATGAAGATCGACGGCATGCTCTATGCCCTGATCGCCCGTCCGCCGGTACAGGGCGGCAAGGTCAAAAGTTTTGATGCTTCTGCCGCCCTCAAGGTGAAAGGTGTGGTCAAGGTGGTTGAAATGCCGGGTGTCCAGGTGCCGACCATGTTCAATATAATTGGCGGTGTGGCGGTGCTGGCCAGCAGCACCTGGGCCGCCATGAAGGGGCGCGAGGCGCTGGAAATCGAATGGGATAACGGCGGCCACGGCGACAACGACAGTGCCCTGTTGCACAAGGAAATGCTGGAAACCGCAAAAATGCCGGGTAGCTTCACCGGTCGTCATGACGGCGATGTGGACAAGGCGCTGTCCGAGGCAGACCGGGTTGTCGAGGCAAGTTACCAGATGCCCTATTATGCCCATGTGCCGATGGAGCCGCCGGCGGCTCTGGCAAATGTTTCCGCCGACAGTGCGGAACTCTGGGCCTGTGTCCAGGATCCCCAGTCAGTTCAGGATGTGGTGGCGGCTACGCTCGGTTATTTCAAAACCAATGACAAGGGTCAGCCGGCGCCAGACCGGTCAAAGGTCACGGTGCATGTGACCCTGCTCGGCGGCGCCTTCGGTCGCAAGTCCAAGGCCGATTTCTGTGCCGAGGCCGCATGGCTGTCGAAACAGACCGGCAAACCGGTCAAAGTGGTCTGGACCCGGGAAGACGATATCCGTCATGACTATTACCATGCCATCAGCGCCCAGCATATGAAAGCGGGCCTGGACAAGGAAGGTAAAGTCACCGCCTGGAATCACAATACGGTGTTCCCGACCATAATGTCGATTTTCAATCCGGTCGCCGACCAGCCGTCTCCCATGGAAATGGGCATGGGGCAGGTGGACCTGCCTTATGATTTTCCCAATATACGGATGACCGCCGGCAAGGCAAAAACCAACCTGCGGATTGGCTGGCTGCGTTCTGTGGCCAATATCCATCACGGTTTTGCCATCGGCTCTTTCCTTGATGAGGTCGCCCATGCGGCAGGGCAGGACCCGAAGGATTTCCTGCTCGATTATCTGTCGCCGGACCGGACTGTTCCGGTGGATGATTTCCCGGCCAAATTCAATTACGGCGAAAGCGGTGCGGATTATCCATTCGAAACCGCCCGCCTGACAAACGTATTGAAACTGGCCGCCGACGGCGCCGGCTGGGGCCGCAAGATGCCCGAAGGCCACGGCTTGGGGATTGCCTGTCATTACAGCTTCCTGACCCATATCGGTGTGGCGGTCGAGGTCTCCGTCAGGGACGGCAAGCTTGCCATTCCGAAAGTGGACATCGCCGTTGATTGTGGTCGTTACATCAACCCGGACCGGGTCAAATCACAAATGGAAGGGGCGGTGATCTTCGCCCTGTCCCATGCGCTTTATTCGGAAATCACCACCGAGAGCGGGGAAGTGCAGCAGAGCAACTTCCATGATTATCTGCTGACCCGCATGGATATGGCGCCTGAGGTCACGGTGCATCTGGTCGACAGCAGCGACAAACCGCGCGGTGTGGGCGAGCCTGGCGTGCCGCCGGTAACCGCGGCGCTGTGCAATGCGATCTTTGCCGCCACCGGCAAACGCATCCGCAAACTGCCGCTGGGCGACCAGCTGGAAAGCTAAGAGATATTAGTCGGAGGAGCCATAAAGCTCCTCCGGTGATTTTTCCACCTCGGCGATGATCTCGAGCCCGTCGGGCGTGACTTCCGTATAGAAACAATTCCGCCGTCCGGTGTGGCAGGCGACACCTTTCTGGTCGACCAGCAACAACAGCGTATCGCCGTCGCAGTCGATGCGGAAATTTTTCAATGTCTGCACCTGGCCGGAACTTTCTCCCTTGCGCCACAATCCTTTTCGCGACCGGGAGTAATAACAGACCCGTCCGGTGGTCAGTGTTTCGCTAACCGCCTCCCGGTTCATCCAGGCCATCATCAGCACTTCGCCGCTGTCATGCTGCTGGGCGATGGCCGGTACAAGGCCGGCGTCGTTGAAGGTGATGGCCGTAAGGGCCTTCTCGATGATGTTAACGGAGAAGGGAAAAGTCATGATCAGTTACCGGTTCTGAGTTATTTAATTTCAATTCCATGGTGAGGGCTTGAAATTGATTGCGTATCAGGCCACTATTACCTAAATGTTATGCCATAACAATACAAGAACCATCATAATATGACTCAAGCCGCCCATCAACACGACCATGAAAAATGTATTGAAGAGGCCCTGCAGACGGCGCGGGATATCTGTGACCAGCGGGAAACCCGCTTCACACCCTTGCGCCGCAGTGTGCTGGAACTTGTCTGGCGCGGCCACAAGCCGGTGACCGCCTACGAGCTTCTGGATCTTCTGAGCAAGGAAGGCAAAAAGCGTGTGGCGCCGCCGACCGTTTACCGGGCGCTGGATTTCCTGATTGAGGAAGGGCTTGTGCACCGGCTGGAATCCCTGAATGCCTTTATCGGCTGCCCGGACCCGGCCCATCAGCACCAGGGGCATTTCCTGATCTGTCGCCAGTGCCGGACCGTGAAAGAAGTCAATGACAAATCCCTTCACAGCAAGATTGCCAAGGTGGCCGAAGACAACGGTTACAGCTGTGAACACAGTATGCTTGAAATCATGGGGCTCTGCGAAAATTGCAGGTAGCCGGGAACCAATATGACCACCCAGAATAATACCCTCCTTGAGCTTAAAGAGATTTACAAATCCTTTGGCGGCCGGACCGTGCTGCAGGATGTCAGCCTGATGGTTGGAGAACAGGAAATTGTCACCCTGATCGGTCCCAACGGCGCCGGCAAAAGCACCCTGATGAAAATTGCCCTCGGGCTGACGGCACCTGACAAGGGCCGGGTTATGCGCAAAAAGGGTCTGGTGATCGGCTATATGCCGCAGAAGCTTTCCATTGATGAAACCCTGCCGTTGCTGGTGGAGGATTTTCTGCAGTTGCGTCCCGGCGTTACCGGCGGGGAGGTCGATGAAATTCTCGAGGTGGTCAGGCTCACCCGGTTCCGCAAGAGCCCGGTACAGATGTTGTCCGGCGGCGAAATGCAGCGCCTCCTCATGGGCCGGGCGCTGCTTGGCCGCCCCGACCTTCTGGTGCTGGATGAGCCGGTGCAGGGCATTGATATCGCCGGCCAGGAGGAAATCTACCGGCTGATCAGGAAAACCCGGGATGAACGGAAGTGCAGCGTGTTGATGATCTCCCACGACCTGCATATGGTCATGTCTGCAACCGACCGGGTAATCTGCCTGAACCAGCATATCTGCTGCCAGGGCGCCCCGGAATCGGTACGCGAGAATCCAGATTATCATGCCCTGTTTACGACTGGTGCGGAAAATATCACCATGTATACCCACCATCATGATCATCATCACGACGCTCAGGGCAATATCGTGCCCGGCCCCCACCACGGCAAGGGGTGCGATCATGATTGACAGTTTTATCCTTTATGCGCTGGGGGCGGGTATTCTGGTTGCGATAGCGGCCGGCCCGCTTGGCTGCTTTCTGGTCTGGCGGCGCATGGCCTATTTCGGCGACACCATTGCCCATTCGGCCTTGATGGGGGTGGCGCTTGGTTTTGCCTTCGGCACCACAAGCCCGGTTATCATGATCCTTGTCTGCGCGATGGTGGCCCTGTTCCTGCTGGTGCTGCAGCGGGACCGCAGCCTGTCCTCCGACACACTGCTCGGCATTCTGGCCCACAGCGCCCTGTCCATCGGCCTGATCATGATCGCCCTGCAGGAAAATATCCGCCAGAACATGATGTTCTATCTGATCGGTGATATCCTCGCCATTCATACAAGGGATATATACCAGCTTTCCGCTATGTGCCTCGGCGTGCTTGTGGTGATGGCGCTGATCTGGAAAAGCCTGTTGTCGGTCACCGTGCATGAGGATCTTGCCCGGATCGAAGGCATTGCCGTGACCAGAACCAAAATAATTTATATGCTGATGATCGCCACTCTTGTAGCCCTGTCCCTGAAGGTGACCGGTGTCCTGCTGGTGACGGCGCTGATGATCATTCCAGCGGCCGGGGCGCGTAACCTGGCCCGCACGCCGGGGGTCATGATCGGATTGGCTGTTGTCATCGGCGTATTGTCGGTGATCAGCGGGGTATTTGTCTCTTCAAACTGGGACGTGCCGACCGGTCCGGCCATTGTGCTCTCGGCGACAACGGTTTTTGTCCTGTCCCGGTTTTTCTGTCTGAAAGCCGCCTGAGGCCTGCGTCCTATTTGCCTATCCGGGCAAAACCTTTTTCCAGATCGGCAATCAGGTCTTCGGGATTTTCCAGCCCCACATGAAGCCGTACAAGCGGTCCCGGCGCCTGCCATTTGACCGTAGTCCTGCTTTTGTCCAGTCCGTGGGCCGGCAGGATCAGGCTCTCGTATCCGCCCCAGCTGAAGCCCATCTTGAATAGCTCCATATTGTCCAGCATGGGAGTGAGGTCACTTTCGCGGTAACCGTCGGTCATGACGAAGGAAAACAGCCCGCAACTGCCGAGAAAATCCCGCTTCCACACTTCATGGCCCGGGCAGTTTTCAAAAGCCGGGTGGCGGACATGGTCCACTTCCGGGCGGCCCTTGAGCCAGAGGGCGACCTCAAGTGCATTTTCTTCATGCTGTTTCAGGCGCAGTCCCATGGTGCGCAGGCCGCGCAGGCCGAGGTAGACATCATCGGGGGCGGCACAGTAGCCAAGTTGAATGCTCTTTTCCCTGAGCTGATCCCAGCATTTTTCATTGGCGGTGGCGGTGCCCAGCATGGCGTCGGAGTGGCCGACAATATATTTCGTTGCCGCATGGATGGAGACATCCACGCCGTGATCAAAAGGTTTGAAATTGAGCGGCGTGCCCCAGGTGTTATCCATCAGGACAATGGCGCCCCGCGCGTGGGCGGCTTTGGCGATGGCCGGGATATCCTGTACTTCCATGGTCAGGGAGCAGGGAGATTCCACAAAAACCACTTTCGTATTTGACTGTATCAGGTCGCTGATACCGCTCCCGATCATCGGATCGTAATAGGTGGTTTCCACACCCATGCCCTTGAGGAAATCATCGCACAGCGTCCGGGTCGGCTCGTAAACCCCGTCAACCATCAATATATGATCGCCGGTTTCGAGAAAGGACAGAAGGGCCCCTGATACCGCGGCTAGACCGCTGGGATAGAGCGCACATCCGGCACCGCCTTCCAGTTCACACATGGCATCCTGAAAGGCAAAATGAGTGGGGGTGCCGCGCCGGCCGTAATAGAGGGTTGCCTTGCCCCGGTTGCGGACGGCTTCGCGCATATCGGCGACCGTCTCGAAAATGACGGTGGAGGCGTGATAAACTGGTGGATTGACGATGCCACTGGTCCATTGTTTGCGGCGGCCGGCCTCGACCAGTTTTGTTTCCTTCTTCATTGCTGTTCTGGTCCTTATTGTGGATGTACCGGTGTATCGGGGTGTGATCCCCATTCGCTCCAGGAGCCGTCGTAAAGGGAAAACTGGTTATGCCCGATCAGCGACAGGGCGAGGCACAGAACGGCAGCGGTGCCGCCGGACCCGCATGTGGTGATGATTGGCTTGTGCAGGTCCACACCTGTTTCTTCAAAGATCTGTCTGATCTGTTCCGGGCTGCGATAGGTGCCGTCTTCGTTGAAAAGCTGGTCATAGGGCAGATTCAGGCTGCCGGGGATATGGCCGGATTTCATGCCCGGGCGCGGTTCCTCGGATTCCGCATTGAAGCGTGCGGCGCTGCGGGCATCAACCACTTGTTCCCGTTTGCTTTCCAGATTGCCGAACATCTGGTCCAGCTCGCGCACTACAGTGGCGTCAAAACGGGCGGTAAAATGCCGCGGGCCTGGAACCGGCGGAATATCTTCTATGGGTTTGCCTTCCGCCCGCCATTTCTGGAAACCGCCGTCAAGGACGGCCACGTCCCGGTGACCGAACGCCTTCAGCATAAACCAGACACGGGCTGCGGACCTGATGTCGCTGTTGTCATAAACCACAATACGCATGCCGTCGCCAAGACCGAGCTTGCGCATGCGGCTGGACATTTTTTCGGGGCTTGGCAGCATATGGGGCAGGTCGCAGTCCGTATCGCAGATATCGTCCTGGTCGAAAAAAACGGTGCCGGGAATATGGGCTTCTTCATATTCCGCCCGGCCGTTCCGGTTCGCCCACGGCAGATGCCAGGAGGCGTCGACAACGCGCACATCCGGTGCGTCAAGATGCTGCATCAGCCAGTCCGTACTCACCAGAGCGTTTTTCTCATCAACCATTTCAGTATCCTTGTCAGTTTGCCGGTATTTCCCTTCAGAGCCAGTCGGGGCAGGGGAGTCCTTTTTCTTTCAGAAATTCAGGATTAAATAATTTGCTTTGATAGCGGGTGCCATTATCGCACAAAACGGTCGCAATGGTATGCCCCGGCCCCATTTCCTTTGCCAGCCGGATGGCCGACGCCACATTGATGCCGCTGGAGGAACCCAGGCACAGACCTTCATGTTTCAGAAGGTCAAAAATGACTTCCAGAGCCTCGGCATCGGGAATCTGGCAGGCATCATCCACTTCAATACCTTCCAGGTTGGCAGTGATGCGTCCCTGGCCGATGCCTTCGGTGATGGAGGAACCCTCCGCTTTCAGCTCACCATGTTTGTAATAGTTGAACAGGGCCGCCCCCATCGGGTCCGCCAAAACAATTTTAATGTTTTTGTTGCGCTCCTTGAGTGCCATGGAGACACCACCAAGCGTACCGCCGCTGCCGACCGCGCAGGTAAAGGCATCCACGGTGCCGTCGGTCTGGTTCCAGATTTCCGGCCCGGTGCCATACAGATGGGCGTCCCGGTTGGCGGTATTGTCGAACTGGTTGGCCCAGATGGCGCCGTTGGGGGAGGCGGCGGCGATTTCTTCCGCCAGACGACCGGAATATTTCACGTAGTTGTTGGGATCCCTGTAGGGCACTGCCGGGACGAGCCTGAGGTCACAGCCGCACAGCTTAAGCATGTCCTTTTTTTCCTGCGACTGGGTTTCCGGCATGACAATGACAGTTTTGTAGCCCAGCGCATTTCCGACCAGCGCAAGACCGATCCCGGTATTGCCGGCCGTGCCTTCAACAATGGTGCCGCCCGGTTTCAGCAGGCCTTTCTTCTCGGCATCCCGGATGATATAGAGCGCTGCGCGATCCTTGATGGAGCCGCCCGGATTGAGAAACTCGGCCTTGCCCAGAATGGTGCAGCCGGTTTCCTCGGAAGCTTTTCTCAATTTGATAATCGGAGTATTCCCAATAACCCCGACAAAACCGTCTCGGATATCCATTGTCAAACCTTGTTCTTTTCTGATTATCCTATAAATAGGCCCCGGCACCTTCTGTCGCAAGGGTTAAGATGCAAGTTTTGTCCGGCCCGGTCGCAGGATCACTTCAGTCCGCACATGTGACACCGTCACCAGCGACGACAGTTTAGCTGCCAGCCGGTCCTGAAGCGCCCCCTCAAGGCCCCGGGTGTAAATGTCGACAGCCAGTTGCCCGTCTGTAAAGCTGCTGGATTTGACGAGGTCGGGGCAAAGGCTGGCCTTCTCAAAAACAGATAATATCCGGGGCAGGGACCCGGGGTTATTTTGTGCAGTCACGGAAAAATGTACGGTATGGTGGATATAATCCAGGCGCGGAGTCATTTTGCGCTCTCCTGTAAACGAATGATTTCATGAAGTTCTGAAGGTGCCACAAGCGGCTTTTCCCGGTTTTACGCGAAAACCGGGTTCATAATTCGTGAAATACACATTCGTTTCAGGCAATGATGTTTCATGGCTTTGATCTTTAGGGAAAAGCGGGTAATAAGTCAATGTGTGTTTATCCGGGTGAAATCATCCGCTGGCCAGACGATCAAAGGACGGTTGAAATGACAAAAGAGATATATCAGGGCCTTTCCCATCTGGGCGGCAGTTCGAAGCTTCCGGAAAATCCCGATGAGGCCATTCTGGAAAGGGTACCTAATCCGCGGCCGGATTCCCCCTATTTTGTCCGTTTTACCTGTCCCGAGTTTACCTCGCTCTGCCCGGTCACCGGACAGCCGGATTTTGCCCATCTTGTCATTGACTATGTGCCGGCGGACTATCTTGTGGAAAGCAAGTCGCTGAAGCTTTACCTGCATTCCTTTCGCAACCATGCAGGTTTTCATGAGGATTGTACGGTCGGGATTGCCGAACGGCTGGTCAAGGAACTGAAACCGGTCTGGCTTCGGATCGGCGGATACTGGTATCCCCGCGGTGGTATTCCCATTGACGTGTTTTTCCAGACCGGCGAGCCGCCGGCAGGTGTCTGGATTCCCGATCAGAATGTCCCGAATTATCGCGGAAGGGGTTAAAATGATCGTACATGCAGGTAATGATTGAAGTTGACTTTACGTTAAGGTAAGCTTGGCCAATTGGCAGTGTCACACCTATAATTATGCCCAACTCAAAAAGGTCGGACATCGTCAGCAACAGAATGGTTGGTAGTATGAATCCGAGTACTGAAGAAAAAGCCCTGATTGCAGAGGCCCTTGAAACCTGTGCCTGCCTCGGGCTGCGCAAAGCCTCACGCGCGGTTACAAGACGCTTTGATACTCTTCTGGATCCAAGTTCTCTCCGATCGACCCAGGTTGTTATACTTCTCGAGCTTGCCCATAACGGGACCATGACCCTGAGCCAGTTGGCGGACTCCATGGTGATGGAGAAATCCTCCATGTCCCGAATGGTCAAGACCCTTGCGGACAGGGGGTATGTTTCCGTTCAGTATTCCGGTGGCAAAAGATATGCGTCCTATACTCTGGAGGACGCAGGACTTGATGCGATCCGCAATGTGGTGCCTTACTGGATGACTGCCCAGAAGGAATTTATGGACGCCCTCGGCGATAATGACTGGAAGGAAATCCGCGAAGCCCTTCTGGTTGTCGCCAAGATTTTGTCGAATAAATCCTGATTTCAATACAGGTCTGAACTAGGCAATACCCAGAATTTTATGGGTCTGCAGGCTGATGCGCCATTTCGGATGAGCTTGGCAGTACTCTACACATTTTTTTGTATTTTCAAGCCGAATGTTTTCCGCGTCCGGTCCAATGCCGTCCATGGGCTGCAGGAAGAAGTATTTAAAGTCCAGATGGGCCACATCTTCCGGCGGCAGGTCCGGCTGAGGATAAACCAGTTTCAGTTCGTGGCCGCTGGTCTGTACCAGTTTATCAAGTCTTTTCGGGCTGACGCAAACCCAGTCCAGCTCCGCAGGCGCGGGCAGGGTGCCGTTGGTTTCCACGGCCACTTCGAATCCCTTTTCATGTAGTGCGTTAATCAGCGGGATATCCAGCTGCAGCAGTGGTTCCCCGCCGGTGCAGACAATATAGGGAATGCCGGACCCATCGGTTTCACTGTCCCACAGCGCCCGGGCGGTTGCCGCAAGATGGTCGGCTGTGGCGAATTTCCCGCCGCCGGGCCCGCCTGTGCCGATAAAGTCGGTGTCGCAGAAGGTGCATTCGGCTGTCGCCCGGTCCTGTTCCCGTCCGCTCCACAGGTTGCAGCCGGCAAAACGGCAGAAAACGGCTGCCCGTCCGGCCTGTGCGCCTTCCCCCTGAAGAGTATAAAACAGTTCCTTGACGGTATAGGTCATGTTGCGTTTCAGTCCTGATAAGGCACGGGATCAGTCGTGCCGGCCTCGGCAAATCCCTTGAGGCGCAGCTGGCAGGCATCACAATGGCCGCAGGACCGCCCCTCGCTGTCCGGATCATAGCAGCTTATGGTCAGGCTGTAATCCACGCCCAGCGACACTCCTTTTTTGATAATTTCCGCCTTGGTCAGGTCAATAAGCGGCGTATGGATGGTCATATGCCTGTGATCCTGTGTCCCGGCCTTGGTCGCCAGATTGGCCATCACTTCATAGGCCTTGATGAATTCCGGCCGGCAGTCGGGATAGCCGCTGTAATCCAGGGCGTTGACGCCGATGAAAATATCATTGGCCCCCAGTACCTCGGCCCAGCCCAACGCATAGGAGAGGAAAATCGTATTGCGGGCCGGCACGTAAGTGACCGGAATATCGGTACTCATGTCTTCATGACTGCGGTCCTTGGGCACGGGAATATCATCAGTCAGGGCAGAGCCGCCAAAGGCGCCGATATCAATATTGGCAATCACATGTTTTTTGATGCCCATCCTGTCAGCAATTCGCTTCGCGGCGTCGAGCTCGATGGTATGCCGCTGGCCGTAGCTGAAGCTGAGGCCATAGACCTCGTAACCTTCGCTCTGGGCGATGGCTACGCAGGTGGAAGAATCCAGGCCGCCGCTGAGCAGGACGACAGCTTTTTTCGGTTCCGGAATGGACTCGGGCATCGGTATCATTCTCCTTATAATGGGCTTCACATAACCCAAAACCGCTTCAAGGGCCAGAAAGATTCCGCATAACTGCCATGCGCCCGCAAGGTGAACCTTTGTTTGACCGGTTTGAAAACACCTGAGATAATAGACCAAACAGCAATATCAAGGACTATAAATGCCGCTCTCCTCACCAGTACCCCGTAAACATCTGCATACCAGAACCATTACCTATACCGGTTATGAACGGGAAGACGGTCTCTGGGATATCGAAGGACATATGACCGACCAGAAAACCTATGCCTTCGGCAATCAATGGCGCGGCGAGATCGAGGCGGGCGATCCGGTGCATGAAATGTGGATCAGGCTGACCCTGGATGACAAGTATGTCATTCAGGAAATTGAGGCGGTAACCGACAACAGCCCGTTTGAAATGTGTCCGGCCATTGTTTCATCCTATAAAAAGCTGATCGGCGTCAGGGTCGGGGCCGGCTGGCGCAAGCAGATTCGGGAACGGGTAGGCGGTGTTGAAGGCTGCACGCATATCACCGAATTATTGTACCCGCTGGGTACGGCCGCCATGCAGACCATGACGCCGGGGCTGATGAAAAAGGCGGAAGAGGCGGGTGTAGATCTTAGCAGGCCGAAGCAGCGCCCGCCGGTGCTCAACACCTGTCATGCATGGGCGACTACGTCACCGGCAGTAAAGGAATTCCTGCCGGACTATTACGAGGGGGAGGAATAGAGGGTGTTCAGCCGCTACTGTTGTGAGATGCACAGAGGCGGCCCGCAGGAGCCGCCTCTTATCTTGCTTGAGTAACCTGAAATCTGATCAGGAACGGCGGCGTCTTGCCATGGCGCCGAAGCCAATGAGGCCAAGCCCCAGCAGGCCAATCGTTGCCGGTTCCGGTACGTCAACGTCAAGAACAGTTGCTGTATTGACAACCCAGGCGCCGAGGTCTCGGTTTGCAGCATTATTATCGTAGAAGGGATCATTTGCGTCTTGGCCGAGGTAATAGTCAGACCAGAATGTAACATCTCCGTAATGGAATGATGCGTAAATCGACCCGTTATCCAGGGGGTCGTATATACCCCAAACCAGGTCGCGGTTGACGGGGGAGGCTGTCTGACCGGTATAGTTTCCGCCCATGATGATGAATTCTGAAACGGCTGTTGCCGGATTGGCCGGCACTGAAAGGTGAAGACCGTCAATTTCAATCTGGTTGGCAAGTTTATAGTCTGTACCGGCAAAAAAACTTACCAGGCTGTTGTAAGTCCAGGAGTCATTCCAGAAATTGTCCAAGTCAAGCCAGGTGTACCCGGTTGTGTTATCCTGAAAGGCTCTGAACTGTTGCCCTTTGATGGTGACATCCGAGATATCAATAACGCCGGCTTCAGATGTTGTTGCAATGGCAGAAGACGCCATAAGCAAAGTTGCTAAAAGTATTTTTTTCATTTTCCCTCTCACTCAGAATTGCCTAAAATATTATAGAGATAACCTCCTGATTGAGTGCAAAATTTGTGCCACATTTCAAACTTATTGAAAAATAAGGAAATAAGTTGTTTTGGGTCACAATCGCAGGCTGTATATGTAAAAAAACTGACACATTTTCCCATTTTGGGACAAAAGGAGGCTGGTACTTATTCTTCTTCGTCACTGCCGAGCTGTTTCTGGTCGAGTTGTTTGTTCTGGAGTTCAGTGGTCTTGCGCGAAGATTCCTTCTCGCCCCTGGTGCGGCCGAATTTGACGCGATTTTCCTCCGCCTGCTTTTCTTTTGCGGTGCGTGCGAGTTTTTTCTTCGCTTTGGCAAAACTGATCACATTATCCATTTGAAATCCCCTTTTGGGAGCGCACTATATCATATTGGGGGACCGGGTCCAGAGGTGAGTTCAGGCAGCAAAAAGGGCCCGGCCTGATATCAGGCGGACCCTTTTGGTATTGGCTCCCCGAGCAGGACTCGAACCTGCGACAAATAGATTAACAGTCTACTGCTCTACCAACTGAGCTATCGGGGATCATCGAAAGTGCCGACTGAGCCGACGCGCACCTTATACATACAGAAAAAAGCTCTGCCAATAGAAAAATTCAAAAAAATGCAATCAGAATCGGGAATGATTGGAGTCCCCCGGGAGAAGGGGAGTCGAACCCGAGTCTACTGTTCCCTGGAAGGCAAGCAGCTGGTCGGATCCGGATTGTATATCATTTATTAACCATAAGTGCCTGTATTTAAAGCCTATATAATGAAGTTATTTTTTCTGTTCCATTATCATTGACTGAAGTGCTGAGAAATGCCTAGTTTTCCGGAGGTTTTGCCTGAGTAGTTGTATATCAAAAAAATAATTTTCCGAACATATTTCGGTCATTTTTGTCCCATACCTGTGACTGAACCAGGGTGTGGAGCGGAGCAATTTAAAAGGTATTTTCTGAGAATGAATTTTATGTCATCAGACGCGGACTATGTACAGATCGAGTGGCTGGACAGGAAGATTGGAATCATGCGGGTTTATGATGCCCCGGTGACGGCCGATCAGATAGCGGGAGGGATCCCCTATATGTTTTTCACGGTCGTCCAGGTGACCGATGAAGGCGATGCCCTGCTGAAAGGTGCCCTGGAATTTCCCATGCGCGCCCTCAAAATGATTATTCGCTTTGCTCAGAAAAATACCGACTGGAACATGCTGTTGTGGGAGCGGCCGTCAGTCGGTTACGATGTTTTCCTGAAAATTCGTGAAAACGGGACGGACGGCTGTAAAATGATCAAGAAATTCTATAACTCGGCCACGACCACCCGCGATGACAGGGAATATACGTCTGCCGAGCAGGTCATGCTGTCTGTTGCCTGAGGGCCCGGGCCGGGTCGGAAGTCTATATGGGAGGGAAATGGAGGTGCGGACCGGATTTGAACCGGTGTACACGGATTTGCAATCCGCTGCGTAGCCACTCCGCCACCGCACCAAGGTGTGACGACTTTTATTTCCATTGTTCGCTAAAAGCAAGAGCTTTTTAAACTGAACTGTTTTATCCAGCCTGGGGATTTTTTCCTGTTTTTATCTGTTTAAGGGTGAAATAATGAAACTTGTCGACAAGATTGGTTCTCTTGTCGAGAGAATATTGTCAAGTGCGTCCTTAAACTATATATAGGCATCAAACCATTCCGATAACATTAGGCCGGATCACATCAGGCCATATAACCTTAGGAACGTCCATATGACTAATGCATCCCAGGCCAGAAGCAGTATGATCGAGGGCCAGCTTCGTCCCAATAACATAAATGATGAAAATGTGATCGAGGCAATTGCTTCCGTGAATCGTGAAAAATTTGTCCCGAAAGCCTTTGCCGGTGTTGCCTATGTGGATGAAGATATCCGGGTCGCCGAGGGACGTTATCTGATGGAACCCATGGTTTTCGGGCGCCTGTTGAGCGAAGCTCACATCAAGCCGACAGACCTGGTGCTGGATATCGCCTGTGGCACCGGTTATTCATCGGCAGTTCTTGCACGTCTGGCCGAAGCTGTTGTTGCCCTGGAAGAGGATGACGGTCTTGTCGAGACCGGAACCGCGGTTCTGGCCGAGGAAGCCTGTGACAATGTTGCCGTGGTTAAGGGGGATATTACCGCCGGTCTTGCCAAACAGGGACCTTACGATCTTATTTTTATTAATGGTATGGTGGATGACGTGCCTCAAACCCTTCTTGAGCAGCTGTCAGAAAACGGCAGGCTGGTTTGTGTATTGAATGATCGCGGCGTTGGAAAAGCCTCACTTGTCACGTATAAGGACAAGGTGCGCGGGGTGCGGACCCTGTTTGATGCCGCAATACCGCCGCTGGCAGCATTCGCCAGGAAAGAAGAATTCAGCTTTTAATTGTCTGTTCCGGGGGTATTTTTAAGGAACACAACAATTTATCAATAATTTTCGGGTAGTGAGGGGCGATACATTACTTGTTGGGAAAGGGGACAGCAGTCCCCATACACCAGGGAAAGAAAAAATGAAGAAAACGTTATGTGGAGTTGCAGTGTCTGCCCTGACCTGTTTGTTGGGTTCTGTTCCGGCCTACGCGGAAAATCTGAATGAAGTTCTGGCCCAGGCCTATATGGGAAATCCTACACTGGAAGCCCAGCGGGCGTCGCTTCGGGCGACTGACGAAAATATCAATCAGGCCAGGTCCGGCTGGTTGCCCAGCATAACGGCGAACGGGTCAGTCAGTTATCAGGATACCCAGACCGACAGCCTCTTTGGAGCGAGCGGTTCGGTATATCCCAAAAGGGCAAGCGTCACGCTTCAGCAGAATATCTTTACCGGGTTTCAGACCGTCAATAATACCAAACAGGCCCGCAAGCAGGTCGAGGCGGCCCGCCAGAATCTGCTTGATACCGAACAGTCGGTTCTTCTGGATGCAGTATCAGCCTATGTTGATGTCAAGCGTGACGAAGTGGTCCTTGAACTGACCAAAAACAACGTCATGGTGCTGCAACGCCAGCTAGAAGCCAGCGAGGATCGTTTCCGGGTTGGTGAAATCACCCGTACCGACGTGGCCCAGTCCAAGGCCCGCCTGTCCGGCGCCATCACCGAGCGCATCCAGGCAGAAGCCAATCTCACAGCCAGCCGTTCCGCCTTTATCCGGGTGGTCGGCGGTGCGCCTGGAACACTGGAAGACATCGACGCCCTTCCTCCGCTGCCGGCTTCTGAAGAGGCGGCTCTGGACATTGCCTTGCGCTATTCTCCCACGCTGAATTCAGCCAAATATGTGGAGGAAGCCGCCCGTTATAATGTCAACAGCCAGTATGGCGGACTGAGCCCGACGGTTTCACTGGAAGCAAGTTACAATAAATCCTGGGATGCCAGTACGGTAACGACAAATGTAACCTCGAAGGAAGTGGTGGCCCGCATGACTGTGCCGCTGTATCAGAGTGGGGCCCAGTCTTCCCGTATCCGTCAGGCCAAGCAGCTGGAAAGCCAGCGACGTCTTGAAGTTATTGCAGCCGAGCGTCAGGTCAGGGAAAATGTCCAGAATGCCTGGGAAGGTTATCGTGAGGCGACCGCACGGATTGGCTCAACCCAGTCCCAGGTCGAAGCCAACGAAATTGCCCTGGACGGTGTTCGTCAGGAAGCAGAGGTCGGCTCCCGCACCACCCTGGATGTTCTGGATGCGGAACAGGAACTTCTGCAGTCCCGGGTTGAGAATGTTCGTTCGCATAGGGATCAGGTTGTTGCGGCCTATCGTCTGCTGCTGGCAATGGGCAAGCTGACAGCACAGGACCTGCAGCTGGAAGCGTCCTATTACGATGCCAGCAAAAATACAGATAAGGTAGATGACAAGATCTATGGATTTGGCATCGATAGCGAGTAAACTACTCGGTCTGCCATAAACCGAATGAAATGCTGTCGGCAGCCTGAGAGGCTTGTCGGCAGTTTTTTATATAAAGAAGGGTGAAAAAACCTTGATAATCGGCCATAATTCAATAAAGGTGTACTGTTAAAGAGATAACAAACATCCTGACGCGGAAAAATGGGGAGCACCGGATAGCTCCGAAATCAAGTGAGAACATAAAAAGATGAGCGAAACGGACGGCCAAGAAGAACCAAGTATGGAGGAAATCCTCGCTTCGATTCGCCGGATTATTTCGGAGGACGAGGAAGAGGAGAAACCGGAAGCAGAGGCAGCTGCGCCGGAACCTGAAGCTGAGCCCGAACCGGAAATGGAAGCTGAGCCGGAACCCGAACCCGAGCCCGAGCCCGAGCCGGAAGAAGAAGTTCTGGAACTTACCGAACTTGTGGAAGACGAAGGCGAAGACCTTGAGCTTGAGATCGATGACGAGCCTGAGCCGGAAGTGGATTTTGAGGCAGAATTTGAACCTGAGCCGGAACCGGAGCCGGTTGCTGCATCGGGACTTGATATTGACGATGTAGACCCTGCCGAAGGGGTGGATGTGCTGATGTCCGAAGGTGCGTCGTCCATTGCCATGGATCAGTTCAGCCAGTTGTCAGCTCTTTTGACAACCGGGTATGAAGGATCAGGCAATACCCTTGAGGATCTTGTCCGGGAGCTGTTGAAACCGATGCTGAGAAACTGGCTTGACCAGAATTTGCCCCCCATTGTGGAGCGAATGGTGGCCAAGGAAATCGCGCGGCTGGCCAGGACCAAGAAACCCTGAGGGTGGATTTTTAACAAAAGACCGACTAATTTAGCCGCGGTCAAAAAAAATGCAGAAGGGTCCCGGGAGGCTCTTCTCTTTTTTTTCCGGCCGCAATATTTTGAATGATTTGACGATTTTAAAGACGAAAGACCGGATATGCTGGAAAAAACCTTTGATTTTTCAACAGCTGAAAAAAGAATTTACGATGCCTGGGAAGACAGCGGCGCCTTTAAGGGCGGCCAGCGCCCCGAGGCCGAGCCCTATACCATTGTACTGCCGCCGCCCAATGTGACAGGCAGCCTGCATATCGGTCATGCCCTGAACCATACGCTGCAGGATATTCTGATCCGTTTTGAGCGTATGCGCGGCAAGGATGCCTTGTGGCAGCCGGGCATGGACCATGCCGGCATCGCCACCCAGATGGTTGTCGAACGCCAGCTGGATGCAGAGGGTATTTCCCGCCATGATCTGGGCCGCGAGAAATTCATCGAGCGGGTCTGGAAATGGAAAGAAGAATCCGGTGGCATGATCTTTAACCAGATGCGCCGCCTCGGGCAGTCCTGCGACTGGAGCCGCCAGCGCTTTACCATGGATGAAGGTTTCCATGATGCGGTGCTCAAGGTCTTTGTCGAACTGTACCAGTCCGGCCTGATTTACAAAGACAAACGCCTGGTGAACTGGGATCCGAAACTGCGCACCGCCATTTCCGATCTGGAAGTGGAGCAGAAGGAAGTCAACGGTCATTACTGGCATTTCAAATATCCGGTGGACGGGGAAGAGGGGCGTTATCTGACGGTCGCCACAACCCGGCCGGAAACCATGCTGGGCGATGTGGCCGTTGCTGTTCATCCGGAAGATGAGCGCTACCAGGACCTTATCGGCAAGACCCTGACCCTGCCTCTGGTCGGCCGCAAGTTGATTGTGGTTGCCGACGAACATGCGGACCCGGAAAAAGGCTCCGGTGCGGTGAAAATCACCCCGGCCCATGACTTTGACGATAACGCCGTTGGCAAGCGCCACGACCTGGAGGAAATCAATATCTTTGATGACCTGGCCCGGATCAACGACAATGCGCCTGAAAAATACCGCGGCCTGGACCGTTTCGACGCCCGCAAGCTGATTGTTGCGGACATGGACGCGCTCGGCCTGCTGGAAAAAGTCGAGGACACCGTCCATATGGTGCCTTATGGTGACCGCAGCGGTGTCGTGATCGAACCCTGGCTGACAGACCAGTGGTATGTCAATGCGGCTGAAATGGCCAAGGAACCGATTGCCGCGGTCGAGGATGGGCGGACAAAATTTGTACCCAAGAACTGGGAAAAAACCTATTTCGAATGGATGCGCAACATCGAACCCTGGTGTATTTCCCGCCAGCTCTGGTGGGGCCATCAGATCCCGGCCTGGTATGGACCGGATCAGGAAATATTTGTTGCCAATAATGAAGAAGAAGCCCAGGCGGCTGCGGAAAAACATTACGGCAAGACGGTTGAGCTGACCCGTGATCCGGACGTGCTCGACACCTGGTTTTCCTCCGCCCTGTGGCCGTTCGGCACGCTTGGCTGGCCGGACGAGGACGATCCGTTTCTGAAACGCCATTACAAGACCGATGTTCTGGTTACCGGTTTCGACATTATCTTCTTCTGGGTTGCCCGGATGATGATGGACGGCCTGCATTTCATGAAAGATGAGGACGGCAAGCCAGAGGTGCCGTTCCACACGGTCTATGTTCATGCCCTGGTGCGGGACGAGCAGGGCGCCAAGATGTCTAAATCGAAGGGCAATGTCATTGATCCGCTCGAGCTTGTCGACAAATTTGGCGCCGACGCCCTGCGCTTTACCCTGGCGGCTATGGAAGCCCAGGGCCGCGACATCAAAATGTCCGAGAAAAGGGTCGAGGGCTACCGGAATTTTGGCACCAAGCTGTGGAATGCCGCCCGTTTCTGTGAAATGAATGACTGTTTCGGCAAGGGAGAGTTCGATCCGGCAACGGCCAGCCAGACAGTCAATAAATGGATCGTCAGCGAAGTTGTAAAGGCGGCGGAACAGGTCACAAAATCACTGGAAAGCTACCGCTATAATGAGGCGGCATCCGCCATTTATCATTTTACCTGGGGCACCTTCTGTGACTGGTATATCGAGCTGGTCAAGCCGATCTTCCAGGGCGAAGACCAGGCTGCGGCTGATGAATGCCGCCGCTGTACGGCCTGGGTCATCGACCAGATCCTCAAGCTGTTGCATCCGTTCAAACCCTTTGTGACCGAAGAGTTGTGGCAGTCCCTGAGCGACAATCGGGACAGCCAGTTGATCATGTCTTCCTGGCCGGAACTGTCTTCGAGCCTGATTGACGATGCGGCAAGCGAGGAAATGAACTGGGCGATCCGGTTGATTTCCGATATCCGTACCGCCCGGGCGGAGATGAACGTGCCGGCCGGTGCCAAAATCGACATGTTGATCAGTGGCGCCAATGAAACATTGCTTAAGGCGCTGGATATTCATGGTGACGTGATTGCCCGTCTGGCCCGCCTGCAGAATATCTCCCGTCATGACGGCGCAGCGCCCAAGGGAGCAGTTCAGGTGGTGATCGGCGAGGCCACTGTCTTCCTGCCGTTGGCCGGAGTGATTGATATTGCGGCGGAAAAAGCCCGCCTGCAGAAAAACCTCGACAAGCTCCTCAAGGAACTCGGCGGCATCCGGGGACGCCTGAACAACCAGGGTTTCCTTGCCAAGGCGCCGGAGAATGTGGTGGTTGAAGCAAAACAGCAACTGGCCGACGGCGAAATCCAGGCCGAGAAAATGCAGGCGGCGCTGGATCGTCTTGCCTCCATGGACTAGGATAATCATTTCGGCAAACAGGCAAATATATGCGGATTTTCCTTTTTCTGTGTGTTCTGATGTTGTGCGGCGGCCCGGTGGCTGCCGCAGACAATACCATTCTGATCAAGGCCAGATATAAGATCTATTTTGCCGGTTTTGTGTTGTTGGATATGGATACCCAGCTTCGTCTGACCCCCGGTTCCTATGGTGTCAAAAGCTATTATCATACCAAGGGCATCGCCCGGCTGTTCAGCAAGGCGGAAAATACTTCGCTGAGCATCGGTTCCATCAACGGCCAGAGGCAGCTTGTCCCCATGCTCTATGAAAGCCGGGGATACTGGGACGATGAGACATATCTTAATCGCATGACCTATGATCAAGGGACCGGCATGGTTACCGGCCATGATCAGGACATGAGCGGGGATGACGACTTTGAATATTTCCCGGTGCCGGAGGAGCAAAAGACAGCTCCCGATCCGCTCAGCTATCTGGCCGGACTCCTGATTAACGGAGGTACCGCTCCGGTTTTGGGAGGGGAAGAGACGGAATGGACGCATCAGCCGGTTTTCGGCGGTTTTTTCCTGATCGATTATCTGCATCACTGTCCACGGACCGAGCTGCGCAAGAAAACGTCACGCTCCGTCTTCGCCGGGGAGGCCACGCTTTGCGAGTTCAGGACCAAATTGCTGGCCGGGGATATGCTGCCCAAGGATGAAAAGGAACGGAAGAAATTCCTGGAAAAGCGGGAAAAGCGCCGGGCTGAGAAAAAGAAAAAACCGGACCCCCTGAAAATATGGTTCGGACATGTCGAGGGCGTCCCGGTGATGGTGCCGGTCTATTCCGAATTCAAAATGTCGATCGGCAAGGCTAGGCTCTACCTGCACGAAATATCTGTGGAAGAACAGGGCAGTCTGGCGACGGAATAGCCCGCCACCAGTTAGCCTTTCAGGCCTGTTTTTTCCTGCGCGCTATCCAGGCTCTTGCCAAGTTTGTCGACAAGTTCGTCAATTTCCGGCTCGGTGATGACCAGCGGTGGACATATGGCGATAACGTCACCCAGGTTACGCAGGACCAGGCCGTTCTCGAAGCAGGCGGCAATAACGGTAGGTCCGGCGATTCCCGGTTTGAACGGAGTTCGGGTTTCCTTGTCCTTCATCAGGTGAACACCGGCAATAAGGCCGGTACCGCGCACGTTGCCAACCAGTGGGTGATCGGAAAAATGCTGCAGTTTTTGCTGCAGGTAGGCCCCCATTTTTGCTGCATGTGCGAAGACATTTTCCCGCTCGTAAATTTCCAGAACTTTCAGGGCCACGGCGGCGCTGACCGGGTGGCCGCTGTAGGTAAAACCGTGACCGAAGGCGCCCTGTTCGGCGCAGGGATCAACCATGGCCTGATACATGCTTTCCGGGATGGCGACGGCAGACAGCGGCATATAGGCGCTGGTCAGGGCCTTGGCCATGCTCATGGTGTCGGGCCGGAAGCCGAAGGTCTCGCAGCCGAAGGCATTGCCGGTGCGGCCGAAACCACAGATCACCTCGTCATCAATCAGGAAGATGTCATATTTATCCAGCAATGCCCGCAGTTTGGGGAAATATCCCTCGGGCGGCAGGATCACCCCGCCGGCGCCCATGATCGGCTCGGCGATAAAGGCGGCAATGGTGTCCGGTCCCTCGGTCTGGATCATTTTCTCCAGGTAAACCAGCACCCGGTCTGCATAATCCGTCTCACTTTCCCCGTCCATACTGTCCCGGTAGTAAAAGGGGCATTCCGTATGCAGAAAACCGGGGAGCGGTAAATCAAACAGGGCATGGTTTACGGGAATGCCGGTCAGGCTGCCGCTGGCCAGGGTCACGCCGTGATAGGCCAGGTGACGGCTGATGATTTTTTTCTTTTCCGGTTTGCCGATGGCGTTGAAATAATAGCGCATCAGCTTGATCTGGGTGTCATTGGCGTCGGATCCGGAGACACCGAAAAAGATCCGGCTGTCCTCCATCGGCAACATCTCTGTCAGTTTTTCTGCGAGCCTGATACCGGCTTCATGACTGCGGCCGGAAAACATATGGGCGAATCCCATGGTCCGCATGGCCTCGGCGGCGGTCTCGGCGATTTCCTCGTTACCATAGCCGAGGGACGTGCACCAGAGGCCGGCCATGCCTTCCAGATACTGCTTGCCCGCCTTGTCCCACTGGTAGATGCCCTTGCCCCGGGCCATGATCTGGGGGCCATTCTCCTCCATCGCCCGGAAGTTGGTGGTCGGCGGAACGATGGGATAATGGCTGTTACTGGGATATTGGGACATGAATGGCCTCCGTTAAATGTTGCCGGATCATATCATACTGGTTTGTACTGCCAAGAGCCTTGGCAAGCATCCCGGAAGAAGATATTGATGAAGTGAAACAAAAAGGACCCTGAATGGACTGGCGGGACGAAGGCATTATTTTATCGCTCAGGAAGCATGGCGAATTCGACGCCATTATCGAGGTGCTGACCCGTGCCCACGGCAGGCACGGCGGACTGGTCAAGGGCGGAATGGGCCGGCGACAGCGCGGTAATTTACAGCCGGGCAATGAGGTGGATCTGCACTGGCGGGGACGGCTGGAAAGCCATCTCGGCACCTATCAGGTCGAACTGAAACAATCCCGCTCGGCGGTGTTCCTGCATCATGCCGGCAAGCTGGCCGTGCTTAATGCGGTGACGGCTCTGCTCAGCGCCTGCCTGCCGGAGCGTGAGGAACATGCACCGTTGCTCGACGGCCTGATCGCCCTTCTGGATGTGGTGGAAGAAGGCGATGGGAAGGTCACCGACTGGGGACCGCTGCTGGTGCGCTGGGAGCTGGGACTTCTGGGCGAACTGGGATTCGGTCTCGATCTCAGCTGTTGTGCCGCAACCGGGGTGACCGAGGACCTTGTTTATGTCTCCCCCAAATCAGGCCGGGCGGTGTCCCGTGCCGCCGGTCGACCCTATAGTGACAAAATGCTGCCGCTGCCTGCTTTTCTTTTGGGGAACGGACAGGAAGTCACGGCCGAAGAGGTCCGCGACGGTTTGCATCTGACCGAGTTCTTTCTGGAACGTCATATGCTGACCCCGCACAGCCGCAAAATTCCCCAGGCCCGGCAGATGCTGATGGATCATATTCTGTAAAATTCGGAGATTGATACAGCGGTCCGAAAAAGGTAAACTTGACCGGAAAAAAGGGGTTTTTCCATGCAGCTTTATATGGTTGTTGCCTTTTCTATCGTTATCGTGGTGGCCGTCTTCTGTTTTCTTAATTATGGGGCGGATAACGTTATCTTTGTAGGGCTTTCGACGGCTATTCTGGCCGCTCTCGGCAAAATTCTCTGGGATACCTACGAACGTCGCAAGAAAAAACGGGACATTGCCGACATTGTCCTGGCGGAAATCAATAATTTCCGGGAACATACGATAGCGAATCTCAAGGTTCTCAAAGACGCTGTTGACGGTTCAAGGCTTCTGGAGAAATATCAGATAGAGAAGCTTTATTATCTCTCCGATGTTCCGATCACCATCAAGAACGAGCAGATCAGCATTTTACCGAAAAATCTGATGGCCGAGATTATGCGCATGCATGTCCGGTTCCGCAACATTGATATCGAAATCCGCACCTTCTGGCGTCTCTCGCTAAGTGTGAAGGCGGATGAAAGGGTGAGGACAGATTTCCAGAAGATGTTGATGTTCAAAGCCGTTTATCTGTGGATGCGATGCACGACACTTCTCGAAAGGCTTGAAATGTACCGGCTTCATCAGGACTTTCCTGTTGATTATCCCTTTAGCGACCGGGCTATTGGCAATTTGAGTCTGAAGCAGGTTGTGTCGCTCTGGCATGTGAATAAGGATCATTCAGGACGCAGCGCTTTGCTGGAGGAGATCAGGGAGGACATTGGTGACATTGACGAGGAGCAGATCCTTCATGAAGCTGAACTGCTTGTCCGGGAATCTAGCAAAGTCCCGCTTCTGGGTACCATATTCAAGGAACATGGAGACAACATGCGTAAGAAAGGCATATTTAATGTTTCCCTGACTTCGGAGGCGTAAGCCGGGAAAAAATAAACAAGGTCGCAACAACTTCTGGCACCCGGAAAAATAATTGATATAGTCTGCCTATGAGTATTCAACCCGAAGATAATATCCTTGACGCGCCGCTCGGTGATACCCTGGGTGAGCGTTATTTGTCCTATGCCCTGTCAACCATCATGTCCCGGTCATTGCCGGACGTGCGCGACGGTCTCAAGCCCGTGCATCGCCGCCTGCTTTATGCCATGCGGCTGCTGAAACTGAACCCGGAAACCGGCTTCAAGAAATGCGCCCGTGTGGTCGGCGATGTGATCGGTAAATACCACCCGCACGGCGACCAGTCGGTCTATGACGCGATGGTCCGCATGTCCCAGGAATTTGCCGTGCGTTATCCCATGGTCGATGGCCAGGGTAACTTCGGCAATATCGACGGCGATAATGCCGCAGCCATGCGATATACCGAAGCCCGCCTGACAGAGGTTGCCGTTGCCCTGATGGAAGGGCTGGACGAGGATACTGTTGATTTCCGGGAAACCTATGACGGGGAGGAAGAGGAACCGGTGGTCATGCCGGCCAATTTCCCCAATCTTCTGGCCAACGGGGCGGCGGGTATCGCCGTCGGTATGGCGACCAGTGTGCCGCCGCACAACGTGTCCGAACTTTGTGACGCATTGTTGCATCTGATCAAATTTCCCAATGCCTCGATTCGCAAACTGGTGGACTTCATACCGGGTCCTGATTTTCCGACTGGGGGTATTGTCGTCGAGCCGGGGGAAAATATTGTCCAGGCTTACGAGACCGGTCGTGGCGGTTTCCGCCTGCGCGCCCGCTGGGAAGTGGAGGAAGGCAGTCGTGGATCCTACCATATCGTTGTCACCGAAATTCCCTATCAGGTCCAGAAATCCAAGCTGATCGAAAAGATCGCAGACCTGATATACGAAAAAAGGCTTCCCATACTGGCTGACGTGCGGGACGAAAGTTCCGATGACATCCGCATTGTGCTGGAGCCCAAAAGCCGCACCGTGGAGCCGGAAATCCTGATGGAAAGCCTGTATCGGCTGACCGACCTGGAAACCCGTTTTCCCCTCAATATGAATGTGCTGGACAAGGGCACGTCGCCGCGAGTGATGAACCTGCGGGAAGTGCTGCAATGTTTCCTCGATCACCGGCTTGAGGTTCTGATCAGGGGGTCTAATTACCGGCTCGGCAAGATCGAACACCGGCTGGAGATCCTCGGCGGCTATCTGGTTGCTTACCTCAATCTGGATGAAGTCATTCGCATCATTCGCGAGGAGGACGAACCCAAGAAGGATCTGATGCGCACCTTCGAGCTGACCGAAGTCCAGGCGGAAGCCATCCTCAATATGCGCCTGCGCAGCCTGCGCAAGCTGGAGGAAATGGAAATCCGCCGCGAATATGCGGAACTTGAAGCGGAACAGAAGGAACTTCAGGAGCTTCTGGCCAGCGAGGAAAAACAATGGAACGCTATTTCTGACGGGGTCCGGGGAATCAAGGCGCGCTTTGGCAACAAGACAGAACTTGGCAAGCGCCGCACCACATTTGCCGATGCCCCGACGGCGGAAATCATTCCCATCGAGGCCATGATCGAAAAAGAGCCAATCACGGTGATCTGTTCCGAAAAAGGCTGGATCCGGGCCATGAAGGGCCATGTGGCGGTGGATGACACCATCAAATACAAGGAAGGCGACAAGGCCAAATTCGGTTTTCACGCCTATACCACCGACAAGATCCTGCTCTTCGCCAGTAACGGCCGTTTCTATACCCTGGGCGGGGATAAACTGCCCGGCGGGCGCGGTCATGGCGAGCCGGTGCGTCTGATGATTGATCTTGGCAATGACGAGGAAATCGTCTCAGTGCTTCCCTTTAAGGCGGGCACCCGTCTTATCCTTGCCACCCATGCCGGGCGCGGTTTCATGACAGATGCGGACAATGTTGTAGCCAGCACTAAAAACGGCAAGCAGATACTCAATGTGGAAGACGGCAAGAACAAACCGCACAGTGTCATCCAGGTCGATAAAGACCAGGATACGGTGGCGGTGATCGGCCGCAATCGCAAGCTCCTGATCTTCCCGCTGTCTGATATGGCGGAAATGAACCGGGGCCGGGGGGCTATTATCCAGAAATACAAGGACGCCACCCTGAGCGATATCATCTGCTTTACGCTTGCCGAGGGGCTGAGCTGGTCAATGAAGGGCGGCAAGACCCGGACGGAAACCGATCTGACGCCGTGGATCGGCAAGCGCGGCCAGGTTGGCCGTATGCCACCGCACGGTTTTCCGCAGAATAACCGGTTCAAATAAGTTCGGGCAGGGGTGGAGACATGATCAGGATAATTCCACCCCGTCCGCTCAAAAAAGGTGAGCTGGTTCATCTTTATCCGCCGGGGCCGCACCTGAAGGCGGCGTATCAGCTGTTTATCCAGGAAAACAAGGACTATCACCAGCCCTGGATTTATCATGCTGAAGATCCCCGGTTTTTTAACGACTATCTCAAGCGGATTTCACAGGGCCGGGTGCTCGGCTTTTTCATCGTTCGCAATGAAGACGAGAAGCTGGTCGGGATCATTAACCTGAATAACATCCTGATGGGGCCGGTGCGCAGCGCCTCCCTCGGCTATTACGGATCCCGGGAGGGGGCCGGCAAGGGCTATATGTCGGAAGGCCTGAAACTTGTCCTGCAGTTTGCCGTCGAAAAAGTTGGCCTGCACCGGCTTGAGGCCAATATCCAACCCGATAACGAGGCTTCGCTACGGCTTGTACGTAAACTCGGATTCCGCAAGGAAGGATTTTCACCGGAATATCTGCAGATCGGCGGCGAATGGAAGGACCACGAAAGATGGGCCATTCTGGAGCATGAAATTCGCGATATGTGATGGACTGGATTTCAGGTTGTATCGTCCAGTGTAAAAATCCCGCACTATGATGTATATTATTCCTGTTCAGATTAAAGACAGGAGGTGTCGTCATGATTGCCATGTTGAGTCTGATGAAGAAGCTGTCTGCCAAGACAATGCACAAAGGGCATTCCCTACATAGAGGGCGATTTCACCATAACCTGAGGCGTAGGCTGAAATTTAATGGTATTCTCCGCCGAAGGACAACATTCCGGATATTTCAGCGACGATTTGGCCTACGTTTCTAGGGGATTATCTACCCGAAAATCACGCTCGGCAGCCAGGTTGTCAGAGCCGGCCAGTTCCACAATATCACCAGCGCCAGTATCTGGATCGCTACGTAAGGCATGACCCCCTTGTAGATATGGATGGTCCTGACTTCCGGCGGGGTCACGCCGCGCAGATAGAACAGGGCAAAACCGAATGGCGGGGTGAGAAAGCTTGTCTGCAGGTTCATGGCCATCATGATGCCGAGCCATATGGGATTGATATCCATCATCAGCAATACCGGCGCCACGATGGGAACCACGACAAAGGTGATCTCGATAAAATCTAGGAAGAAGCCGAGTACAAACATCACCAGCATGACCAGGATCAGCGCCCCGAGCTTGCCGCCGGGCAGATCGGTAAGGAAGTCATGGATATATTCGTCGCCGTAAAGTCCCTTGAAGACCAGCGAGAACAGGGCGGCGCCAATAAGGATCACGAAGATCATGGAACTGATCCGGGTGGTCGAGTGCATCACTTCCTGCAGGATTTTCTGACCGTGGGCGCGCATCAGGCTGACGACAATGCCCCAGATCACAAAGCCACAGAGTAGGCCGGACAACATTATGGCGATGATGTCTCCGGCGGCAGCATTTTCCCGGCCCATGCGCAGGTCAAAAAGCTGGGCAATAACCAGAAGCGCCGCAAGGGCGAAGGTGGCGGCATAAACCGGTTTGGCATTCTGAATATCAGCCCGGTACCCTGCCATCAGGATGGCGCCGACCGCCCCCACGGCGGCAGCTTCGGTCGGGGTGGCGATCCCGGCCAGGATCGAGCCCAGAACGGCAATGATGAGCAGGATCGGCGGCAGGAAGGCCGCCATCAGGCGACCGAAAGAAAGCTGGTTACGGGATCCAGTGGTATCTTCCACCGGCGGTGCGGCGCTGGGATGCAGAACTGAAACGATGAACTGGTAAATGATATACAGCAGGACAAGACCGAGGCCGGGAATAAGGGCGCCGGCGAACAGGTCACCCACTGACAGAGGTTCCGGCGACCAGTTGCCCATTTCAAGCTGGGCGGCCTGCCAGGCGGAAGAAAGCTGGTCACCCAGCAGAACCAGTACGATACTGGGCGGAATGATCTGTCCAAGGGTACCGGCGGCGGCGATGGAGCCAGCCGCCAGCGAAGGGCTGTAGCCGCGTTTAAGCATGGTTGGCAGGCTCAGCAGGCCCATGGTGACCACGGTGGCGCCGACAATGCCGGTACTGGCGGCGAGCAGGGCGCCGACAATGGTAACGGAAATACCAAGGCCGCCGCGCACCCGGCCCATCAACTGAGCCATACTTTCCAGAAGTTCCTCGGCGATCTTGCTGCGTTCCAGCATTACCCCCATGAACACAAACAACGGCACTGCCAGAAGGGTGTCATTGGTCATGGTGCCAAAGATCCGTTCCGGGATCAGGCCGATAAAGTCCGGATCAAACTCGCCGGTCAGCAGGCCGATGGCCGCAAACAGCAGGGCGGTGCCGCCAAGGGTAAAGGCTACCGGATAACCGCTTAATAAAAGGATACAGGCGGTTACGAACATTAACAGGCAGAGCAGGGCGGCAAGTTCCATTACACGACCTCCAGCTTTTCTTCTGTCAGATGCTCGGCGCCCCGGATGATACGCAGGCTGTGCAGGACTAGGCTCAGGCCCTGCAACAGGATAAAGAATACAAACAGCAGGATCATGCTTTTCAGCAGGTAGACGGCCTGGATGCCGCTGGATTCAATGCTGCCTTCCATGGCCGACCAGCTGTCCATGACGAATGGCCAGCTGTACCAGCCGATCACAACGGTCACCGGCGTCAGGAAAAGCAGGGTGCCGAGGAGATTGACCCAGGCTTTGGCCTTTTCCGAAAAATTTCCGTAGAAAACGTCAACCCGGACATGCCCGTTGTGTTTCAGGGTATAGCCGGCAGCCCCCAGAAAGATCAGGCTGTGCAGATACAGCAGGCTTTCCTGCAGGAAAATGCTGCCGTCCCTGAAGATGTAATGGGTAATGACGATTCCGAACTGGACCAGAACCAGAATCAATGTAGCCCAGGCGATAATTCGCCCGAGCTTTTCATTGATCAGATCTATGACGCCGGTAATTTTTTCTATCATCACCGTATGTTATAAAGGCTTTATATTTTTTCGCCATAGTTTTCGGGTAGGCGCCGGTTGGCAAAATAAGGTTCGTCGGCGATCTTCGCCCAGTCCATGGCGGCGCGGCGTGTTTCCATATAACTGTTGTAAATCCGCCGGGACAGATCATCCGTTTCACCGGTTTCGCGGACCACGTCGCTGGCCACGTCTGCCAGTTTTTTCATGATCTCAGGTGAGAACTGCCTCAGCTTGACGTCATGTTTTTCGACCAGGGTACGCAGGGCAACAATATTCTGGGCATTGAATTCGGCAACAGATTTCTGGTGATTGTCGCCGGCAACAGCCTTGATGATGGTCTGATGGTTTTTACTCAGGCTGTTCCAGACTTCCCTGTTGAAGCCGGCGGCCACAGAGGCGCTGGGTTCATGGAAAACCGATGTGTAATAATAGGGTGCGATTTTATAAAAGCCGAAAGCCAGGTCGTTCCAGGGGCCAACCCATTCGGAGGCATCGATATTGCCCTGGCTGAGGGCGAGGAAAATCTCGCCACCGGATTTGGTGACCGGTGTGGCTCCCATGCGTTTGAGGATTTCACCACCCATACCGGGAATACGCATGCGCAGCCCCTTGAAATCCTCGAGCGTATTAATTTCCTTTTTGAACCAGCCGCCCATCTGCATGCTGGTGTTGCCGCACAGCAGGGGTTTGACATTAAACTGGCCGGACAGTTCGTCCCACAGTTCCTGGCCGCCGCCATAATAGAGCCATTGCACCATTTCCTGAGGGGTCAGGCCGAAGGGTACGGCACCGAAAAAAGAGAAAGCCTTGTGCTTGCCCTGCCAGTAATAGTCCACGCCGTGATAGACGTCCGCTTTGCCGCCGGAAACCGCGTCAAAGGCACCAAGAGCCGGCACCAGTTCACCTGCCGCATAGACCTTGATCTGGATATCGCCGTCGGTTGCGTCTTCCACATCCTTGGCGAACTGTACGGCACGGGTGCCGATTCCGGGAAAATTCTTGGGCCAGGTGGTGACCATTTTCAGGCGCCGCTTACCCGCGGCGTAGGCCGGCGCGGCAAGCCCCGCTGTAGCGATACCAACTGATCCGAGTGCAGAAGTTTTCAGGAATTTGCGGCGTTCCATGGAATATCCCTTATGTGATTTTTGTCAGTTTTTTTGCAGTATAGTTAGCCTGTCTGCAAAGACAATAGTGCAGGTCAAGATTGACAAAAAAGTGACGGGATCAGCGCTTGAGGGCCCAGCCGTTCGGGCTGAGCAGCTCCAGCGGTTTGAAATTCTGCTTGTAGGCCATCTTCGGGCTGTTCTTCACCCAGTAGCCCAGATAGATATAGCCTAGGAAATGCTCCCGGGCGAGGGCAATATGGCTGAGGATTGCAAAGGTGCCGAGGCTTCGTTTTGACATGCTTTCGTCAATATCAAAGAAGCTGTAAACCATGCTCAGGCCATCCTGCAGTTCATCGGTCAGGGCGACACCGATCAGTTTTCCTTTATCGGATAGTTTTTCACCCGGCAGGCGATATTCCACCAGATGGGTGCTGATGGGGCTGCTTTCCGCCATGTCCTGATATTCATTGAAGGACATTTCAGCCATGCCGCCCTCCGGATGCCGCCTTTTCAGATATTGTTGCAACAGGCTGTATTGTTCATCCGTGACCCGGTTTGGGATCACCGAGACCTTGATGTCACTGTTGGTTTTGAAGATTCTTTTCTGGGTTCTGTTGGCCTTGAATTTCCGGACCGGAATGCGGACGGAAATGCACCGGCTGCAACCTTCGCAGGTCGGCCGGTAAACAATATCCTGGCTGCGCCGGAATCCGACCTGGGTCAGGGAATCATGCAGGCTGTCCGGATTGTCACCGCTCAACTCCGTAAAGACTTTCCTTTCCATCAAATCAGGAAGGTAAGGGCAGGGTGAAGCAGCAGTCACATAAAAACGCGGAAACTGTGATGACTGGTCGGTCATGTCATGTCTTTCGGCAATTCTTATCGCAATCCGTATACTCTAGTTAAAATCGGTAAATAAGTCCTAAAGTCAATATAAACCGTAATACCACGGGGCAAACAGGCTGTAACCAATCCACAGGATCACAATCAGCGGAATGCCGACTCGCATGAAATCACTGAATTTATAGTTCGCCGGCCCCATGACCAGCAGGTTCGTCTGATACCCCATCGGGGTGGCGAAGGAACAGTTGGCGGCGAAAATGACTGCAGTAACAAAAATCATCGGGTCAACATTCAGTTCGGTTGCCAGATTGATGGCGATCGGCGTGAACAGCACAGCGGTAGCATTGTTACTGAGCACATTGGTCAGGATGGCGATCATCAGGAAGAAGGCCGACAGAAGCACCACGACGCCACCCCCGGAAAGGAACTCGATCATATAATGGGCGAGATAGGAAGCGCCGCCAGTGGCCTGGAGGGAGGCGCCCATGGCCAAGGCGGCGCCGATCAGCAGGAATATCCGCCGGTCCACCGCACGACTGGCCTGACGAATATTGAGACAGCCGCTCACAATCATCAGGAAGGCGCCGGCTGTGGCGGTAATCGGTATAGGTACGATCCCGGTTGCCGCTGCGGAAACTACAGCGCCAAAAATAGCCAGGGCTTTCCAGCTGTCCGATTTGACCGGTACTTCGCTGGTGGACCATTCCATCAGCAATACATCGCGATTGGTCCGGAGCGCTATGATCTGCGAGGCGGTGCCGACCACCATCAGTACGTCACCGGCCTCGAGCCGGATATCATCGATGGAGGTCCGTATCATCCGTGAACGGCGCTGGATGCCGATAACCTTGCAGCCGCCCTGCAGATGGAATCCGACTTGCTCCAGAGTGCGTCCGTCCAGACGCGACGCCGGGGCAACGATCACTTCGGCGATCTGCTGGCGTTTTGATGTATCCTGGGACTGGTCTTCGGTGCCGTCAGCACTCAGGGATGTGAGGGCGCCTTTCATCAGGCTGGGGGTCTTGGCGATTTTTTCCGTCAGCGTGCGCCGGGTCGTGGCCAGAATAACGGCGTCACCTTCCCGTAAGGTAATATCATCGAAGGGCGGCAGAAAGGTTTTTTCATCCCGCTGGATGAGACGGGTTGTCATGCCGGACAGGTCAGGAAACATGCCGGCAATCGAACTTTTGCCGATCAGGCTGTTGCCTTCGACAAGGTCAATCTGGACAATGAACTGTTTGCCGCTCATCTGCTGGGCCTTGCCATTTTCTGCGGTAGTCTTCGGCAATAGTTTTGGAGCGATGGCAAGAACATAAACGAGTCCGAGGCCCATCATAAACAGCCCGGGGACGGTAAAGTCGAAAAAGCCAATATCTTTGCCGGTATGGGTTTTGTAGGCACCGGCCACAAGCAGGTTGGTGCTTGACCCGATCAGGGTGCTCATGCCGCCGAGGATGGCGACAAAACTGAGCGGCATTAGGACCTGACTGGCGGGCTTGCCGATTTTATCCATCAGCATACTGAGGATCGGAATGAAAATGACCACCACTGGCGTGTTGTTGAGAAAGGCGCTGATCAGCATAACCACCAGCAGGCAGAAAAGCACAACCCGGCGCGGATAATTGATACCGTGTTTGATAAGTATACGTGCCGGTGTTTCCAGGGCGCCGGTCTGTACCATACCCTGACCGATGACCAACAGGCCCAGGATGGAAATGAGGGCCGGATCTGCGAAACCCGACAGTAACATTTTCATATCCAGCAGAAGCTGGCCGTCGCTGCCGTAATAGGGCAGGAAATGGAACATCAGAAGAAGGGAGGAAATAACACCCAGCGAGGTAATCTCGAGGGGAATATGGTCCATGGCGTAAAAGATGATGGCGCCACCGATAATAGCGAAGGTCAGCCACATTTGCAGGGAGGGGTCAAGCAGTTCAATCATATGCGCTACCGTGAGCTCCAGTTGAAAAAGGCGCTAAAACCTTTGATGATAATGAATATTTTTAAGATATTCAGGACAGAAGGGGATTTCATTTTTCCAAAACTGAAATTTCTTCTTTGGCCTGTTACATAAGCAATAACAATATCATAGCAGGCCAGTTTAAAGCTGTCGCTGAAAATTTTATGATTATGTGGAGTCCGGTTTTACCGCTGGAGAATCAAAGGAAACCACGTGGGAGAGTGGGCGCTTCGCGCAACAGAAGGATGGTTATCCTGCGGTTTTCAGCCCGGCGTGGACGGTCCGGCAAGAGCGGCTCTGTGTCTGCCTTGCCGAGAACTTCTGCAAAACGGTCGGAAGGGACGCCTTTTCTCAGCAGAACACGGCGACTGCTATTGGCCCGGTCCGCGCTCAGTTCCCAGTTGGTGTAGTTGGCGCCTTTGGCAAAATTGCTCGAATCTGTGTGGCCGGAAATGGAAATCCTGTTGGGCATTTTTTCAACTACCCCGGACACCTTGGCGATCATTTTTTCCGCATAGCCGTAGAGTTCGGCCGTGCCAGGTTTGAACATTGCCCGGTTGTCCTTGTCGACCAGTTGGATGCGCATGCCGTCTTCGGTGATGTCGATCAGAAGCTGATCCTGAAGCTCGGCGAGTTCCGGACTTTCCTGGATGCTCTGGCGCAGCTTCTCGGACATTTCCTCAAAGAAGTCCTGTTCTCGCTGGGCCATCATCTCTTCAAGGGATTGTTCCTCTTCGCTCTGTGACTGGTTTTCACCACCTTCTCCGTCCTGTTTCTTGATCAGGGTTTGTGACTGGTCGGGAATGGAGACGGTGACGGCACTGGACTGGGCCCCGTCCGTATTCAGCGATACGCCGCCCAGGATATCGCCGGAGCCGGAAGAACTGCTTGTACTGGCAGAGGTCGGGGAGAAATAGTCGGCAAGACCTGAACGTTGTTCCTCGGTGGTGGCGTTCATAAGCCACAGCAGCAGGAAAAAGGCCATCATCGCCGTCACGAAGTCAGCATAAGCCACTTTCCAGGCGCCTCCATGGGCACCACCGGAAACTTTTTTAATTCTTTTGATTATTATCGGGCGTTCATCCGCCATTTTTTCACCACTGCCAGACTTGTAACGTTAACTGCCGCCCATAATGGCCAGCGTTGGTTAATATAACGTTAGTCAAAGCCGGAAACTTTTGGCGCTTTCAGCGGTTAAGCGATCCTACAGATCCTGGGACCGGTTCATGTGGACCACAAAACCCCTGGCCCGCAGGGCTTCCAGAATGTCCTGAAGATGCTGCCGGTCCCGGGTTTCCAGGGTGACGTTTGAATAGGTTTCCTTGGCCGGCAGTTCAGTGAACAGCCGGTGGTGGGAAACGTCGATGATGTTGCCGCCAAGACCGCCGATGATACCGGATATCTGGGCGAGGGCGCCCGGGACGTCCAGAAGCTCGATCCTGAGACGAGTGATGCGGCCGTCACGGACCAGCCCCCGCATCAGCAGGGACGCCAGAAGGCGCGGGTCGATGTTACCGCCGCTGAGGATCAGGCCGACCTTTTTATCCCGGAACAGTTCCGGATGTGACAGAACGGCAGACAGGGGGGCCGCACCGGCGCCTTCGGGTACGGTTTTTTCGATGGTCATCAGCATGCTGACAGCGCGTTCAAGACTTTCTTCGGTGACCAGCAGGGTGTTGTCGACAAGTTCCTCGCAGACTTTCAGGGTATGTTGCCCGATTGTCTTGACGGCGATACCTTCTGCCAGAGTGGATCCCTTTGGTTCATATTCCTGCTTGTGGAGAGCCCGATAGAGGGAGGGGAACCGTTCCGCCTGTACACCGATGATTTCGATTTTTGGATTGATTGCCTTGGCAGCTGTGGCAACGCCGGAAATCAGGCCGCCGCCGCCAACGGGGACGACAATCACATCAAGGTCCGGCACGTCTTCCATCATTTCCAGACCGATTGTGCCCTGGCCGGCCATTACGGCCGGATCGTCAAACGGATGGACCAGTGTATAACCATGCTCCTCAGCAAGTTCACGGGCGCGAACGGCGGTATCGTCAAAACGTTCGCCAAACAGGACGACATTGGCGCCGTGCTCTTCGGTCTGGCTGACCTTGACGAAGGGGGTGTTCACCGGCATGACGATGGTTGTCGGGATACCGAGCCTTGCGCCATGATAAGCAACACCCTGGGCATGGTTGCCGGCTGACGCGGCAATGACACCGGATTTTTTCTGCTCGTCTGTGAGCGACATCAGTTTGTTCAGTGCGCCCCGTTCCTTGAAGGAGGCGGTAAACTGCAGGTTTTCAAACTTGATAAAAATGTTTGAGCCGGTGATTGAGGACAAAGTCAGGGAACGGGTGGTCGGGGTGCGGATAATCGCGCCCTTCAGAGCCTGTTCTGCTTTTTTGACATCCTCGAAGGATATGGGAAGTGTGGCTGTCTTCTCAGTCTGGTTCATCACAAATACTTTTTGTTATGTTTCAATCAAGTGGCACTCTGTCTGTTCATATATGGCCAGACGAGCAAAAAGTCCAAAATAAAATAGCGAATTCGCTGAAAACCCGGCCTGCAGAGCGGCAATTTCAGGGGCTACAGATTAAAGATAGCAGAATATTCCGTAACAGCTGCCAAAAGCATAGCGAAACAGGAGGAAGAGGAAAATATCGAGGAGCAGCAGGATCAGAACGGACGGCAGGCCCACATATAAGAGCAGACTGCGATAGCCCCATTTTGTCACTCTGGGGCGATCGATCTTATGCCCCATCACATTCTGAATTGTAGGTTTTCTGCCAATCATATTTGACCTTGAGAGTTTTTCTTTGTTTTTTCAACAATTGGCTTAGTATGGCATCAAACTGAAAATATACAAGGCAATGGCAGAACAAGTGACCGTAAAAAATACTCCCAAACTTCACCTGGACTGGAACAATCTGGCCCAGATGGAATGGGATAGTCTGCTTGAGGAGGTTGGCTATAGCGCCCTGCAACAATCCTGGGGATATGGCTCGGCGTTAAAGGAAAGACGGGCAAAAGTACGCCGGATTGTCGCCTATGAAGGCAACAGGCCGGTGGCGCTCGCCCAGGTGATCATCCGGTCATGGTTCGGCATCGTAAAGGTTGCGTCGCTCATGCGCGGCCCGGTATGGCTGGGAGATGTCACGCCAGCCATGAAAAAGGAAGTATTTTCGCTGTTGCGCAGGCTTTATGCCCGCCGCAAGCTGCGTTTTCTCTTTATCACGCCCGAGGACTGGCACCAGGAGGAGGGGAACCTGCTGGAGCAGGCCTGCCTGAAGCAGGTGGTCACCGGTTATACGACTCTGTTTCTTGACCTGAACAAAAGCGAACAGGATCTTTGGGCTGGCCTTTATGGTAAATGGAGGAATCAGGTACGCCGCGCAGAAAAGGAAGAACTGTTTGTTCATTTTGGTGACCATTTGCATCCCCGCGCCGAATGGCTTCTCTCCCGTGAAAAAAAGCAACAGCGGGATAAAAACTACAAGGCGTTGCCGGTGGGACTGGTCGATGCATTTGCCCGGCACAGTCTGGGCCGTGATGTTGTGACGACGGCGTTTGTCTTTAAGAAAGGCGCCAACCCGGAGAGGGACGATCCGGTTGCCGGAGCTGTATTCCTCAGGCATGGCACCTCGGCGACCTATCATATCGGCTGGAACGGGCGCGAAGGCCGAAAACTGCAAGCCATGAATATCCTGTTGTGGAAATCAATCCTTGAACTGAAACGGAAGGGAAGCTGTCTGCTGGATATTGGCGGAATCAACACGGCTGACGGTGCCGAGATTGCCCGCTTCAAACTCAGCACCGGCGGGGAAGTTGTGACCCTGCCCGGAACCTACCTGTGACCAGAAAAGACATCCCGGTCATCGTATTGATTTTTCTGCTGGCCGCCTGCAGCACAAGGCCGGCGCCTCCCGATGGAGACGTTCGGCTAAACACATATTATGACAAGGTTGACGGGATTGCCGCGGCGGGAGCAAATGAACTCAAGGTCTCGGTGATAGGCGTTATCCGGTCACAGGGGTGGGAACTGCCGGTGCATTTATTTTCCCGGGCCGCAATCGGGGAAGGGGCCGGTAAAATCCTTGTTCTGTCGGATTCCGGCGGAAGTACCCAGATTTCTGCGGAAATTATTCTGGAAACGGCTCGGCAGCTTGTGACCAGGCCTGAATTTTACGGCAATGTCACCCTTGACCTTATTTCAATAGCTGTGCCACCGACTGACCTGAACCGGAAAACGTTTGACCGTTCTGAAAGGAATATACTGCGACATTTTCTGAGAACTCATGACTATGATCTTGTGATCCTGCATCAGGTAAACTCAGAGCAGGTTGGTTTCTCCATCATACAGAAGGGAATGTTACAGGACGAAGCGGCATTTGCCCTCTCACGGGTCAGGGATAACGGCTTTTTTGTTGCCGGAACAAGCAGGAATATCTCGAAAAAAACCTTCAGAAAAGGCGGATTGCCGGACTTGTTGTTGCGGCAAAGTGGGGCGGTGGTGATGGTATTCCGCTCAGGACAAAATGAAGAGAAAGAAAAGACTGTATTTCAGCATCTTCTGGCCCAGGAAACGGTTACCAGACTGTTAATGAAGAACTTTTATCGGTAATTCCGCTATTTTTGTTGTCGTTATTAAACCTTGCTTAACGACCTTTAACTATAACTGTCCCAAATAAAGACAGTTTTGATGCCGGGCGACTCGTCCGGCAGTTAAGGGAAGAGTATCAAATGCTGGTTATTGTAGGTATTATTGTAGTCATGGTCATGGCGTTCGGCGGCTATGTGCTGGCTGGCGGTAAAATGGCGCCGATTATCAAGGCTCTTCCTCTTGAATTTATGATTATTGGCGGTTCCGGCGTCGGTGCTTTTATGGTGACCAACAGCAGTACAGTCATGAAAAAGGCCATGAGCGGCCTGGGCAAGACGCTCAAGGGATCGAAGTGGAAGGCGGAAGATTATAAGGATCTGCTCTGCCTGATGTATGCATTGACCAAGCTGATCAAGACCAAAGGGGTGATCGCCCTTGAAGCTCATGTGGAAAACCCGCACGACAGCAAGATATTTAATCACTTCCCCAAAGTGGCTGCCGACCACCATGTCGTCGAATTTATTTGTGACTACCTGCGCATGACCACGATGAACTTTGACGACCCCCACCAGGTCGAGGATGTTCTGATGAAGGATCTGGAAAAGCATCACCATGAGGAAAGCGAAGGGGCTCACGCCCTCGGCATCCTCGGGGAAAGTTTCCCGGCACTAGGGATTGTGGCTGCGGTGCTTGGTGTGATCAAAACCATGGCCAGTATCGACCAGCCCATTGAGGTGCTCGGCGCCATGATCGGCGGCGCGCTGGTGGGAACCTTTCTGGGCATTTTGCTGTCCTATACCATCGCCAGCCCCATTGCGACACGCCTGCAGCAGATTGTTGACGAGGAAGGGCACTTCTTTAATGTGATCAAGGATGTGATTATTGCCCACCTGCACGGCAATGCGCCGCAGATTTCAGTTGAAATAGGGCGGAAGAGCGCTCCTGGCAATATGGCGCCAACATTTTATGAACTGGACGAGGCCGTTCAGGAACTTCCCAACGATCTTCTTGCCTGATTAAAGGGCGTCTTTCAGAATTTTGGCGGCGGCCGGGGCGAAATAGGTCCAGATACCCCTCGCACCCGCCCGTTTGAAGGCAAGCAGGCTTTCCATCATAACGGTATCCCTGTCAAGCCAGCCATTGTCGGCTGCAGCCATTAGCATGGCGTATTCTCCGCTGACCTGGTAGGCGAAGACCGGGTGTGAGAATTCTGTTGCAACCTGGCGAATGATATCAAGACAGGGCATGCCGGGTTTGACAATCACTGAATCGGCGCCTTCGTCAATATCCATGGCCACTTCACGTAAGGCTTCGAGGCTGTTGGCCGGATCCATCTGATAGGTTTTCTTGTCGCCGCCCTTGAGGTTGCCGCCGGACCCGACGGCATCCCGGAAGGGACCGTAAAAGGCCGAGGCATATTTGGCCGAATAGGCCATGATTTGTATATTATGATAACCCAGATTTTCCAGCATGCTGCGGATCTGACCAATACGGCCGTCCATCATGTCTGACGGCGCCAGAATGTCACAACCGGCATCCACCTGTACTTCCGCCTGGCGAATCAGCGCGTCCACGGTCTTGTCATTATGGACGTAACCATCGACAAGAATGCCATCCTGTCCGTGGCTGGTGTAGGGGTCAAGGGCGACATCACAGATGACACCCAGGTCGGGAAACTCCTTTTTCAGAAGTCTGACGCTGCGACATACCAGATTGTCCTCGTTGCAGCCTTCCGAGCCTTCTTCATTTTTCAGGTCGCCGGCAATCACGGGAAAAAGGGCGATGGCCGGAATGCCCAGTTCGCAGGCATTTTCTGCTTCTTTTAACAGAAGATCCGGGGAATGTCGGTTGACGCCGGGCATGGAGGGAACCTTTTCGGCTATCCCGATCCCTTCCTGGACAAATAAAGGCCAGATCAGGTCCTTTACAGACAAACTGTGTTCCTGGTGCAGGTCTCTTGACCATCCCGTGGCCCGGGACCGCCGTGGCCTGCTGAAGGGGTATTTTCCTGTAAGGGGCTGGGGACTCATGCTTTTCCTCATTCTGAATGTTCTTGGCAACATACCTCAAAAGAGTGGTCATTCAAACTTTTACTGGCGTCAAAACATAAAAATTGGCCGAATATGAAGTGATTTTATCAACAGTTAACAGCTTGTTAGGGGTTGCCGATATATAAATTAAGGTAACTTTTAGAAAAATATACCCAAAGACTTCTAATACAGGGATAAAACGGAATGTCGATTGCATATCAGAGCAGCAGCTTGATCGGAGGACATGAAACTCCGGAAGCGCGCACAAAACTCAACTTCCTGGAATGCCTCCGTCTGATTGAACGGCTGCATCGCCGGATGCTTGATATTGTCAAACATCGTCTGGATGCTGTAGGCATGAACGATATCAACAGCGTTCAGGCACTTCTGATTTATAACATCGGTGATCACGAGATGACCGCCGGGGATCTTAGAAACCGGGGATATTACCTGGGATCAAACGTTTCCTATAACCTGAAAAAACTGGTTGAGACCGGCTATATCATGCAGGAACGGTCAGAGCATGACCGTCGCGCTCTGCGTATCTGGCTGAGTGACAAGGGCAAGGCCGTTTGTAACCTGGTCGGTGAACTGTTTGATGAAAATCTGGATCTGATCAAGGATCGCAACCTGTTTGAAGACGAGGATGTCACCGAACTGAGAAATGCCCTGCGGAATCTGGAAAGCTTCTGGAGTGACATTCTGAGGTTCCAGTCCTGATCCCCTCATCCAAATCATGGTAGCTTGCCATGTATGATTCTAGATAAAGTTATTCTGGGCCCCTGATAACAGATTGTGCTATCAGGGGCCTCTTATATTTTGTAGACTTATTTTCTGTTTGGGTGGCAGGTTTCTTGATTTTTGCTTTTCTTGTGTGCCCTGATGGGCTACCAAGGGCTTGGTTTTGGAATTTTAGGGATGGGAAATGGATTACGATCGTATTTTTTCAGACGCGTTGAAAAATATTCAGGACGAAGGCCGCTATAGGGTCTTTATGGATATTGAACGTCAGAAAGGCGATTTCCCCAAGGCAGTCTGGCACACGGAAAACGGGACTCGCGATATCGTTGTCTGGTGCGGGAACGATTATCTTGGCATGGGCCAGCATCCAGAGGTGATCGCGGCCATGGAAGAGGCCTTGGGCAGGGTTGGCGCCGGTGCCGGCGGAACGCGCAATATTTCCGGTACCAACCATTATCATGTCCTTCTTGAAGAAGAACTCGCAGACCTTCACGGCAAGGAAGCGGGGCTGATTTTTACCTCTGGATATATTTCCAACGAGGCGACCCTGAGCACCATGGGCAAGCTTCTGCCCGGCTGCATTATTTATTCCGATGAACTGAACCATGCGTCGATGATCAACGGCATCATCAACAGCCGCTGCGAAAAACATGTCTTCCGCCATAATGATGTGGAACATCTGGAAAGCCTGCTTGAACAGGCCGATCCCTCCCGTCCCAAACTGATTGCTTTTGAATCTGTCTATTCAATGGACGGTGATTTCGGTCCGATTGCCGAAATTTGTGCGCTGGCAGAGAAATATGACGCCCTGACTTACCTGGACGAAGTGCATGCGGTCGGCATGTATGGCTCCCGCGGTGGCGGTGTTGCGGAACAACTGGGCCTGATGGACCGGGTGACGGTCATAGAAGGAACGCTGGGCAAGGCATTCGGCCTGATGGGCGGCTATATTACCGGCAGCAAAGCCCTGATTGATGCGGTGCGCAGTTTTGCGCCAGGTTTTATTTTTACCACATCCCTGTCGCCCGTGCTGGCGGCTGGTGCGCTGGCCAGTGTAAGGCATCTTAAAAACAGTGCCGCCGAGCGGGAAAGCCATCAGGAGCGGGCGGCGACACTGAAACAGATGATGCGCGAAGCCAAGCTTCCTGTCATGCCGTCCACGAGTCACATTGTACCGGTGCTGGTTGGTGATCCGGTGGTGTGCAAGCAGGCATCCGATATTCTGCTTGATGAGTTCGGGATTTACGTGCAGCCGATCAACTATCCGACGGTGCCGCGCGGCACCGAACGGCTCAGGTTTACGCCCAGCCCGCTGCATGACGACGGTATGATGGAACATCTTGTCAAATCCCTGCGTGAAGTCTGGGACCGGCTGGAAATCGATAAATATTCCAACGCAGCCTGAGGGAAGGGACCGATGACCAGCGTATCGGATGGAGATATCATCGTTGAATTCGTCCAGGTCGGCAATTCGGTCAAGGTGTCGGCCATTGATACCAGGTCCGGGCGGGAAGTCTCCATCGTGGGATCGCCGCGCACGTCGCAGACCGAACTCAAACGCGTGGCGATCAATAAGCTCAAATATGTTTTATCCAAGGAATAAGTTTGCAGCACAAACTGCTTTTGGCGCTTTTGTACAAGCTTGCATGCATATGTGGACAAAAATCCCGAAAACTCTGTAAAAACACCATAGATATGGTAGGCAACTGACCTTCCTTGTGATATGAAGCGGCTGAAAGATGGCTTGGTGATTCCCTCCTCGAACAGCAGGATCGGAAAAAACAGGGTTTGACTCATTATGACCAAAGAAACAATCGTTCTGGCCAGCGATCATGGTGGCTTCGATCTCAAGGAAACTCTGAAGGAAATGTTGGAGGAACTTGATTTCGACCCTCTTGATCTCGGCTGTCACGGACCTGAATCCGTGGATTACCCCGACTATGCCCATGCCCTTGCCGATGTCATTGCCGGTGGCCGCGCGAAACGCGGTCTTCTTGTTTGTGGTTCCGGGATCGGAATCAGTATTGCGGCGAACCGGCATCCTCACATCAGGGCCGCCCTTGTACACGATGGCCTGACAGCGCGCCTGTGCAGGGAACATAACGATGCCAACGTTCTGGTGCTGGGCGGTCGAACGACCGGCATTGATGTGGCAAAGGATTGCCTGAAGATTTTTCTGAATACGCCTTTTGAAGGCGGACGCCATGAACGCAGAATTGACAAAATGTCCTGATCCCGGGCGGGAATTGGGTTATAATAAAACCGAGGAAACAGTTTTTATGTCATCTACAGATCTGAACAAGTTTTTTAATGCTCCGCTGTCTGAAACCGATCAGGAACTCCTGGAATCGATAAACGGCGAAATGGGCCGCCAGCAGCATCATATTGAACTGATTGCGTCTGAAAATATTGTCAGTCGCGCGGTGCTGGAAGCCCAGGGCTCCATCATGACCAATAAATATGCCGAGGGTTATCCGGGGCGCAGATATTACGGCGGTTGTGAATGGGTTGATGTGGCTGAAAACCTGGCGATCGAGCGGGCGAAAAAATTATTTAACGCCGGTTTTGTCAATGTTCAGCCCCATTCCGGAGCCCAGGCCAATGGTGCGGTAATGATGGCGCTGGTTCAGCCGGGAGACACTATTCTCGGAATGTCGCTGGCCGCTGGCGGTCACCTGACACATGGCGCGCCACCGGCCCAGAGCGGTAAATGGTTCAATGCGGTACAATATGGTGTTCGGGCTGACGATCACCTTGTAGATTTCGATGAAGTTGAACGTCTGGCCAAGGAACATAAACCAAAGCTGATCATCGCTGGTGGTTCCGCTTATCCCCGGACTCTGGATTTTCAGAAATTCCGTGCCATTGCCGATGAGGTAGGCGCCTATCTGATGGTTGACATGGCTCATTTTGCTGGTCTGGTGGCAGGCGGCGCTCATCCGAATCCGGTGGGTGTGGCAGACGTGGTGACAACCACTACCCATAAAACCCTGCGTGGTCCGCGCGGCGGTATGGTTCTGACCAACCGGGAAGATATTGCCAAGAAAATCAACAGCGCGGTTTTCCCCGGTCTGCAGGGCGGCCCTCTGATGCATGTGATCGCCGCCAAGGCCGTGGCGTTCGGGGAGGCGCTGAAACCGGAATTCAAACAATATGCAGCGGATGTGGTTTCCAACGCCAGAATTCTGGCTGAAAAACTGAAGTCCGGCGGTTGCGATATTGTGTCGGGTGGTACTGATACTCATCTGATGCTGGTTGATCTCAGGCCCAAGGGTCTGACTGGTCGCGATGCAGATGCGTCCCTCGGACGATCAAACATGACCTGTAACAAGAACGGGGTGCCATTTGATCCTGAATCTCCGGCAGTTACATCGGGTATTCGCCTGGGAACTCCGGCGGGTACGACTCGCGGCTTTGGTGCGGCTGAATTTGAAAAGGTTGGCGACTATATTGTCGAGGTGCTTGACGGGCTTGTTGCCAACCGCGAAGACAACGGTGCGGCGGAAGCGGCCGTCAGAGAAAAAGTGGTTGCACTGTGCGAACAGTTTCCGATTTACTGATCGGGAAGACGCCAGGCAGCCTGACAGAAGGAGCGGAGTATGCGCTGTCCATTTTGCAGTAATGAAGACACACAGGTAAAGGATTCCCGGCCGACGGAAGATAATTCCGCGATCCGTCGCCGCCGGTCCTGCAATGCCTGCGGCGCCCGCTTTACCACCTTTGAACGGGTGCAGCTTCGTGAACTTCTGGTGATGAAGAAAAACGGCAAGAAAGTTCCTTTCGAGCGGGAAAAGCTTGAGCGTTCCGTCAATCTGGCCCTGAGAAAGCGTCAGGTTGAGGAAGAAAAGATCGAGCGTATGATCAACGGAATCGTCCGCCAGCTGGAAAGTATGGGGGAAAGCGAAGTCCAGACCGACCAGATCGGCAAGCTGATCATGGAAGGCCTGGAAAATCTCGACAAGGTGGCCTATGTGCGCTTTGCCTCGGTGTACAAGAATTTCCGTGAAGTCAAGGATTTCGAGGAATTCGTCGGAACGCTGGCCGACCACAACGGGAAATAATCAACCCGCAGGAATGTAATGTGCAGAAACAGGAAGCTTTTGACCGTCATATGATGCGAGCCGCTCTCTCTCTGGCGAGAAGAGGACTTGGAACTGTGGCGCCAAATCCTTCCGTGGGCTGTATTCTTGTAAATGACTCAGGACATATTATCGGGCGTGGCTGGACGGGGGCCGGGGGTCGTCCCCATGCGGAATCAATTGCCTTGTCCCAGGCCGGGAAGGCTGCCAGAGGGGCCACGGCCTATGTCACCCTGGAGCCCTGCGCTCATCATGGGCAAACCCCCCCTTGTGCAGAAAGTCTGGTCGCGGCCGGTGTGGCGCGTGTTGTGGTGGCGACGACGGATCCGGACGGCCGGGTCAACGGGCAGGGACTGCAAATTCTGGAAAAAGCCGGGATCAGGGTCGAGGTTGGTCTCTGTCAGGCCGAGGCGGAGGAAGTGAATGAAGGTTTCTTCAACCGGATACATAAATCCCGCCCCTTGGTGACGGTAAAGACCGCATCGACACTGGATGGCAGAATTGCCCTTGAAAACGGTGAAAGCCAGTGGATAACCGGTGCTGACTCCCGGGCAAGGGGACATCTGTACCGGGCCAGTCACGACGCCATTCTGACAGGAATAGGGACGGTTCTGGCGGACAATCCTTCCCTGACCTGTCGTCTGCCGGGTCTGGAAGATCGCTCACCTTCGCGTATCATTCTTGATCGGGACCTTAAATTGCCCCTGGACAGTGACCTTGTAAAGACGGCCGGTGATGTGGAAGTCCGGGTTTTCTGTTCGTCACCGGATAATGAAAAGGCCGGTAAACTGATAGAGGCCGGTGTCCAGATACATCCGATATCACTGGATCAAGAGGGCAGGTTGTCGCTGGTCGCTGTGATGCAGGACCTGGCAGGTCTGGGGATGACCCGTTTGCTGTGTGAAGGTGGCGCAAAACTTAATGCTTCCCTGTTTAAGTCAAGTCTGGTAGACCGTCTTTTATGGTTCAGAGCCCCGGTTTTGATCGGCGAGGAAGGAATTCCTGCGATTGGCGGCTTGGGACTGGAGCAACTTGAAAAGATGCCCGAAATGACCCGAATTCTAGCTGGTCGCACAGGTCAGGATGTCTGGGAAGAATACAGGATAACGCACTGATATGTTTACTGGAATTATCACCGATATTGGTAAGGTCAGAAAGATTGAGCACCGTGGTGACACATGGATGGAAATCGAGACCGCCTATGACACCACGACCATTGATATCGGCGCCTCTATCGCCTGTTCGGGAGTCTGCCTGACTGTTGTCGACAAGGGCGAGGACTGGTTCAGTGTCGATGTGTCGGCGGAGACTTTGTCCTGTACCTCGCTTGGCGACTGGACGGAAGGAACCCGGATAAATCTGGAACGTGCGCTCAAGGTCGGGGATGAACTGGGCGGCCATATTGTGACCGGTCACGTGGATGGTGTCGGCGAAGTGATCTTTTGTGAACCCGAAGGGGACAGTCACCGCATCCGATTTACAATGCCGGAAGCGATTGCCCGTTATATCGCCCCCAAAGGATCGGTAACGATCAACGGGACCTCCCTGACGGTAAATGAAGTGGGCATGGATGATCAGGGACGCCATTACTTTGGGGTCAATATCATTCCCCATACCCAGGAGAAAACAACCTTTGGCGAGATCTCCGTTGGAGACAGGGTTAATCTTGAAATTGATATCTTGGCGCGTTATGTAGCCAGAATGAATGAAGTCTAGATAAGAAAGTTACGGTCGGTTATGCCTCAAAATTTCCTCTCCCCCATCGAAGATGTGCTGGAAGATGCCAAGAATGGCCGCATGTTTATTCTGGTTGACGACGAGGACCGTGAAAATGAGGGCGACCTTGTAATACCGGCCCAGATGGCAACACCGGAAGCGGTTAATTTCATGGCCAAATACGGCCGCGGCCTGATTTGTCTGACCCTGACCAAGGAACGGGCTGACGAACTCGGCCTTCCTCCCATGGCGCTGGACAACCAGGCACGGAATAATACTGCTTTTACCGTGTCTGTCGAGGCAAAGGAAGGGATCACCACAGGCATATCCGCAGCGGACCGCGCTCATACCATTGCTGTGGCAATCAACACCAACAAGACATCCGCGGATATTGTCTCGCCCGGCCATGTGTTCCCGATTGTGGCGCGTGAAGGTGGCGTGCTTGTCCGGGCCGGTCATACCGAGGCGGCAGTTGATGTGGCCCGTCTGGCAGGATTGATCCCGGCCGGCGTGATCTGCGAAATCATGAATGATGACGGCACCATGGCCCGTCTTTCGGATCTGGTGGAATTCGCCAAGGAACACAAACTGAAGGTGGCGACTATTGCCGACCTGATTGCCTACCGCCGTCGCTATGACAATCTTGTGGAGCGGACGGAAAGCATTGAAATCGATTCCGCATTTGGCGGCAAGTTCACTGTTCATTCCTATCTGGTCAAGGATAGTCATGTGCAGCATCTTGTGTTGACCAAGGGGGAAAATCGCCCCGACAAGCCGGTGCTGGTGCGCATGCATCCCTTCAATATCTTTGAAGATGTATTCGGCGAGACCGGCGGGCGTCAGAATCAGTTGCAGCGGGCCATGCTGGAAATTGCCGAAGAAGGCGCAGGTGTGATTGTGTCCCTTGCCGAAGCGGACAAATCTTTTGTGCAGAATTCAATACGTATCAAGAAGGGCAGTGAAACACCGCCGGAAAAAAGTTTGAAATTCTATGGGATCGGTGCGCAGATTCTTGTGGATCTTGGGGTCAAGGACATCATTCTCCTGTCCAACTCCAACCAGCATGTGGTTGGTATCGAGGGGTATGAACTGAATATTGTCGAGCATCGGAAGTTTGACGACGCTGTTAAAATTGGCCGCCTTTAGATCATAACTGGAAAAGAGCAATGTCTGAAAAAGTTAATATCCTGATTGTTGAAGCCCGGTTCTACGAGGATCTGGCAGATGAGCTGGCTGCAGGTGCTATTGAGGCTGTTGAAAAAGCCGGTGCTGAATATGAACGTATCAGTGTTCCCGGCGCCCTTGAAATTCCGGCTGCCATCCGCTTTGCTGCCGATAGCGGCCATTATGACGGGTTTGTTGGCCTCGGTGTCGTGATCCGCGGCGAAACTACCCATTATGACTATGTTTGCGGGGAAAGCGCCCGGGGACTTCAGGAACTGGCCATCAAGGACCGGGTTGCCCTGGGGAACGGTATCCTGACAGTGGAAAACGGCGATCAGGCCTGGGCCCGTGCCGCCCGTGACCGGGGTAACAAGGGCCGTGCGGCTGTAGAGGCCGCTCTCAGAATGGTTGAATTGAAACATAAATTTGGATTGGGCCGCTAATGCAGGACGATAAACCCAGACAGGGCGGTGCACGAAGTGCATCACGTCTCGGGGCCATACAGGCACTTTACCAGATGGAAATGAATGGCGAGACCGCCGGGGAGGTCATCCCGGAGTTTCTGAAATACCGTCTTGGATCCATCGTTGAGGACGAGCAGTATAATGAGGCCGATAACGATTTCTTTCAGGATATCGTTCGCGGCGTACAAGCACGTCAGGATGAAATAGATCCGCTGATATCGTCTGCACTGAGCGAAGACTGGAGCCTGGAGCGAATAGAATCTGTGATCCGGGCCATTCTCAGGGCCGGCACCTACGAGTTACTGGGCCGCCCAGATGTGCCGACAAAAGTCATCATCAATGAATATGTTGATCTGGCCAAGGCCTTTTTTGAGGACAGCAAGCCCGGTTTTGTCAACGGCATCCTTGACCGTTTGGCAGGCAAGGTACGCACCTGACCGCAAAAGAATTGCGTGGTTGATTTTCCAATCAGCTGTTACACTTGCTTGAGAACGAGAAGCCCGGAAAAACGAGAGGCACAGTTGAGCGCAGGTGAATTCGATCTGATAGAAAACTACTTTGCACCCCTGGCATCAAAGGGCCCGCCGGCCTTTGGGTTGCAGGACGATGCAGCTGTTTTTCATCCGCCGACAGGACAGGACCTGGTCTTTACGAAGGACGCGCTTGTCGCCTCTGTCCATTTTCTTGAAAATGACGCGCCTGAACTTGTGGCCAGAAAGGCGCTCCGGGTTAACCTTTCCGATCTTGCCTCGATGGGGGCTGAACCTGTCGGCTATCTGCTTGCCCTGGCGTTGCCGCGGCATTTTGATGCGGAGCACCGGGAAGAATGGGTTTCCCGCTTTGCAAGTGGTCTGGCCGAGGACCAGAAACAATATTCCCTCTCTCTTTTCGGCGGCGATACCGTATCGACACCGGGACCGCTGACCATTACCCTCACAGCCATTGGTTCAGTGGAAAAGGGCAGGGCCCTTCATCGATTTGGGGCAAAGGTCGGCGATCACATATTCGTTTCAGGGTCTCTTGGTGATGCCGCCCTCGGCCTTGCCATTCTGCAGGGAGTTTTGCAGGAGGAAAACCTGGATGTCAGGAAATTCCTTGTTGAAAGATATCATCTGCCGCGCCCGCGACTTGCGCTTGGCCGGAGGCTGACAGGACTGGCAACAGCCGCCATGGACATCTCAGACGGGCTGATGGCTGATCTTGGTCATTTGTGTGACGCTTCCGGTGTCGGGGCCCATATATTCGACTTCAATCTTCCGGTCTCCGGCGCCGCCGGTAAGGTTTTGGAAAGGTTGCCCGGCTATAAAAACAGGATATGGGGTGGTGGCGATGATTATGAACTGCTCTTTACCGTGCCGGAACAACATTTGGCTGTTGTCGACGCATTATCCGTGGAACTTGGATTGGCGCTGACAGAAATAGGCCAGATTGTCGAGGATCGGCATGTCAGGTTGCTTGATGAGAAATGGCATGCGGTGGCCGGTGCAGACGACAAGACAGGATATCGCCATTTCTAGACTGTCATTAAAAGGGCAAACCAAAGGGAATGTGCAATGGCTGATGAAGAAAAAAAAGATGAAAGCGGTAACGACGCCGGCAATGCGGGCGGCGGCAAGAAGCTCCTGATCATCGGATTGGCAGCCGGAATTTTGCTGGGCGGTGGTATTGGCGCCGGTGCATTTTTCATGCTCGGCTCTTCTTCAGAAGAGCATGTGGAAGAAGAGGTTGCCGAGGAAGAACCGGAACCGGAAAAACAGAAAGAGCTGTTTTTCGTTAAAATGGAAAAATTCACGGTTCCGCTGATGTATAAGGGGCGGGTGTTGCGTTACGTTGTGATGGACCTGTCTCTGGAAGTGGACAATAACGAACACAAGCTGGAAGTGGTGCAGTCATTGCCGATTATCCGCGATGCCATGTTGCGGGACGTATCGAAAAATACCATCGCCGATCATGACAATCCCAATGTGATCGATTTTGAGGAATTCACCAGCCGCGTCACCAGAATTGGCAATGACGTGATGGGAGAGCACCTGATCAAGAAAACCCTGATTGTGGAGTCCCGAGGTTACTAATCCAGCTTCTTTCAAGGCGCAGGGCGCTTAATCGGTTTTCCCGATTAGTTACCGGCTTGAGGTGTTTGCGGTCCGGAGGTGCCAAACCGGCCGATGTTGGCAAACAATTCCTGGAAGAAGCTCAGTTCGCGACCATAGGTTTTGGTTTTGTCGCCGACGGGATCGATGTCCCTGAAGTCCGCCAGATTATATTTGTCGACTGCGGTGACATAACCATCCTCATTGAAGCGAATGGCAAGGATATCCAGTTCGGTGATATTTTCCTTGAAGAAGGCAAGCTGTTCGGACTTTTTGCTGTAGTAGTACCAGTTCAGATTATCAAATGTGGCGACTGTAGTGGGGCTGCCCAGCATGGACTTTACCGAATTCCTGGTATCCACATTGGGACGGATGGCGGCAACAAGCTTTTCGTCGGCCATATAGCCGCGGACTTCCTTCCTCGGCGCGCAGGCCCCGACAAGGAGAACAGTCAGAAGGAGAGCAACCAGAGTTTTAAGTGAAATATTCATAAGCAGCCAAACCGGGTCCAAATCAATTTACAGTTTTATTTGCACAATTGTCTTCAGCATGATACCTCATGCGCAAATTTTCACCAAAATGGCACTTGTCGCCTTGCTAGTCAATTGTTTTACGGATGTATCGTTGACAAAGACTGTGGCCTAAAAATGTCATCTTCGGAAACCGGAACATGTTTGGCTTATTTTCCCGCAGGAAGAAACTCAGAGACACTGCCTATGTGCTGTTTGGCTATGTTGTCGATCAGGCCCGTTTGCCTGTCTTCTATGACAAACTAGAGGTGGAAGACAGCCTTGACGGCCGCTTTGATATGATCTGCCTGCATATGTTTATGTTGCAGAATCGGCTTGAGCAGGAAGAGACTGACAAAAGCGGACAGCTTCGTCGCTATCTCAAGGAAGTCATGTTCGAGAATATGGACCTGTCTCTGCGCGAGATGGGTGTAGGCGACCTTAGTGTCGGCAAGAAGGTAAAGGCCATGGCAGAGGCTTATTATGGCCGGCAGCAGGCTTATGAACAGGCTTTGCAGGATTCTGAAGAACTGGCCGAAGCCCTGCGACGGAATATTTATCGCGGGAACCAGATAGCTGATGAGCCGGTTAAGATGCTTGTGAAATATATCAACGAACAGGTCGGTCACCTTGAAAAACTCGATATCGGCCATATTTATCGGGGACAGCAGGTTTTTACTCCGGGTTCTCTTTGAAAAGCAGTTACATGAACAAAGATATCTTGCCGCAGTCTGATGCGGAATTTTCCCGACCGGTGGAAATTGCCACTTTGTCCCAGAACGGGCGGCATTTCCGTATCGAAGCCACGCCGGAAGAGGCTCGCGCCCTGGCGGAAAGATTTTCCGTCATTGCTGTAGAGGACTTCAAGGCGGAATGTTTCCTTAAACCGGTCAGGGGCCAAAAAAAGGGCGTGCGGTACCAGCTTGATGCGTCATATACGGTGCGGGTAACGCAGGCCTGCTCGATTACCCTGGAGCCGGTGTCAGAAGATGTTGCGGAAACATTCACAGTTTATTTCGTTGATGATGATTTCGACAATCTTGTCGAACGGCAGGAGATCGAGTTCGCCTATGACGAAGAAGACATCGAGCCGCTGACTGGCGCTGAGATTGATCTGGGAGAACAATTAACCCAGCATCTTTCGCTGGCGATGAATCCCTATCCCCGCAAAGAGGGGGCAAAGGGTGACGAGCTTGGTGTGAAAATTTTGCAGGAAGATGACGAAACGCTTGAGATAAAGAAGAAAAATCCATTTGATGTGCTGAAAACACTTAAACATAAGTCTTGAAGATCAAGGATATTTCATTATTGTCGTGCCGTTAGTAATAAAAAAACATATATGCGAGATAATTGATTCGATGGGACGCGCCGGACCGCTGCTCCGGCCTTAAGCTGCAGAATCAGGAAACAGGTTTATTTTGAAACGGGAACTGATCATATCTCTTGACGCGATGGGCGGCGATGATGCGCCGGAAATCGTGGTGGAAGGGGCAGCTATTGCCCGGGAACGTTATCCCAACGTCAAATTTATTCTTTTTGGCGACGAGACGGAAGTCGTGCCGCTGGTCACAAAATTTCCGCTTCTTAAGGACAACTGCGAAATTCGTCATACCGAAAAAGTAGTATCCGCCGAGGAAAAGCCGAGTCAGGCCCTCAGGCGTGGCCGTGATTCGACCATGGGACTTGCCATTGAATCTGTTCGCCAGGGTGAATCCTGTGCAGCGGTGTCAGCCGGCAATACCGGGGCCCTGATGGCCATGGCGAAATTCATGCTGCGCACCATGCCGGGGATCGACCGGCCGGCCCTTGGCTCATTGCTGCCGACCTCCAAGGGGGAAAGCATTATGCTGGACCTGGGCGCCAATGTGGAATGCGATGAAAACAACCTGGTGCAGTTCGCCATCATGGGCGCGGCCTTTGCCCGTACCGTGTTGGGCTTGAGTAAACCGTCTGTTGCCCTGCTGAATGTGGGCGTTGAGGAACTCAAGGGCAACGAAGTCATCAAAAATGCCGATCGCATACTCAGGGAAACAGACCTGCCCATCAAATATGTGGGCTTTTCTGAAGGTCACGGACTCGCCAATGGCGATGTGGATGTGATTGTCACCGATGGCTTTACCGGCAATGTGGCGCTGAAAATGGCTGAAGGGACGGCCAAGATGATTTCCGGACTGCTGTCCGCCGCCCTGAAAAACTCCATTCTGTCCAAAATAGGGTATCTGTTTGCCAGGTCTGCCCTGCAGGGCCTGAAGGACCATCTTGATCCCAACAACCATAATGGTGCCGTATTTATGGGCTTGAATGGTCTTGTGATCAAAAGCCACGGCAGTGCCTCTGCCGCCGGCTTTGCCAGCGCCATCGGCGTGGCGGTGGATATGGCCGTCAACGATCTGGCCGGTAAAATTACCGAAGATCTCAAAAATTTCGAAGGCCATAGCAAGGGCGAGGAAGAAGTGCTCGCCGAGGAAAAAGTTTCATGAGTGTAATCCGTTCTGTGGTCGCAGGTTGCGGTTCCTATCTTCCCGAAAATATCGTTACCAATCGTGAGCTGGCGGAGAAAGTCGACACCAGTGACGAATGGATCATCGAAAGAACCGGCATTCGCCAGCGCCATATTGCTGCGGAAGGCGAAATGACATCTGACCTTGCCATCAAGGCGGCCGAGCGGGCGCTTGAAGATGCAGGCCTGACAGCAGACGACCTTGACCTGATTATTCTGGCGACAGCCACACCCGACCAGACATTCCCGGCGACCGCCACCAGGGTCCAGGCGGCTTTGGGCATGACCCGCGGCGCCGCCTTTGACGTGCAGGCGGTTTGTTCCGGTTTCATCTATGCCCTGACCACGGCGGATAATTTCATCAAGGCCGGTCAGGCGAAAAACGTCCTGGTGATCGGGGCGGAAACCTTTTCCCGCATTCTGGACTGGGAAGACCGCACTACCTGTGTATTGTTCGGTGACGGGGCAGGGGCTGTGATCCTTACGGCCGGGGAAGGCACCGGGGCCAACACGGACCGGGGTATTCTGTCCACGCATCTGCACTCTGACGGTCGCTATAACGAACTTCTATTTGTGGACGGCGGTCCTTCTTCCACCCGTTCCACAGGGTATCTGCGCATGAAGGGGCGGGAAGTGTTCCGTCATGCGGTCAAGAATCTGGCCGAAGTTGTCGGCGAATCCCTGGAAGCTACCGGTCTGACGGCGGACGATGTCAATCTTGTGGTGCCGCACCAGGCCAACAAGCGCATTCTGGACGGCACTGCCCGCAAGCTGGGTATCGACCCTGACAAGATTGTTGTGACGGTGCACAAGCATGCGAATACCTCTGCCGCGTCGATTCCATTGGCGCTGGATGAGGCAGTTAAATCAGGCCGAATCGAAAGAGGGGATGTGCTGATTCTCGAGGCCATGGGGGGTGGATTCACCTGGGGAGCCTGTTTGCTTCGGTGGTAATTACCGTTTTTTAACCGCTTTACCCTAAATTCCTGTATATATATATCAAATTATGCAGTCCTTTAGGAAAGTCTGACATCCCTTTGATATTGACGGACTATTTTGGCTAAAGTACGCTATAGGCGACAAAAAGGGTAAAAACATGAGCAGTAAAACAATTACACGAGCTGATCTAAGCGAGGCTGTATACCAGGAAGTCGGACTGTCACGGAACGAGTCTGCCGAACTGGTGGAGACTGTTTTGGATGAGATTGCCGAGAATCTGATTTCCGGCGACAACGTAAAAATTTCCTCCTTTGGAAGTTTTGTGGTGCGTGATAAAGGCGGCCGGATCGGACGTAATCCGAAAACCGGTGAAGAAGTGCCGATTGAACCGCGTCGCGTTCTTGTCTTCCGACCGTCACAGGTCCTCAAGGATCGCGTGAGTGGACTGAACAAAAGTTAATCCCGGATGACTGGGGGTATACTGGCTGCCGGGTAGCATTATCCGGCAGGTGGAGCTGTCGCCTCCCGAAATGAAAGGTACTTTTGCCGATGGCAAAACGTCAGGCCAAATCACCCAACGCATACCGGACCATCAGCGAGGTCGCTGACGCGATGGAGGTGCCCCAGCATGTGCTGCGGTTCTGGGAAGGTAAATTCAGCCAGATCAAACCCATGAAACGCGGCGGCGGCCGCCGGTATTACCGTCCCGAGGATGTGGAGATTATCCAGGCCATCCGCACGCTGCTGCATGAGGACGGTTATACCATCAAGGGCGCCCAGAAACTTCTGCGTGAACAGGGTGTGAAATCGATTATCCAGCAATATGCCAATGACGGGGACGAGGCGGCGGAGGAAACTGAGGAAGCGGTTTCCGGTGCAGAGCAGGCGGCAGAGGAAACCACGGTCGAGATGTCATCCCGCCAGGAGGCCCTGACCGAAATCCGAGACCGTCTGCAAAATGTGCGAAAAAAGCTCAAAGGTGAGTTGCTCTCCTGAAAAACCGGCGCTATAGTGCGCCCACTTCCGGGTGATTCACCTCGAACCGCCCGGGTTTATACCAGATATTTAAAGACCGGAATGTAGCGCAGCCTGGTAGCGCACTTCGCTGGGGGTGAAGGGGTCGCAGGTTCGAATCCTGTCATTCCGACCAAAAGAAAAACCCGCTGACCGAGAGGCCGGCGGGTTTTTTCTTAGATATCTTTTTTATCCTCGAGATATGGTAGTTGTTTAGTATGACAACACCTTCTTACGGGACGGAATTTAAGCAATGACAAATTTTCTTTTTGACTATGTTGCCGATGCGGCGCGTGAATATCGCGAAAATATTGACGACCGGGATGTGATGCCTACTCACGAAGCATTGGCTGATTTAACAATCTTTGAAGAAAAATTACCCGTTGAACCAAGTGATCCGTTAGAGGTTCTGCGCAAGCTTCATACGTATGGATCGCCAGCCTCCGTGGCGACGACGGGGAGGCGCTTTTACGGCTTTGTACAGGGCGGTGCCTTGCCTGTGACGGTGGCTAGCAACTGGCTGAGTACCACATGGGATCAAAATGCCGCGCCGAACATCTTGTCGCCCATTTCGGGGAAGCTGGAAGATGTTGCTGCTGGCTGGATTCTCGACATTATTGATTTGCCCCGTGATGCGGGAGTTGGTTTTGTGACCGGGGCAACCATGGGGGCCTTTTCCGCATTGGCGGTTGCGCGTCTGACATTATTGGAAAGATCAGGATACGACCTGCTCAAAAAGGGGCTTTTCGGCGCGCCCGAAATCCGTATTGTCATGAGTGAAGAAATTCATCCCATGAATATCAAGGCATTGAACTATTTAGGCTTTGGCGACGACCAGATTGAAACAATTCCCTGTGACGATCAGGGCAGAGTAATCCCGTCACAGATGCCGCCGCTTGATGATATGACCATCGTTATTCTGCAGGCGGGTAATATTAATTCCGGGGCATGTGATCCCTTTGAAGAAGTGTGTGACCTTGCCCACAAGGCAGGCGCCTGGGTGCATGTGGATGGGGCCTTTGGGGCATGGGCGCGGGCTTCAGAAGAAAAGAAATATCTGGCAAAAGGTATGGAACAAGCCGACTCCTGGAGCTTTGACTGTCATAAATGGTTGAATGTACCCTATGATTCAGCCGTCTATGTCTGCCGTGACAGTACGATGATGCGGAAGGTTTTCGGCGCCACCGCTACCTATCTGGTGGAAGATGGTGCGAGGGATCCTCATCACTATACACCAGAGTTGAGCCGTCGCGCACGGGGCGTCGATGTCTGGGCGGCGCTTAAATTTTTAGGACATCGTGGTGTGGCAGAGATGATTGACCGCTGTTGTCGCCACGCGACCCGTTTTGCGGAGGGATTGGAAGAAATGGGGTGTGAAGTTCTGAATGAGGTCTGTCTTAATCAGGTCGCTGTGACCTATGGCGATGAAGCGCAAACGACAGCTTTAATGGAGTGCATCCAGAACAGCGGTGTTTTATGGCTGGGACCAACGCGCTGGAAGGGGAGAGTCGCCTTTCGTTTCAGTGTTTCTTCCTGGGCGACGACAGATGAGGATGTGGAGAAAAGCCTTCGCGCCGTCAAAGAATGCCTGGGTAAGGGATAAAAGCTCAGATCCGGATTTTTTAACCAATAAAAACCCGCTGACCGAGAAGTCAGCGGGTTTTTTTATGTTGAAAATTGATCTGGCTTATTTCAGCAGGGCGTGGATCTGGTCTTTCAGGGCCAGCCGCTCTTTTTTCATATCTTCCAGGGCCTCGTCAGAGATATTCTCGATCTGGGCTTCAGCCTTGTTGATCGCCTCATTCACTTCGTCATATTTATCATGCAGCCCGACAAAATGAGAGTCGTTCAGCTTCAACTCATGCAGCTTTTCTTTATATTCCGGAAATTCTTCAATCAATGTGTGGTTAACGTGTGTCATTTATCAGCCTTTGTCTAGTGAATCCCTGCTCGAAGAGCGGTTATATAAATATAGGGTTGGTCAGTTATATCTACAAAGAAAATCAAAAATTTTTATCACCGGGCAACCATTCGGCATTTTTTAAACTTGACATAGCTACCTAACGATAGGTAGTCTTTCTTTGCTTTAAACCAAAAAGGAGAGGACAAATGACTGAGGAACTTTACTGGCTGACTCTGACAGCCCTGATGACGGGGCTTTTCTGGCTGCCCTATATCCTGAACCGGCTGAAGGAGCAGGGGCTCGGACAGGCCGTTTTCCAGGGCGATGCCAATACTGCCGCGCAGGCGCCGTGGGCACAAAGAATGATGAAGGCGCATAAAAATGCCGTGGAAAATCTGGTGATTTTTGCGCCGCTGGTGCTTGTTGTGCATCTTGCCGGACTGGCGACGGCGCTGACGGCGTCTGCGGCCATGATCTATTTCTATACCCGGCTGGCGCACTTCATCGTCTATAGCCTGGGCATTCCGGCGCTGCGGACACTGGCCTTTGCGGTCGGTTTTGTCTGCCAGCTGGTCTTCGCCCTGACGGCGCTGGGCCTGATGTAACGACGCCGCCAAAAAATAAGGAGGAGTTAACCTGTATTCCGGTTTTCCGGCCTGTCGAACTTGACAGCAGGAGACGGACATGGCAACTCCTCCCCAAAGGCTGGCTGAGCGAAGGATGGTATGACTAAAGGCAGGACAGATACGGCAGTGAAAATCATGGATGTGGCCCAGGAGCTGATCCAGAGCTGCGGCTATAACGCCATCAGCTTTAACCACATTGCCGAACGCGTCGGTATTCGCAAGCCAAGCATTATCCATCATTTTCCCAACAAAGAAGCCCTGGGGCAGGCCGTGGTCAGGCGCTACCGGGAGGTCTTTGCCGCGGTGCTGGAAAAGGTGGCGGAGGCCCCGGATAAAACTGCCATCGATGCCTTTGACCTCTATTGCACGCCTTATCTGGAATTTGGCGGGACCCCCGACAAGATCTGCCTGTGCGGGGCGCTGGCCGGTGAATTTATGGCCCTGCCGGAAAATGTCCGGGCCGAAGTGGCCCGTTTTTTCAGGGAGCATATTATCTGGCTCGAGGGGATTTTGCGGCGCGGAGTGGAGAGCGGCGACTTTGCCTTCAAAGGTGATCCCGCCATCAAGGCGAAACTGATCCTCGATGCCCTGCAGGGGGCGCTGATTGTCAAGCGGGCGACCGGCGATACGGACCAGGTCACCCAGGTTGTCGCCGCCCTGCGGGACTCCATTACCGGATAATTCAGAGGCTTCAGTAGGCAACGGTAAAACGCCCGCCTTTATGTCTGGGCCGTTCGGCTTCATCAAGCAAGGCGACGGCGAAATCCTCCATGCTGATGCGTGAGTCGCCGTCCTCATTTGTCAGCAGGGTATCTCCGCCGGTCCTGTAGTGGCCGAGCCGTTCACCGGGTTCAAGCATGGCTGGCGGGCACATATAGGTCACATCCACATCACTGTCGGCCATACAGAGTTCGAACTGGGCCTGGCTGGCCAGCGCAATCGGTTTATATTCATCGGGCAGGAAACCTGGCGCGGTCAGGACCGTATAGCCCGGGCGGTCGGAAAGTTTCAGGCTTGCCGCCCCGCCGACCACCAGCACCCGCACACCGGCCGTGCTGCAGGCCTTGAGGACGGAGGCGGTCAGGCCGACCATGTCCTTTTCCTGACCCTCGGGCGGGCGCACGGCGCTGATCACCAGGTCCTGGCTCTTGACGAGGCGGGCAATCTGTTCCGTGTCCGCCACATCCGCAATACTGACATTTGCGCCCTGGGGGATTTTTCCGATCGAAGCCGGTGTCCTGAGCACGGCGGTCACGTCATGGCCGCGGGTGAGGGTTTCGCTTACAAGCCGGCTGCCCACATCGCCGCCGGCGCCGAAGATGGTAATTTTCATGTTGTTATTCCTTTCACAGTTTGGGTTTTTGGGGTTGAGGGTCGGGAAGCCAGATGCTGGCTGAACCAGACGCTGGCAAGAATAATCAGGACGCCGGTAAGCTGTAGTGGCGTCAGGGACTGATCGAGAATGGCCCAGCCCAGCAGGGTTGCCGTCACCGGGCTCAGGAACGCCAGCGCAGAGACCGCCGAGGGTTCCATACGGGAGATGCCGCGCAGCCACAGAAAGCAGGTCAGCGCTGCACCGATCAGGCCGAGGTAAGCAAGGCCGAGTATATTTTCCGCTGTGAGCGCAGGCAGCGGCGGCTCCAGGATCAGCGCTGCCGGGATCAGCAGCAGACCCCCGGCAGTGAGCTGCCAGGCGGTGAAGGTCAGCATGCTGACCGGCGGCTGCCACTTGCGGCTTAAGACTGTGCCCGACGCCATGGCGGCGGCACTGGTGAGCGACGCGGCAATACCGACTGGATCGAGACGCGCTTCCGGGCCAAGCAACAACAGCGCCACACCGCCAAGCCCGGAAAGGGCGGCCAGTACGGCCAGCGGGGCGATCCGGTGGCCGAGCAGCAGGCTGGCGAGAAAAATCACCATCAGCGGCTGCACGGATCCGATGGTGGCGGCGACCCCGCCCGGCAGCCGGTAGGCGCCGATGAATAAAGCAATCCAGAACAGGGTGTAATTGAGCCCGCCGAGTATAAAAAGGCGCCCCAGCCAGTCCCGGGGCGGCAGTTTCCTGACCAGCAACAGCAACAAGAGGCCGGCGGGCAGGGCGCGCAGCAGCGATACCGTCACCGGATAGCCGTCCGGCAGATATTCCGTGGTCACCAGAAACGTGCTTCCCCAGATGGCCGGGGCCAGTGCGGTGAGCAGGGTGTCGATGGGTCGGGTCATGTTGATCTCCGTATAAATATCTTGACCTCAAGATAAATATAAAAATCTTGACGTCAAGATATTATTTTGAAATAGTCCTCCTATGGATCACGTCGACAAAATCATTGAACAATGGAAACGGGAGCGTCCGGACCTGGATGTGGGCCCGATGGAACTGATTGGCCGGGTGAAACGGATTTCTCAGCACCTCAGCCGCGGTATGGAAAAAAACTATGCCGCTCATGGACTTACCGCGTCGGGCTTTGATGTGCTGGCGACGTTACGCCGGTCCGGCAAGCCCTATGCGCTGTCGCCCGGCGACCTGATGGCGGCGACCATGGTCACCTCCGGCACCATGACCAACCGCATCGACCAACTGGCGAAAGAGGGGCTGGTAGAACGGATCCGGAGTGAAGAGGACAAGCGCAGTTTCCTGATTTCACTGACCGAAAAGGGTGGGGCGCTGATTGACAAGGTGCTGCAGGATCATGTGATCACCCAGCAGGAACTGGTGGCAGGATTGTCGGAAAAAGAGCGGGTGGAATTGAATGAATTGTTGAAAGTTTTTCTGAGCGGGTTTGAGGGCAGGGAAGGAAGTTCGGGTAGCACTGAAATTGATAAGTAGAATTTTTAAGGCAATAGAATTATCATTAATTGCAAAGATGAGAAGCTTTAAATATGCCAGACCTCGACCACATTATATCTCACCCTGAAGTGCAGACAATAGTCGAAGAAACTTTGCCAATTCTCATTAATGAATCTGACAGGGGGGCGGTACTTGTTGGTCTTTCAGTGATTGATGAGCAATTATACCAATTGTTTGATAAGTTAGTTCCGCAAAATATAGGTCGGAAGAAGAAGAAAGAAATATTAGATTATAATGGGTTCGCAGGAACGCTATCTTCAAAATTGAATACTGCATTGGTTTGTAGATTACTCCCAATTTATTTAATTGAAGCAGTGCATACTTTAAGGAAAATAAGAAATAGATTAGCTCACGCTCCTTCATCATTTTCTCTAGAAGAGAATAAGCAAGATATTGAATATATCTATGACCAACTAGGAGAGAATATTAATAGCGGATTGTCTCAGTTGGCATTACAATTTGTTAGAGAAATGATGATAGATGAATTGATGAAAAGCGGCAGACCAGTTCATCCTTTTGATTTGTCAAAAGGTAAATTTGCAAATCAAGGGGAGGCAATAGCGTACATTCAAAGTGATAAAAATTTAACAAAAATATATGATTTGGTTGAGCCCAAATACAAATTTGCATATGGCATAGCACTTATGTGTGGGTTAATTATAAGTCATAGAGAGTTACTAATTGATCTTTTAGGTGGAGATCGAATGATAAGTGCTCTTAAATTAGGCGAGTAAAAAAACTAAAATACGGCCTTCATCCCCTCATTTTCGCTCCGGATAACAGGCCTCATATTCCCAGCCTGACTTCAGTTCTTTTTTCCGCTCCACCGACATGATCTCTTTCAGCCGGGTGCGGAACTCCAGACAGTCGACGGTTTCCGACATCGCCAGGACCTCGCGGTCGGGGTAAAGTTTCTCGACCATGTGACCAGCCAGCAGAATCTGGTCAAGGGGCTGACAGAGACGGAGCGGCCCGAGTTCAACAGGTTGTTGAAGGGGTTTTTGAGCGGGTGTGAGGAAGGTTAGAACGCTATTTTCACTCCGGACTTTTATCTGCGAAAAGAGATTTCCAGTAAAAGTTACAGGAAGAGACAATATAATCCACGTCAGTCCCGTTCCGTGAATAGGGAACGGTAAGGGTGTTATACTCCTTGAAATGTCCTTCCGGCCAGTAATGGCGGCCAATGGCGTAATAGGGCCGCTTATTTTTCAGAATCCAGTTAAAGCGCTCGATAATCGGCTCGGTATTGGGAAATTCATCTAGCCAGTATCCCGAACTGCTTTTGCCCATGAGATCGTCAATTTCAGTGCCGGCAAGCCGGACTAAAAACCTTGTGGGCGGGGCATGGACTTCCACCATCAGCAGGTTGCGGAGGATGGACCTGAGCCTGAGGGGATCGAGAGCTGTTTTGGGAGGAATGCTGCCGTCTGTTCTGGAGGTCAGCCAGTGGTCGAGCAGAAGGCGATGCATGTCCGGCTTAAGGTCAGCTGCATCAAAATCGGCCTGGCTGGTCATATCCCATATTTTGAAACTGTTATTTCTGGTCATACCGTTACGCGAATCCTGGCGAGCATAAAACTGGCCTTAAGTTCGGGATTTAATCACCTCAGCTAATATAGGCTTGTAACAGATCAAATGATAGTCTGGAGTTTATTTCACGGTCTAAAGCTTGGGCATTCCGGGCTCTTTTGTCCTCACTTCCGCTCCGGATAACAGGCGTCATATTCCCAGCCGGACTTCAGTTCCGCTTTGCCCGCTACCGACAGGGTCTCTTTCATCCTCTGCCGGAACTCCAGGCAGTCGACGGTTTCCGACATCGCTAATCCGTCCCGGTCCGGATAGAGGCTGTCCACCACCGGCATCAGGTCGGTCACGCCTTCCTTATACTGCTTCTGGGTGATGCTGACGAAAAATTCCTCGCCGTCCGTCTGTACAATTCGCATGACCAGCCGGGGCAGATGCTGCTCTTTCTCGTAAAGCCAGTTGTTATAGAGCTCCCCGCCGAAGGTCACGGCGAGGAAGAACAGCACGAAGCCGATCACGGTCATCTGGGATTTGGTCAGGCCGAACATAAGTCTTGGTTCCTTCTGTTATCCCCCTTCTTGTACCTGCTTGCCGTAAAGATTCAAGGCCTGATCAATCAATATATCTGTCAGATACTTTATCTCGAACGACCGTTTGAAAATTTGCCGGCCCGGTGTTATCCTTTCCGGCAGGCGTCTGGGAGAAAGGGAACGGTCATGGATTTTGACTATAGCGACAAGGTGAAGGATCTTCGGGGCAAGCTGATTGCCTTTATGGAAGAGCATGTCTATCCGGCGGAGGAAAGCTATTTCGCCCATATCGAGCCGGAGGCCCAACGCTGGTCCATCCCGACGGTGATGGAGGAACTTAAAGAGAAGGCCAAAGCCGTCGGGTTGTGGAACCTGTTCCTGCCGGAAAGCGATTACGGCGCCGGCCTGACCAACCTTGAATATGCGCCGCTGGCGGAAATCATGGGCCGGAGCCTGATCGGGCCGGAGGCCTTCAACTGCCAGGCCCCGGACACCGGCAATATGGAGGTGATCGTCCGCTATGGTTCTGAGGAGCATAAAAAACAATGGCTGGAGCCGTTGCTGGACGGAACCATCCGGTCCGCCTTTGCCATGACCGAGCCGGAGGTGGCCTCAAGCGATGCCACCAATATCCAGTGCCGGATCGAGCGCGACGGGGATGACTATGTCATCAATGGTCGCAAATGGTGGACCAGCGGCGCCATGGATCCGCGCTGCAAAATCCTGATTGTTATGGGCAAAACCGACCCGCAGGCCGACATTCATCATCAGCAGTCGATGATCCTGGTGCCGATGGATACGCCCGGCGTGACCCGGGTGCGGCCTTTGAAAGTCTTTGGTGATGACGACGCGCCGCACGGCCATGCGGAGATGTTGTTTGAAAATGTCAGGGTCCCGGCCAGCAACCTGTTGCTGGGCGAGGGACGGGGGTTCGAGATTGCGCAGGGACGGCTCGGCCCGGGCCGCATCCATCATTGCATGCGCCTGATTGGCGTGGCCCAGCGGGCGCTTGAGGAAATGTGCGCCCGTGCCGACAGCCGTGTGGCCTTTGGCAAACCGCTCAGTGCGCAAGGAAGCGTGCGCGAGGACATTGCCCGCTGTGAATGCGAGATCGAGCAGGCCCGGCTGCTGACCCTGAAAGCGGCGGACCATATGGACCGCTACGGCAACAAGGTGGCTCGTGACCTGATCGCCATGATCAAGGTGGTGGCTCCCCAGATGGCGCAGACCATCATCGATCGGGCCATCCAGATCCACGGTGGCGGCGGGGTCAGCCAGGATTTCTTCCTGCCCCGGGCCTTTGCCTATGCCCGTACCCTGCGTCTTGCCGACGGGCCGGACCAGGTGCATATGATGTCGCTCTCCAAACAGCTCCTACGCAAATACCGGGGCAAATACCGGTCCGGGGGAGAGGGCTGATGGCCCCTGCCGTGAACGACCTGAATGAAGAAAAACTCGCGGGGTACCTCGAACAGCATATGCCGGGTTTCAAAGGGCCGCTGACGGCATCCAAATTTTCCGACGGCCAGTCCAACCCGACCTTTAAAATAGAGGCCGAAAGCGGTGCCTACGTCCTGCGCCGCAAGCCGCCGGGCACATTGCTGAAGTCTGCCCATGCGGTGGATCGGGAGTTCCGGGTCATCTCCGCCCTGCAAGGTTCTGACGTGCCTGTGGCAACACCTTATCATCTCTGTCAGGATGACAATGTGATTGGCAGCTGGTTCTATGTCATGAGTTTTGAGGATGGGCGCATCTTCTGGGATCCGGTGCTGCCGGAACTGCCGAAGGCGGAGCGGAAGGCTTATTACGATGAAATGAACCGGGTGATGGCGGCGATCCATGACGTGGATCTGGAGGCCGTGGGGCTTTCCGACTATGGCGCCCCCGGTAATTATTTCGAGCGCCAGACCGGGCGCTGGTCGAAACAATATGTGGCCAGCCGCACTTCTCAGATCGAGGCAATGGAATATCTGATGACCTGGCTGCCGGAGAATATGCCCGAAGATGACGGCAGTGTCAGCCTGATCCATGGCGATTACCGGCTCGACAACCTTATTTTTCACAAGGAAAAGCCGGAGATCATCGCGGTGGTCGACTGGGAATTGTCCACCCTGGGTCATCCGCTGGCGGATCTGTCCTATCAGTGCATGCAGTGGCGGCTGCCGCGGGAAAGCCCGGGGATCAAGGGACTGGGGGAGACAGACCGGCCAGCCGGGGGTTTGCCGACCGAAGCGGACTATGTACGGCAATATTGCGACCGGCGGGGGATCGGGAAGATCGAAGGCTGGCCTTTCTATCTGGCCTTTAACTTCTTCCGGCTCGCGGCCATTGTCCAGGGGGTTTACAAACGGGCGCTGGACGGCAATGCCTCCAGTGAAAAGGCCCATATGATGGGCGCGATCGTACCGGTTATTGCCGGGTACGCCATTGACGTGATCAACAGGGGAGAGGAAATCCAATGAGCAATTATGACTATTCAGGAAAATCCGTCCTGATCACTGGTGCGGGCTCCGGCTTCGGCCGGGAGGTGGCTATGGCCTTTGCCAGGGCAGGGGCGGACCTGTCCCTGTCGGATATAGAGCGGGACCCGTTGACGAAAACCGTCCGCGAGGCCGAGGCGCTTGGCGCCACGGTCACCCACTGGTTATGCGACGTGCGCAAAAAGACAGACGTGCAGGATATGATCCAGGGTACGATCGGCGTGCTGGGGCGCATAGATGTGGCCATCAACAATGCCGGGATCGAGCATACGAACATGCCGCTTGCCCAGTGCGACGACGAAGAATGGGGCGATGTCATGGATGTGAACCTGAAGGGGGTTTTCTACTGCCTGAAATATGAGCTGCTGCATATGATCGAGCGCAAGCAGGGAGTGATTCTCAATGTGGCCTCTGTGGCGGGTCTTGGCGGCGCACCCAATCTGGGCCCCTATGCCGCCAGCAAGCACGGGGTGGTGGGGCTCACCCGGACCGCGGCGGTGGAAAATGCCCGTTACAACATCCGGGTCAACGCCATCTGCCCGGGTGTGACCGGAACACCCATGGTGCAGCGGTTTCTGGAAAGTGATCCGGAGGCGGTGAAAAAGATTATTCGGGGGGTGCCGATGCATCGTATTGCCGAAGTTAATGAGATCGTGGAAGGCATGCTGTGGCTTTGCTCCGCCGAGAACAGCTTTATGACCGGCCAGGCTGTGGCTTTTGACGGCGGACTTACCGCCTCCTGAACCTTCAGCTTCGGAACGGCACCACAGTAGTCTTGGTTACCGTGCGCAGGGAAAAGTTGCTTTTGATCTGGCTGACGCCGGGCAGGGCGGTCAGCACATCCATATGCAGCCGTTCATAATCCGAGGCATCAGAGACGATTACCCTGAGCAGATAGTCCGCATCCCCTGACATCAGGTAGCATTCCATGATCTGCGGGCATTCTTTTACTTTTTTCTCAAACTCGGCCAGCTTTTCCTTGGTCTGCTTTTCCACCGTAATCTGGACAAAAACATTATCCGGATAGCCGGCGGCGGTCTGGTCTACGACGGCGGAATGGCCTATGATAATGCCTTCCTCTTCCAGCGCCCTGACCCTTCTCAGGCAGGCGCTCTGGGACAGGCCAACGCGGTCGGCGAGGTCCGCATTGCTGATGCGACCGTCCTCCTGCAGGGTCTTAAGGATGGCAAAATCAATCTTGTCGAGCTTTGTGTTATCAAATTTATTTCTCATAATTGTATTTGTACGCAATATTCTGCGAATAAACAAGGAAAACATGATCCACTTCGCAAGGACATGCGGTGGCATTTGCGCTATTGTTGCGCCATCTACAGGACAGGGAGATTTAAAATGATTATCGGTGTACCAAAAGAGATCAAGGTTCATGAATACCGCGTCGGTCTGACACCGGCCAGCGCGTCGGAATTCATTCGTAGCGGCCATCAGGTTTTTGTACAGGCCGGTGCAGGTGAAGGTATCGGTTTTACCGATGACGCTTACCGGGCTGTCGGCGCGGAAATCCTGGCGACCGCTGAAGAAGTTTTTGCCACAGCGGAAATGATCGTCAAGGTCAAGGAACCCCAGCTTAACGAATGCGCCATGCTGACAGAAAAGCATCTGCTGTTTACCTATCTGCACCTGGCCCCGGATCCGGCCCAGACCGAGGCTCTGATGGCTTCCGGCTGTACCGCCATCGCCTACGAAACGGTGACCGACAAGGCTGGCGGCCTGCCTTTGCTGGCGCCGATGAGTGAAGTTGCCGGACGTATGTCCATTCAGGCCGGGGCCCATGCCCTGGAAAAGGAAAAAGGCGGTCGCGGCCTGCTGCTGGGCGGGGTGCCCGGTGTGGCGCCGGCCAAGGTTGTCATCATCGGCGGTGGCGTGTCCGGCATGAATGCTGCGGAAATTGCGGTGGGTATGGGCGCGGATGTCAGTATCTTTGATCGCAACATTGATGTGTTGCGCCGGCTTGACAACCGGTTCCAGAGCGCGGTGAAAACCCGTTTCTCAACCGGCCATGATCTGGAAGATGCTGTGCTGGACGCCGATCTGGTGATTGGTGCGGTTCTGGTCGCCGGTGCGGCAGCTCCCAAGCTGGTGTCGGCTGAAATGGTCGGGAAAATGAAAGACGGTGCGGTGCTGGTGGATATTTCCATCGACCAGGGCGGCTGTTTTGAAACCTCCCACGCCACCACCCATGCGGAACCCACATTCATTGTCGACGGTGTGGTTCACTATTGTGTGGCCAACATGCCTGGCGCGGTTGCCCGGACCTCCACCTTTGCCCTGAATAACGCCACCCTGCCGTTCGGTCTGGCGCTGGCCAACAAAGGCTGGAAGCAGGCGGTTGCTGATGATCCGCACCTGAAAAACGGTGTTAACGTCTCCGGTGGTTTCATTACCTATGAAGCGGTTGCCCGTGACCTTGGCAAGGAATACAAACCGCTGTAAGTTCAGGCGTTGAAACGTTTACAGGGAAAGGGAGGCTTTGGCCTCCCTTTTTTTGATAATTTCGTGTGAAACAGTACCATTTTTCTTCCATATATGTTTTATAGGGGAATGGTAAAACAGACTGCCTCAAAAAGCAGCGCGATATGGACAGACGACGATGCCCGACGATAAACTCAAAGAAACTTCCCTTCGATATCACACAGAGCCTGTAGCCGGTAAACTGGCGATTGTGCCGACCAAGCCACTGGCCAACCAGCGTGACCTTGCCCGGGCCTATTCCCCGGGCGTGGCTTATGCCTGTGAGGCCATTGTTGCCGATCCCGCCGAAGCGGCCAACATGACCATCCGCGGAAACCTTGTCGGTGTAGTGACCAACGGCACGGCTGTGCTGGGACTTGGTGCCATCGGGCCGCTGGCCGCAAAGCCGGTGATGGAAGGGAAGGCGGTTCTGTTCAAGAAATTCGCCGGTATCAATGTGTTCGATATCGAGATTGAGGAACGTGACCCGGAAAAACTGATCGACATTGTGGCCTCGCTTGAGCCCACTTTCGGCGGCATCAATCTGGAGGATATCAAGGCGCCGGAATGTTTCATTGTCGAGGAAGCCCTCAAAAAAAGAATGAACATCCCGGTCTTTCACGATGACCAGCATGGCACCGCCATTGTTGCGGGGGCCGCCATTTATAATGGCCTGCGTGTTGTCGGCAAGAAGCTGTCGGAAGTGAAACTTGTCTCCACCGGCGGCGGGGCTGCGTCTCTGGCCTGCCTTGATGTGCTGGTCAGCATGGGGCTGCGCAAGGAAAATATCATTCTGGTGGATGTCGAAGGTGTGGTTTATGTGGGCCGTGAAAAAGACATGAACCCCTACAAGGAACGTTATGCCGTCGACACCAACATGCGCACGCTGGATGATGCCATTGCCGGAGCCGATATTTTCCTGGGATTGAGTGCGCCGGGTATTCTGAAGAAGGATATGGTCGCCAAAATGGCTGATCGTCCCTTTATCCTGGCCCTGGCCAACCCGACACCGGAAATCCTGCCGGAAGATGCTTTGGAGGTCAAACCCGATGCGGTGATCGCCACAGGCCGGTCCGACTATCCCAACCAGGTCAATAATGTGCTTTGCTTCCCCTTCCTGTTCCGGGGCGCCCTGGATGTGGGGGCGACCGCCATCAACGAGGAAATGAAAGTCGCCTGCGTGAAGGCCATCGCCGATCTTGCTTATCGTGAAACCTCTGAACAGGTTGCTGATGCCTACCGGGGCGAAGAGCTGAAGTTCGGACCTGAATATATCATTCCCAAGCCTTTCGATCCGCGCCTTATTCTTGAAGTTGCCCCGGCTGTGGCCAAGGCGGCCATGGACTCCGGCGTTGCGACCCGTCCCCTCGAAGATATTGATGCCTATCGGGAGAAACTGGGCAACTTTGTTTTCAAATCCAATATGTTGCTGCAGCCTCTGCTTGAGGAAGCCAAGAGCCTGAAGAAAAGGATCATCTATGCGGAAGGCGAAAGTGAATCCGTTCTCCGCGCCGTGCAGGCCGTTGTTGACGAGCAAATGGCGCTGCCGATTCTGATTGGCCGACCGGATGTGGTGGCGCAACGTATTGACAAAATGGGTCTTCGCCTGAAGCTCGGAGAGGATTTCGAGCTGATCAACCCGCAGAAGGATGAGCGTTACCGGGAATACTGGCAGCTTTATCATTCCCTGGTCGGCCGCAAGGGGGTGTCCATTGAGGCGGCGAGAACCATTGTGCGCACAAATACCACGGTGATTGCCGCCCTGGCCGTGCTCAGGGGTGAGGCGGACGCCATGATCTGCGGCAGTTATGGCCGTTTCGACTTCCATATCCGCTATATTATTGAAGTGATCGGCAAACGCTGCGGATCACAGGATATATCGACCCTCAGCACCCTGATTCTGCCGCGCCAGACCCTGTTCCTGGCCGACGCCTTCATGGGTGTTGACCCGACAGCAGACCAGATTGTTGAAACCACGATTGCCGCCGCCCGCAAGGTGGAGCAATTCGGCATCAAACCGAAAATTGCCCTTCTGTCCCATTCCAACTTCGGCTCTTCGCGGGCGCCGTCGGCCCGCAAAATGAGGCACGCTGCCCGGATCCTGCGGGAAAAGTTCCCCGACATGGAAGTGGACGGGGAAATGCATGCCGCAGCCGCGCTTGATGAAAACCTGCGCAACGAACTGATCACCGACAGCCGTCTCAAGGGCGCGGCCAATCTGCTGATCTTCCCGGATCTGGATGCGGCCAATATCTGTCTGGATATGGTGAAAAATATCGATAACGGTTTGCTGGTGGGGCCGATCCTTCTGGGGGCAGCCCAGTCCTCCCATATTGTCACACCGGCGACCAGTGCCCGCGGTATTTTCAATATGACTGCCATTGCGGCAGTTGATGCGAAAAACAATATGCGCCGGGAGGATGTTGCCCCGGTCGTCTCAGACTGAGCCGTTTCCGCCGTAAAGGGTGACCAGATGACGAATCATGAGAATGGCGACGATAATAAAGACAAACTGCAGGCCGTTCCAGGGAATGGTCCAGGCGCGCCCCAGTGGCTTTGGCCGGCGCGCCATGATATTGGCCAGCACGACGAGCAGCAGGCTTAGTGCCAGAAGGCTATAGGTGGTGGTGACGTCCATGGAGGCTCCGCTAACCAGTGTTCGGATAATCTAGGTAAGGGGATCAGGGCGGGCTGTCAATATCTGATGATCAGGCTGAACTGGCCGAGGGCAGGCGCCCTGTTCAGGGTCAGGCCCGGGTTAAATTCATAGCTTCCAGGCGGAGCATAGAGTCCGGGATCAACTGTATATTTGATTTTCCGTCCCACCAGAAAATATATATCCTTCTTTATTTTATACTTTAATTTGATAAAGTAACTATCAGAAAAAGAAGAATATTTTATTGGTTCTGTGGGGCTGTTTTCTGTCAGTCCGTCTTTGTAGGTGCTGATGATCCGGAAACCGGGATCGCTGGATTCCGGGGGAGGCGTCAGCAGACTGATATCCTGGCATTGACCTTTGTATGGGAACAGAAAGAATATAAAGAGGCCTGTCAGCAGAAAGAGGCTGCTGTAAATTCGCAGGTTTCTGTAATCAGGAGTCATCCTTTCCATAGATAAAATGTTATCCATGGTCGGTGAAGGATTTATGATCTTTGGTTAAAATTTGATGCAAAATTAACCATGATCAGAGACGGCGAGCCGATGTCCGTTCTAACGTCTTGAAAACAGGGTTTCAATGCGATAGGAACATGGCGGAAAGGGATGTCCATGATTAATGAAGAGCGACAAAAAAATAACCGTCAAATTGCAATCTGGTTATTCACTGTCTGTGCCCTGATTTTCCTGATGATTGTCGTGGGGGGAATCACCCGCCTGACCGAGAGCGGCCTGAGCATGGTGCACTGGCACCCGCTGCATGGAATTGTTCCGCCCCTGAATGAAGTTCAATGGCAGGAAGAATTTGAGGCCTACAAGCAGTATCCGGAATATCAGAAGGTCAACAGCGGCATGACCCTTGACGAGTTCAAGGGAATATTTTTCTGGGAATATAGTCACCGCATTCTCGGCCGTATCATCGGCCTTGCCTTTTTTATCCCCTTTATGGTTTTCCTGCTGCGGCGAAAGGTTGAACCGGCGCTGAAGCCAAAGCTGTGGGTTATGTTTGTGCTTGGCGGTTTGCAGGGACTATTGGGCTGGTGGATGGTCAAGAGCGGCCTTGTGGACCAGCCGGATGTGAGCCACTATCGGCTTACCGCCCATCTCGGCCTGGCGGTACTGATTTATCTGTATATTTTCTGGACCGCCCTGGATTTGGTTTCTCCCCGGGGTAATGAACGGCTTCTGGTCCGGCCGGCTTCAGTCCTCGTCGGGATTATTTTCTTTCAGATTTTGCTGGGAGGAATGGTGGCCGGACTGAATGCCGGGTTTATCTATACAGACTGGCCGCTGATGGATGGGGCGATTATCCCGGACGGATTGTTCGATCAAACTCCCTGGTACATGAACTTTTTTGAAAATCTCATGACCGTCCAGTTTGACCACCGGATCGGCGCCTATATTGTCACAGGTCTGGCTGTCTGGCTGGTCTGGAACAGTCGCGGTGACCGGCCGCTGGCCGGCCTGCTGCTGATGGCAGCGGTTCTGTTTCAGGTCACGCTGGGTATCCTGACCCTTGTCTATGTGGTGCCTGTGCTGCTGGCCGCTCTGCATCAGGCCGGTGCTGTGCTTCTTCTTTCGGCGAGCCTCTTTTTCCTTCACCGGCTGAAACAGGAGAAATGAATATGTCGGGTTTTTGCACCATCTATGTAACCTGCAAAGACCGTGAGGAAGCGCTTGCCATATCCCGCCGCCTGGTGGCGGAAAAGCTTGTGGCCTGCGCCAATATTCTTGACGGCATGACGTCAGTTTACGTGTGGCAGGGAGAAATCTGTGAGGAGACCGAGGTGGCGTTGTTGCTCAAAACTGTTGAGCAAAAGCGTGAAGCGGCTATCGCCCGTATCATTGATCTTCATTCCTATGATGTGCCCTGTGTCACCGTCTGGCCGATTGCCGGCGGCAATCCGGCTTACCTCAAATGGGTTGAGGGCAGTGTTGACACTGAGATCGGTAAGGATCTTTCGAGTAATTTTATGTAAGAAAAAATGATAGTATTTCTCTTCTGACCATTTTATTTACGGTGTGGTAATGAATAAAAAAAATCCCTGCAAGGGCACGCTCTTGCAGGGAATAAATTATGTCGATCAGGTAAGTAAGTTGAATAATTCTGATCTTAAGTGTTATGGCAGCGTAGGTTCAGTTACAGGCTGATCTGTTGTTGTCTCTGTATCACTGTTCCCTTCATTTGAACCGCTATTCTCCACTTCATTCTGATCAGGATTTTCGGCACCTGACATACCTTCATTAGGATCTGTCTGATATGACACGGCGATAGAGGTAGCATCTGAAATCCGCCCTGAGCCTGATGCAGGGAACTGCTTGAGGTCTTTGTTATAATTTTTGGAGTAGGGACCGTTGGGGATACCTCTGCCCTCAAGCAAAAGTGCCTGTGCATTTGCAGAGTGAGCAACCGGAGTATAGTCGGATCTGGCATTGTCTACAGCGGCAACAACAGCAGTTGCAATGAGATCAGCAAGTATATTTCCAGAACTTGACGAATTATTATGGAGGAAAACTTGCTCATCCTGCCATAGTAATTTTCCAGAATGACCATCCTTAATTGTATAAAGGAAGTGCACTTTTATACCAGATGACAAGACATTATATTTGCTTGTCCAGTCCAGAATTTCAATGTAGACAACGCTGTCCGCACCAAACAATTCAGCCAGTCGTGTCGTATCCGCGTTGTGAACAAGGTAGGGATCGGCAAGGCCATCCCTTTCCATCATGCCCTTAATCATGTTAGTAGGGAAGACATAGTAGCCCCGTTCGGCAAGTGGTACAGCAACTGTCGTCAGGAACAGATCAGCAGCCTCGGTTTCTTCTGAATGGTTGATAACAGGAACAATAAGAATTGAATGCGGGTCCGCTTCTCGGAACGAGGAATAATCCTTGTATTCCGGCGCGCTTACACAAGCTGCCATCAGTAAAGCTGCAGCAGCCATAATGAAATTTTTAATTTTAGTCATAAATCCGCTCCCCAGGAATTATTCGGTGGCTGCAGGTGTTGTTTCTGCATCAGCATCTTCAACATTGCTTGAAATTTTTGAAATTACCTTTTCCATCAGAAAAACGGACTCAGGCCATTTTTCCTTTTCTTTAGAAAAATAGACTAGTGCAGTTTCATTTTCTTCTAACTCAACCATCATATAACCATATTCGGCGTACATACCCGGCGGAACCATATCTTTTTCTTCAGCTTTTTTAATATCTTCAAGCAATTGATCCGCAAACTTTCGGTTTTCATCCGGATTTTTGTAATATGCAAGTAAATGATTACTATAGCCATTCCACTCATATGTGGTTTGAGTTCCACAGGAAGCCAGAAAAAGCCCCCCAAGGATTACCAGCAAACCTCTGGATGTAATTTTCATAATCAAATTATTCCCCTCTTAAGGTAGTTTAAGTTAATTCACATTTATTTTTTTTATCGTGCCACTTTCAACAAATATTTTTTCCTGCCGGATTGTTTGATCACCGGACTTAATTACAACTATATGAGTGCCGCTCTTGATGTGGAAGCGATTGGTTTCTTGGGTGACAGTGCCAACCAGAACGTTGTCCACGTATACAGAAACCCCTGGATCTGCTCCCAGTATTTGTATAGATGGACTGCTGTCTGATCTTATGTTCTTATGTCTAGGCATACTGCCACATGAAGCAAGAGCCATGCTGCAAAATACCAGTAGCAAAATACGCATAGTAATATTTATTCCCCGTTGAATGTGTCTTTACTGATCTGTTACGAAAAACCCGGCAGGTCGCCCGTTTTCCAGTGTTCCCGAAACAATTCTAGCCACAGAGCCTTCATTAGTTTCAGAGTCGCCGAATGTGGTTTCAATTAGGATCTCCGCAACTTTTTCCGCTGGCAATGTAATATCAAAACCACTCTGATTGCTGCGTATAGTCTTGCCTTCTTTCATCACAATAAGGTGGTCACCTTGTTGTAGACCCTGATGCTGTCCACCAGATATATAAACGGCACCGTTTTCGACTTGCAGGATATCTGTCTTCCAGCGTCGGCCGGAAAGCGTGGTGATTAATTCTTCAATCATATCCTCGATAGCAATGGAAATGGCTTTGTCATTTAAGGTGGCATCATATTTCGAGGTGCTTCCCATGCCTAATACTGTTGAGCTTTCGGTTGTTGCTTCTCCCTCGCCAGTGGCAGAATGAAAAACTAGGCCAGTTCTTACATCTACAAGCCTGATGGCCACTTTGGCATGAGCAACCTGAACTTTCTTTTTGTTGAAAAGGCCTCTTTGGCCATCAGTAGTGCGGCCAAATTCCACAATGGAGCCCAGAATAAGAGTGTCGACACCGACAATGTTCTGACTTTGGCCGGACTGGTTTTGTTCCCTTTTTATTTTCGATAGATCGGGACGTTCAAATATCAGGAAATTGTTTGTTTTTGTCAGATAGGCTGTAAGAATATCGGCGGCCTGCTTACCCAGTGGATCAAGGTCCCCATCCCTAAGTAGGCTTATTCCGTAATTTGTCTCATTGCTGAATCGTCCCACAGCCAGCTTGGTTTTCAATTTCTTCTCTTGAGAAATTAAGCTGGGTTTTTTTTCTACTTCCTGAGCAGAAGCTTGAGGCAGTGTAAGAAAAACCAATAAAATGCTGGAGATAAGTACGCTGTACAAACAATTTGAAGAATATTTAATTACCATCTTTCACCTAACTATATTTCGGCAGAATACAGAAACCTTGAGATGGTGAGCGATTGCATTATCGATAACCCCCAAAGTTATTTTACTAACTACTATCCTTCATCTAATGAAAAGACAATAATATTATTATTTTCAGCATTTAAATTATTTTAACCTCGAGCCTGCGCGTGATGATCAATTCAGATTCTTGGATGTTATAATACCTTGTCTTTTGGAGATATGTACTAAGGACATATCTCCAAATTTATTGTAAACGAGCACCGGCCTGCTGGCTCGCACTATCGGCTTCCAATATAACTTTTAGCTGCGCAGGGCCTGATCCAGGTCGGCCTTGATGTCTTCCACATCCTCGATGCCGACGGACAGACGGATCACATCCGGCCCGGCCCCGGCTTTGATCTGTTCCGCTTCCCCAAGCTGCCGGTGAGTGGTGGAGGAGGGGTGGATGATCAGGCTGCGGGTATCGCCGATATTGGCCAGATGCTTGAATAATCGCACTGCACCGACCACTTTCTTGCCGGCTTCATAGCCGCCCTTGACGCCGAAGGTCATGACGGCGCCGGCCCCTTTGGGCATATATTTCTGCTGCAGGCCGTGATAGGGGTCGTCCTCCAGTCCGGCATAGGATACCCATTCGACCATGTCGTGATTTTTCAGGAATTTCGCCACCTCCAGCGCATTGTCCGCATGGCGCTGCATGCGCAGTGGCAGGGTTTCAATGCCGTTCAGGATCAGGAAGGCGTTCATAGGGGCCAGGGCCGGTCCCAGATCCCGAAGACCGACTGCCCGGCAGGCGATGGCGAAGGCGATATTGCCCATGGCGTCGCCAAATACATCGCCGAAAACCATGCCATGATAAGAGGCGCTTGGTTCAGACAGGGTCGAATATTTGCCGCTTTTCATCCAGTCAAAATTGCCGGAATCGACAATGATACCGCCGATGCTGTTGCCCTGACCGCCGAGGAACTTGGTCAGGCTGTGGACTACAATGTCCGCCCCATGCTCAATCGGGCGGCACAGAAAGGGGGTCGCCAGTGTATTGTCCACCACCAGCACGATGCCGGCTTCATGGGCGACATCCGCGATGGCGGCAATGTCGGTGACGACACCGCCGGGATTGGCCAGGCTCTCGATAAAGATGGCTTTGGTGTTCGGTTTGATGGCGGCTTTCATCTTTGCCGGATCGGGATCAACAAAATTGGCGCCCCAGCCGAATTTCTTGAAGCTCTGGCTGAGCTGGGTAATGGAACCGCCGTAAAGCTTTGTCGACGCCAGGATTTCATCCCCCGGTTCCATCAGGGTATGGAAGGTAATCAGCTGGGCGGCGTGGCCTGAGGCGACGGCCAGGGCGGCAGCGCCACCTTCCAGGGCAGTGACCCGGTTTTCGAGGACGGATACTGTCGGGTTTGTCAGACGGCTGTAGATGTTGCCGAACTCCTGCAGGTTGAACAGGGCAGCGGCCTGTTCCGGGCTTTCAAATTCATAGGAGGCCGTTTGGTAAATCGGTGTGGCGCAGGCCCCGGTCGTGGGGTCCGATTGTTGCCCGGCGTGAATGGCAAGCGTTGAAAATTTATGTGTTTCTGACATAAGACAATTCCTTATATTGTGTGTGGCTCTGTGTTGGGTCTTTTTATTGTTAAAAACAAGAGGGTTATCTTTAGGTATTATAATACCATAATTTCAACCCCTTGAATTTTAAGGGAAATATATCATTGACTTTTCTTTTGTAAATGGCATATTTCGCGCCAATGTTATTTATCGAGTCCCGAAGGCGATTTTGGACCCGGAATAACACCGGAACAAGAAAAAACCGGCCGCCTGACAGTGAAATTTTTCCTGCACGGAGAACCGACCGGTCCATTAAGGAACAAGACTATGAAAACCTTTTCTGCTACGCCGGCAGACATTGAGAAGAAATGGTTTGTGGTTGACGCCGAAGGTGTCGTCCTTGGCCGTCTGGCCGCCATTGTTGCCAATCGTCTGCGCGGAAAACACAAGCCGTCCTTTACGCCTCATATGGATGACGGCGACAACATCATCATCATCAATGCTGAAAAAGTCAAACTGACCGGCAAGAAGATGGATGACAAAATCCATTACTGGCATACCGGTTATCCGGGCGGTATCAAAAGCCGCAATGCCAAACAGATCCTCGAAGGTGAATTTCCCGAGCGTCTGATCACCAAAGCCGTTCAGCGCATGATCCCGAGTGGTCCGCTTGGCCGTCAGCAGATGCGCAACCTGCGTGTCTATGCTGGTACAGAACATCCTCATACCGCCCAGAACCCCGAGGTTCTTGATGTTGCAGGTATGAATGACAAGAATACAAGGAGCCGCTAATCATGGCTGAAGATAAGAAAACTCTTGAAGACCTGAAAGAGATTACAGCCGAAGCCGCCACTTCAGCGGCCGGTACCGAAGCAGCGGCTGATGTCATAGTCGAGCCCAAACTGGACGCCCAGGGTCGTGCATATGCAACCGGTAAACGTAAAGATGCGGTTGCCCGTGTCTGGATCAAACCCGGTTCCGGCAAGATCACTGTAAACGGTCGTGATCAGCTGACTTATTTTGCCCGTCCAACACAGCGTCTGGTTGTTAACCAGCCGTTTGACGTTGCTGGCCGCAAAGATCAGTTCGACGTGGTTTGCACTGTAAAAGGTGGCGGACTTTCCGGTCAGGCCGGTGCCGTACGTCATGGTATCAGCAAGGCGCTGACATACTATGAACCGGGTCTTCGTCCGGTTCTGAAGAACGGTGGTTTCCTTACTCGTGATGCCCGTGTGGTTGAACGTAAGAAATACGGTAAGGCCAAGGCCCGCCGGAGCTTCCAGTTCTCCAAACGTTAATTACGTTTCAGTTATTTCCAATATTGAAAAGCCGCCCAATCGGGCGGCTTTTTCTTATGTAAATTTGCTAATTAGGATATTGTTAATTATGGGCGTAATATCCTGATAAGAGCCCTAGTGAAATGTGCTGTATTCATAAAGATGGGAACAATTGCTTAACCCGGACAAATACTACCAAATGCTTGAAAAATTTCTGACTAATTTATTGTATGATACGGAACCAGGTGTTTCCGGAAGCAAAATTAATCCTAAAACCGGTGATGGTCCCGCTCTGGGAGACGGCACTGAAACTCCTCTCGAGCAGAAACTGATTAAAATTCTGGCTCATACATCAATCGTCAATACTGGCAGGGTACAGTTACTCGGACTAGGTCAGATTAAGAAAAAAGTTGGAGAGAAATGGCCGGAGCTCCGGCACGCCATTCTTAATGGGCTTGAACAGATTGTTAACAAGAGGATCAGTTCCGAGGATGTTTTCTTTTCAAAGAATGATGAAGAACACATTATTGTCTTTGCCCATTTGACAGAAGATAAGGCCCGGCTGGTCTGTGCCAAGATACTTCAGGAGTTGTTGTCCCGCTATCTGGGTAATGTTGACACGAAGGATATAATCGTTCGAACAGCAACCGGTGTGATAAACGGGGAGCTGAAGTTCAAGGCGTCTTCGCTTGAGGAACTTCTGACGTCTGTGTCAATGACGGATGTGACGGGAAGCACCGTGCCATTATCCTCGTATGAAGGGGATAAGACCAGTAACCTGCGTTCTCCTGAAAATCTGGCCCGGTTTTTTCAGGAATCCAAAAACCGTTTAAACAAGATCATAGAACCGGTGTTTATGCCGCTCTGGGATTCCAGACATCAGGTGGTTTCCAATTATGGTCTCAATTATCGTCTTAGGGGGAAGGTATCTCCAATAGGAAACTACGGGAGCCTGCTGAGAAACTTTAAAATAAGGGACAAAGTTATTGCCGAATATATTCTGGTAGAAGAATGTGAAAACATCCTGACAGAATTCCATGCAAATAAATTTCGGGCAGTGTTTTGTCTGCCGGTCAGCTATGAAACCGTCTATAATCCTGATCTGGTGTTGGCCTACACGAAGAATCTGGCCGGTATTCCTGAGGAGCTCCGACGCTATGTTTCTATTACGCTGATGGAGTTTCCGGCTGGCATTCCGGAAGGAAAAATTCGCTTTATCACGTCCTCTCTGAAAAGATACTGCTCCAACATTATATTGCATTGTCAGGATTTTATTCCGCAGGACATAGTCTTTTATAAAGAATGTGGCATCAGTTGCATTAGTCTCACCCTGAGCAATTCAAAGCGCGGAAAAGCGGACTATTGGAACAGTCTGGCTACCACCGTGGAAAAATGTCATAAAAATGCGATCAAAACGACTGTGATTAATCTGCAATCACCTGACGAACTTATGTTGGCGCATGAAGCCGGTTTTGATTTTCTGGCGGGCGAGGCGCTTTGTAAGAATACCGTGACTCCGGGACATATGGTGAGAATTACCTGGAAAGAGCTTCTGGCCGGAAAGTCACCCTCCTTCTGAAAGAGGAGCGGAAAATTATAATAAGTCGAATATTCTAAATATCAAAAATATAGTCTAAAGAGACTATTTCTCTCAAAACATGTCAAAACAGCAAAATGTAAATAAAAATTTTACCTTTTGCCGTACATACAGGTCGCATGGATTTGTGCGGCGGAGGGCTGCGTGGTGATAGTTCAACAATTAACTGATTAATACAAAAATTATATGTGAATAACGATTTGTTAAGCTTATTTTTACATTAGTCCAATCTACTGTATGGCGTGCGAATTATGAGTTTCAAATCGGTTTTCAGACATTCGACAGGTAAGTGCAGTTTATAAATTTTCGAAAAATATGACGCTTGTACCGATCTCGGGCGTGATTTTTCAGAGGCGTATTTGAGGAACAACGATGACCAAATTCAATATTGAACCGGTGGATGAGGAAATAACGCTGGATCATGAAGATATTATTGTGTCCAAAACCGATCTGAAGGGGCGGATCACCTATGTTAATGATACCTTTTGTAAAATAGCGGAAATGAGGGAGAGGGAAGTGCTTGGCGAACAACATAGCATCATTCGCCATCCCGATATGCCGCGGTCGGTTTTCCAGCTTCTATGGGAAACCATTCAATACAAAAGGGAAATCTTTGCGTATGTAAAGAATATTTCAAAAACCGGGAAATACTACTGGGTGATTGCCCATGTTACGCCAACCCTGGACAGGGACGGGAATATCGTTGCCTATCACTCGAACAGGCGGGGCGTCTCTGCAAGCGAAGTAACCAAGGTTGACAAGCTGTATAAGGAAATCTGCGCGGTCGAAAGACAATATCCAAACCGTAAGGAAGGTATGCTGGCCGGTTCGAAATATCTGGTCGAGCAGGCTGCCAATAATGCCACATCATATGACGAATTTATCTGGTCTGTAGGAGCGTAAACATGTTTCGTTTTGGAAAAGCCTCAGTTGAGGGCGGGGGAAGCAACAACAATAAACTGGCTACGGAGCTGGCGGAAACCAAAGAAAAGCTCGCCCAATATGAGAAAGCCTTTGCTGCCCTGCAGAAACTGGGGCCGGAACTGCGCAAGGGTAACCTGGAAGCCAGGATCATTGGCTGGCAGGACCATGGTGAATTGTCGGAAACAATGGCGGACATCAACTATCTTCTGGATTTATCCGATGCCTATGTCCGCGAGGCCGGTGCTTCCCTGGAAGCGGCGCAAAAGGGTGAATATTACCGTCAGTTCATGACACGCGGTATGAGGGGCAGCTTCGGGCTGGGAGCTCAGGTCATCAATGCTGCCGGCGGAAATATGCAGAAAATGGAAGAAAAGGTTTTTGCAGATCGTGAACGGCTGGCAGGAGAATTCAATGAGAAGGTCATGCAGACCCTGACTACAATCACCGATGAAATCGGAAACCTGAAGCGTATGTCAGATCTGCTGAACAATAATGCATCCGAAACTCAGAGCATGGCGGCCAGTGTTGCTGCCGCGTCCGAGCAGGCAACGGTAAATGTCCAGACGGTTGCGGCGGCTGCAGAAGAACTGACCAAATCTGTAGACGAGATTGCGCGCCAGGTTGCCAGTTCATCCCAGAAGTCAAATTCAGCGGCCCGGGAAGCAACGGCGGCCAAAGACACTATCGACGCCCTGCAGCAATCATCCTCTTCGATTGGTGAAGTGGTCAAGATGATCAATGATATTGCCGGCCAGACCAATTTGCTGGCCCTGAATGCCACCATCGAAGCCGCTCGCGCCGGTGAAGCCGGTAAAGGGTTTGCCGTGGTCGCCAACGAGGTCAAGTCACTTGCCAACCAGACGTCTGATGCCACGGGCAATATTGCGGATCAGGTTGGCACGATCCAGAATAATGCAGGCTCGACCGTGGAAGTGGTTGACGGAATTGCAGCCAGTATTGCTCAATTGAGTGAGATCGCTGCAAATATTGCATCCGCAACCGAAGAACAGTCAGCGGCGACCCTTGAGATCAGCAAGAATATCCAGGAGGCTTCCAAAGGCACTCAGGATGTTTCCTCGCACATCACACAGGTTAGCAGTACGGCCATCAAGACGATGGAAAGCGCAACCGAACTGGCCGAAGCCTCCCGACATATGGAGGACCAGGCGGTGCAACTGCGGGATCAGGCAGAAACTTTCCTGAAAGCCATGCTGGCCCGTTGATTTATAAATAATCCGACTTTTGCAACCCGCCGGCTTGATCGGCGGGTTTTGCTGTTCTACTGTGGCGGCATGACAGCAAAACTTGAAATCCTGTCGTCTTTTCCGACGGCCGAGAAATTCTATAGCGACTTCTGGAACAGGCGGCCCTTTGTGGTCAAGGGCGCTCTGGAGGCAGGGCTTGTTGAATCCCTGATCACTGCAGAGGAGCTGGCCGGCCTTTCCCTCGAAGAAGATGTCAGGTCCAGACTGGTAACCGGTCCGGACGGCGGATGGTTATGTACCCACGGCCCGTTTGAAGAAGAAGCCTTCAACGAACTCGGGGAGCGGGGCTGGAACCTCCTGGTTCATAACGTGGAAAGATATCATCCGCCGGTGGCTGACCTGTTGCCTCTGTTTGATTTTTCCCCAAGGTGGCTTCTTGATGATATCATGGTCAGCTACTCAGTTCCCGGTGGATCGGTAGGCCCCCATATTGACAGCTATCATGTTTTTCTTGTGCAGGGACAGGGGAGGCGCCGGTGGAAAGTCGGGGCCGACCCGCTGCGTAATGAGGAGTATATACCCGATATCGACCTCAGGGTTCTCAAGGACGGCTTTGAAGGGACGACTGTCGATGTCGAGGCCGGCGATGTGATCTATATTCCACCGCAGGTCCCCCATGAGGGCGTGACGGCCGAAAGTGCCCTGACCTTTTCCATCGGATTTCTCGGCCCGTCGCTGCCTGAACTTTTTATGGCCTATGGCCAGTATCTGGAAGCAGAGGAGAGAAGCTCGGAACGTTTCCTCGGGGCCTGTCTGACGGAGGCTGACAGCGGCTTCTCAATCAGTAAAAACGCAGTCGGGCAAATTCGGGATCTCATGCGCCGGGGGCTGGAGACCGGGGATTTCGGCGAATGGCTGGTGACATATTTTTCCGAACCATCGGTGGACGAGGATTTTTCCGATTCAGTCTGCCCGGATGTTCTTGCATATTTCGGACAGGACAGAAGCCTCGTCAGGCCGCAGCAGGACAAACTGGTTATTCTGCAGGTGAGTGATAACCGGCGGGTCGTGGGATACGGTGGACGCAGTTTCAGGATTGCCGAAAAAAATGCGCCGCTATTGCACAGACTCGAATCCGGCCGGAAAATTGCTGAAAAGGATCTCGACAGCCTTGACCGGACTGATGAAATGCTTCTCCTTCTTGAAAATATTTTAGCTGCTGCCGATGGGAATTAGACTTTTCTTCTGCACCCAACATTTTGTCGGAATTGACTTTTCCGGACTGCTCTGAAGACTGTCGAATATGCGCATTTTCTAAGCTTGCTGTTTCACCTTTAGTTAACCTCGTTTGTTAGGTTTTTATTAATTCTGAAGCCATAACCTTCAATATGTAGGGGTGTGCTTATCCTGTTTTTTATTTATTAATCAGTGGGTTATTATATATTATATGGCTCAGAATAAGCGGTCTGTTTTTGAAATGTTTAAGCCGGGAAAAGGCGGGCAAAAACTTGCCCCGCCCAAAAGCCGGCCATTGCGTTCGCTTGCTTCCGGATCCGACCAAGGGACATCGGTCAAACCCATTACCAACAGCAAACTGGAGAGTTTTCTTGAAAAGGATGACCTTGCCCTCAGCGGCCGGGCACAGCTTATCAGCCTTATATCCATGAAAGAACGTATTGGTGAAGGCTGGAACAGCGTCAAGGGCCGGCTGGCGACAGCTTTTGAAAGTTCACTGGAAAGTTCCTGCAGTCCGAATGATAATCTTTTCAAGAGATCCGACGAAGAATATATCGCGATTTTTTCAACCCAGACGGCGGAGGATAAAAGTCCGGAAGACCTGAGTGATCTCTGTCGCAATCTGATGGCGGAGGTTGCCAGAAAATTCCTTGGTGAACTCGAGCCGGACCCTGACGTGGCACGCGCCATATACGGATTGAAGGACGGTGAGTATATTTTCGACCGTGAAGTGCGCGAAGGGTCGGCGAAGAAGGGAGCGGAAAAGAAAAAAACAGAAGGCAAGCCGCAGGGGAAAGATGCGGGGGTAAGCGAACTGTTTGTCAGTGATGAACGGTTTGATCTTGTATACCGGCCGAACTGGAGCGTGCGCCATGAAACCGTCACCACCTATTCGGTGCACGCGATTGCCCGGGATGTGAAGGGAAATTGCCGTTACGACTATAATGTTCTGAAAGACAAGACCGCCCTGGAATGCCTGATAGGGCTCGACTGGCTTTTGCTGGCGGACGCCATTGAAACGATGGAGGGTCTGTATTTCAATAATTTCAGAACGGTATATTCTATTCCGGTGCATTATGAGACCCTTTTCAGTACGGAACGGGTGAAGGGTTTTTTGACCCGCTGCCGCAAAATACCTGAAGAGTTGCGCAAATATGTGATTTTCACCCTTGCCGGAGTGCCGGACGGTATTCCGGTGACAAAACTCCAGATGATTGTTTCCTCCCTGAAACCTTACTGTAATTCAGTTCAGCTGGAATGCAATTCACTGCCGCGGGACTGTTCGAAATATGTCATGCCCGGGCTTAAATACCTTAAATACAGGCTTCCGGATGCTGCTTCACCGGATAAGAACTTCTGGATAAAGGTTGCTGAATTCTCAATCTCCTGCAAAAAGCATAAGCTTTTGAGCGTGCTTTCCAATGTCAACAGCATAGAACAGCTGATGATTACCAGAGAGATAGGTGTAAATTTTCTCAGTGGTGATATAATAGGAAATTATTGCGAGATTCCCGAACATATGCAAAAAATCAAATGGCAGGAACTCGTGAATAACGCACAGTTTTAAACCGAATAATATTCTGCTTTAAAAGTTATAACAAAATATAATTTCTAATTATATCTATTGATAATCATAATATTTCGGTTTAGATATGGCTGCGAAAGATTAATTTCAATCTCCGGAGCAAGAGGATCAAGTCGAAATGAGTGAGCCAGCGAAAAAAATCAGAGCCGGAATTCTGGGAGCCAGTGGTTATACGGGAGCCGAACTGGTCCGCCTGCTGGTCTTGCATCCCTATGTGGAAATCGTTCTGATGACGGCGGACCGCAAGGCCGGACAGCCCATCGCCGATGTTTTTCCACATCTGGCAACCGCAAACCTTCCCGACCTGATGGCCGTAGATGAAGTGGAGTGGCCCGGACTGGAACTGGATGTTGTCTTCTGTGCCTTGCCCCATGCCACTTCGCAGGAAATTATCAAAGGCATTCTTCATGCAACAGGACATGGTTTTATCGATGAGATGGTGATTGAATCTCCTTCCGACTATGCCAGTGCGATTCATGGATCGGTCAAAGTGATTGATCTGTCGGCCGATTTCCGTCTTCGGGATATGTCGGTTTACGAGAAATGGTATGGTGACGAACACCGGGCGGCAGAATTGCAGAAAGAAGCCGTATACGGCCTGACCGAACTGAACCGGGAGGATATTACCCGGGCACGTCTGGTTGCCTGTCCGGGATGTTATCCGACAGCGGCTTTGCTGACTTTGATCCCTTTGCTTCGGGAAAAGTCTATTTCGAAAGACAATATTATCATTGATGCCAAATCCGGTGTCAGCGGCGCCGGCCGCTCCCTCAAGGAAGGCAATCTTTTTGCCGAGGTGGCTGAAGCCATGCATCCATACGGCATTGCATCGCACCGCCATTCGCCGGAAATCGAGCAGGAACTGACCAAGGCGCTGGGTGAGCAGGTTTATGTCACCTTTACCCCCCATCTGGTGCCCATGAACCGTGGCGAACTGGAGACAATTTACGTTCAGTATGCAGAAGGTAAAACCGTCGATGACCTGCGCGACATTCTGGAAGACCAATACCGGGACGAACCTTTTGTGACAGTGGCGCCCCAGGGTGTTGTGCCAGCCACTCGTCAGGTGCGGGGATCCAACCATTGTGTCGTAAATGTCTTTGAAGACCGGGTGCCGGGCCGGGCCATACTTGTGGTGGCCATTGATAATCTGGTCAAGGGGTCTTCCGGGCAGGCGATCCAGAACATGAACCTGATGTTCGGCCTGACAGAAACATTATCTCTGGAACAATTGCCCCTGTTCCCCTAAGCTGCGCCGGAAACAGAGGAGAAGTCCATGTCCGAGGAAACTGGTCGTGCTGCCAATGGCGGAGGCAGGTTGTATCCCTACAAGGGGGTATGGCCGACGGTGCACGAAACTGCCTTCATTGCCCCCGGGGCTCGCATTATCGGGGATGTTCACATTGGCGCCGGCAGCAGTATCTGGTTCAATTGCGTTCTGCGTGGTGATGTGAATGAAATTCGCATCGGCTGCAACAGCAATATCCAGGACGGTTCTGTCGTACATGTGGAAGGTGGTGGCGCAGCCACCCATATCGGGGACAACGTCCTGATTGGTCATCTTGCTCTTGTTCACGGAACGACCATTGAGGACGGTGGTTTTGTCGGCATGAAAGCCGTGACCATGGATGGCTGCCATATCGGAGCCGAAGGGATGCTGGGGGCAGGGGCTCTGCTCAGCCCTGGTAAAAAGATCGGACCGGGAGAACTCTGGATTGGTCAGCCGGCCCGGCATGTGCGTGATCTCAGTGACGAGATGAAGGAAGGCCTGAAGGCCGGCACGACACATTATGCCGAACTGGCCCAGGAATATATTCAGGAACTCTGAAGTCAGACTTCAAACACATGCCTGAAGGGAACTTCGCATCTGGGCAAACCGCTCATACTCGGTTCTATATTCATTTCGATCATGGTTGGCCCTTTGTCCGAAATAGCGATATCAAGGCCCAGGAAACGGGTTTCTGGCATATAGGACAGGGATTTTGTACCAAGCTCTCTGACTTCCTGCCACATGGGAATCTGGAAGCCGAGAATTTTTTCGCCACTGTCTGGATGATGGGTTACTTCGGTCATGGCCGGGGTGGTCAGGTGCAGAAACTCCACAACACCTGTTTCGGGATTTATATTGCCGCTGAAACCGCCGGCTTCGGTATTATCCACCAGCGAGCCGGCCCTGCCGATTCGGATCCTGGTGCCAATAATTTTTATGTCGCCGGACTTGTCTTCATAGACATACATGCGGATGGTATTGACGCTGGTTGGATTGAGCCTGGACATGATCGGGTGCTGGGTCATATATTCCTCAACAACCCAACCGTCCGGATTCTCTTCGATAAGTGTTTCATATACTTTGTGAGCGGGATAGCTCTCTTCACTGGAAAGCTTTTTCAAAACGACCTGTTCGCCTTCCAGGGAAATTTCATAAGCCTTGAAGCCGCTGCCGCCGTAACCGACAACTTTTTTAATGCAGAGCTTTTCTCCGGCAAATGGCAGTAGAAAACGTTCAAATTCTTCCAGGGTACAAAGATCGGCTCCGGCCGCTGTCTGGCCGTGTTTCTCGTGGAAAGTGCCGAGGTATCTGGGGGTCGGCAGGTTGAAATGATTGAAAAAGGCTTTTTCCAGAGACTTGTACTGGGAAACCCCGTGATATTTACCCCGGTTCAACCTGTTGACCAGCTTTCGATAGTCCGCCGGTGATGTGAATCCGGTTTTATAGTGCCAGCTTATCCCCTTGCGCCACATTCGGGCATGATGATAAGTGGCATAGTTGATGCCTGTTGTAATCCTTAACCAGATCATCTCGAAAATCTGTCTGGCTACTGAAGAATGCCCCTCATCTGCATGTGTTTTGCATAATCCGTACACAAATTTTATTTTTTTTATCATTATAAACGCCTGTATCAGGTTCTAAAAATATGTCTAATTGGTGTCTCTGCTGTCGAGAGGCCATTCATGCTGGGTTCGATATTCATCTCGATCATGACCGGACCCTGTTCGGTAATGGCAATATCCAGGCCAAGGAACCTGGTTTTTGGCATGTGCCTGAGGGCATCCGCACCGATGTTTTTTGCTTCTTCCCAGTAGGGTACGACAAAACCGACCACCTGTTCCCCGCTGTCGGGGTGATGGGTTATTGTATTCATCTCAGGTGAATAGTGATAGGCCAGTTCCACTACGCCGGTTTCGATATTGACGTTGGCGCTTATGCCCCCAAGTTCGTTGTTGTCCACAAGGGAACCGGCGGCGCCGACGCGTAACCGGGTGCCGAGTATATGAATTTTGTTATTGCTGTCCTGATAAACATGCATGCGCAGGGTATTGACGCTCGAACTGTTCAGTCGGGCCATTTCCGGGTGCTGGACTAGATATTCTTCAATCAGCCAGCCATCGGGCTCAGTTGCCAGTATACCATAGAGCTCACCGATGGTGTATTGATCTTCGCTGCCAGGTTGTTGAAGAAGCGGGGCGTCGTTCCCCGGAATTATCTTGAACGCCATGAACCCACGGCCGCCATGACCCTCCACTTTTTTGAAGCAAATCATCTTTCCCGCCTTATTGGCCAGAAATGTTTCCAGATCCTGCTGGCTGGAGAGCGTGTTGCCTTCCGGTGTCTTGCCGCTCGTTATATGAAAAAAGCCCAGATAGGGTGGGGTTTTTAAGGCGAAAAGTCTGAAATAGGCTTTTTCCAGAGGCTTATACTGGGAAACCCCGTGGAATTTCCGATCATTCAGGCGCCAGACTTCCTTTTTATACTGCTTCATGGACATGAAACCGGTCTTATACTGCCAGTCTGCATCCCTGCGCCACATACGGGCGTAATGATAGGTGGCGTAACTGATGCCAGTTGTCGCCCGGAGCCACGCCATTTCCATGAACTGGCGGAGCACGGAAGAGTGTCCCTGGTCTGCCTTGGATTTGCATAACTTATAGACATATATGGTTTTGCCGAGGTTTGCCATTCCGATAACCTGTAGTGTTTTTTAAAATGAAACGACTGTCTGCTTTATTCGTCAAGTATAGATTGACGAGCATGATAGCCGGTCCGATATTTTTCCCATGTTCGCGGAAAAAGTTTTCTGTACAGGTTGCGACTCCAGCCGCCTAAAATGGCCTTAATCAGGTCGGTACTGCTGTTCTTTATGATGAAATGGCGTCGGAATTTTTTAAGTTTTTTCTCCAGCGCATGCGCCCCATGTCGATGGGTAAAATAGATAAGATCTTCCACGAAGGGTAATGTTCCTGTCGAGGAGGGCTTGAGATAATTTATATCCGCGTGGGTCTTGAAATCCGGTATTTTGGCGGAGCTTTTCCCCAACACATCCAGGGTAACGGACGTACGGACACATTTCGGGCAGTTGCCGCAGTTGGTGCCGGCCGAACGCCAGCAGACCTGCAACTGGTCCAGCAGGTCCTGGTACTGAGCCAGATATTCTGTTTTCTGGCTTCTGGTGGCTTCCAGGCCGTCATGGACTATTTTAGTTACTTCCGTGTTCCAGAGGATGTCCAGCAGGGGGTGTGATCCCCAGGGAAACAGGCTGTCATAGGTAAAAGAGGAGGGAATGTAAAAAGTTTTTGCATTCAGGGTTACTCCGCTACAGGCCAGAATGGCGCCATGCACCGGGCTCCAGGGCAGTCTGCGACGCTCCAGAAAACCGCGGGCATTGTTGGCAACCGTAATCAGTTTTTTGTTTTCCTGATCTGCGAAGGCCTGCCGGTCGCGGATACTCTGTTGCCATCCTTCTTCATTCTCGAAATTGTCAAATCCCTGGATCAGCAGGAGGTGGGTGATCTGATCCCGGTATTTTGCATAGGTATAGGTGCTGTCGATGCCGCCGGAATAACAGCAATATACATCATCCGTCGTGTCAGCGATTTTTTCGGTGTGTGCTATCAGTTCGATTTTGGTCAGATCGCTGTTCCAGTTGCTGTAGATATTCTGGATCTCTTCAAAATTCTTGACGACATTTTCGGAAACAGGGAATGCGGGATCGATAACGATTGGACAGCCATGCAGCATGGCTTCGAAAAGACAGAAGGGGATAAAAATCTCCGGTCTGGCCGTAAGTTTGATGTCAGTGGGAAAACGGAACCAGATATGTTCGCCATCAAGATTTGCGGAAAGTTCCTGATAACCGGCATGTTCGGTCAGGGTTATTTCCGATATTCTGATTTCTTCTTTATTTGAAGAAGTTTCCGACATTTCCTCAGTTCCTCACGAATATTTCCTGTTAGTGTCTTCTTATTCCACTTTTATTTCGAATATATTAGACCATAATAGGTTTATTAATTATCAACAAAGCTGATAAATTGTTTGTGATGATCCCCGGTGTGCTATTTCACTGCCTGTCAGTCGTCGAGAATTGAATTTCGGGGCGTCAGTCCCGTCCGGTAGGCCGCCCACGGCTTGGGGAACAGATTTTGTTTCAATTTCCTGCCGCGGCTGCCCAGGATTGTTTTGCCCAGCAACGCCATATTGTATGAGATAATATATTTTCTTTTCATCTTTATGAGCTTTTTCATCAGATCATGCCGACCGTGTTTGTGCATGAAGGTGATGAAATCGTCCATATAGGTCAGGGTGCCGGAATCTACCGGTTTCATCTGGTCCAGATCACCATGGATGCTGAAGTCCGGCAGGCTTCTGGATTTTTTACCCAGGACATAAAGAATGACTGATGTTCTGACACATTTGGAACAATTGCCGCAATTGTCACACTGGGAATAACAGCACACCTGTAGCTGGTCGAGAAGTTCCTGGTAATGCGCTATAAATTCCGTTTTGTAGCTTCGACTGGCTTCCAGTCCATCATGGATGATGGTGGTGTTATCTGTACTCCATTGAGTGTCCGTCAGGGGATGGGAGCCGCAGGGAAACAGGTCTTTGTAGGTATTAGAAGAAGGGATAAAAAACGTTTGTGCGTTGAGGGTAACGCCGAGGCAGGCGAGAATGCTGCCGGTT